>JACRBU010000167.1 GCA_016213085.1 Coriobacteriales bacterium
GCCACCCTGGCGATCCTCGAAGCGAGGCGCGATCGTGTCGATCAGCTTGTGGCTGACCTCGACGCGGTCTCCGCCGCTCGTCATGACCTGAGGATCGCCGCCGAGCGCGCGGATGATCATCCGGCGCGAGTGGACGTCGCCCTCCTTGGCCCAGGTGATGCACTTGTCAACGAGCGAACGGACGGCCTTGGCCTTGGTCTCGGTCGTCTTGATGCGCTCGTTCTCGAACAGAGCGATCGCCAGGTTGCGCTCCACGGACTTCGCGTGGCTCGCATCGGTTCCCGGCATCTTCGCCTTCTTGAGATGTCTCATCGCTTCGTTACTCCCGTTACGCCTTGAGCCCGAGGCCCATCTGCTGAAGTTTGTCCTTCACTTCTTCGATGGACTTCGCGCCGAAGTTGCGAATGTTGAGCAGGTCGTTCTCGCTGCACTCTGTGAGCTGGCCGATCGTGTTCACGCCCTGCCGCTTCAGGCAGTTGTAAGAACGAACGGAAAGCTCGAGCTCCTCGATGGGAGTCTCCAGCACGCTGTCCGCCTCGTCCTCGGGGGCAGCGAAGATGCCCTCGTCGGAGAGTGCGGTCGCAGCCTGCTCAGCGAACAGATTCATGTGCTCGTCGATGATCTGACCGGCGCGGGCAACCGCGTCGGACGGATCGATGGCGCCGTTGGTCTCGACCTCGAGCGTCAGCTTGTCGTAGTCGGTGCGCTGGCCGACACGCGTGTTCTCCACGACGTAGGTGCAGCGCACGACCGGGCTGAAGAGCGAGTCGACGGTGATAACGCCGATCGGGTCCTCAGCGCGCTTGTTGCGGTCAGCCGAGACGTAGCCGCGGCCGGTACCGACACGAACGCTCATCTCGAGCGAAGCACCCTTGTTGAGGTTGGCGATCACGTGATCGGGATTCACCAGGTCGAACTCGGTGGGCACCTTGAGGTCTGCGCCGGTCACCTCGGCGGGGCCGTTCGCGGAAAGCGTGGCGACGGCTTCCTCGGCGCCCAGACCGTTGTCGGCGAAAACAAGGCCCTTGATGTTGAGCACGATATCGGTGACGTCCTCACGCACGCCGTCGATCGACGCAAACTCGTGCTGCACGCCCTCCACACGGATGGACGTAGCGGCAGCGCCCTGCAGTGAGGAGAGCAGCACCCTCCTCATGCAGTTGCCGAGCGTGTAGCCGAAGCCGCGCTCGAGCGGCTCGACTATGTAGCGCGCGATACGGTCGTCAATGCGTTCAACCGTGACCGTGGGCCTCATGAACTCGGTCATCCAGCAGCCTCCCTTGGCTCTCTGGTAGTTGACGTTACTTCGAGTAGAGCTCGACGATCAGCTGCTCGCGGACCGGCGCGTCGATCTGCTCGCGCGACGGAACCGACAGCACTTTGCCGGAGAGCTTCTCGATATCAACCTCGAGCCAGCCAGGGACCTCGGTCTTCTCCGACGCGATGAGCGCCGTCTTGACGACGAGGAGGTCCTTCGACTTCGCGCCGATGGCGATCACGTCGCCGGGACGGACCCGGAACGACGGGATGTTCACACGGCGATCGTTCACCGTGATGTGGCCGTGGCGCACGACTTGGCGAGCCTCGTCACGAGACTTGGCGAAACCAAGACGGTAGACGACGTTGTCCAGGCGGGTCTCGAGCAGGCGAAGCAGGTTCTCACCCGTGATGCCCTGCTGGCGGTTCGCCAGCTCGTAGTAGCTGCGGAACTGCTTCTCGAGCAGTCCGTAGATACGCTTGGTCTTCTGCTTCTCACGAAGCTGCACCCGATACTCGCTGTCGCGCGGGCGCTTCTTGCCGGCCATTCCCGGCGGGTAGGGGCGACGCTCCACAGCGCACTTGTCGCTGTAGCAGCGGTCGCCCTTGAGAAAGAGCTTGATTCCTTCACGGCGGCACAAACGACAGTCCGCCCCGGTGTATCGAGCCATCTGTAGGGTCCTCCGTAACCTAAACCCGACGACGCTTCCGAGGACGGCAGCCGTTGTGCGGAACCGGCGTCTGGTCCTGGATGCTGGTGATCTCGAGGCCCGCAGCCTGCAGCGACCTGATCGCAGTCTCGCGACCCGAACCCGGGCCCTTCACGAAGACCTGGACCTTGCGCATGCCGTGCTCCTGAGCCATCTTGGCGGCCGCTTCTGCGGCCATCTGCGCGGCGAACGGGGTCGACTTACGAGAACCCTTGAAGCCGACGGTGCCAGCAGACTGCCACGAGACCACGTTCCCTGACGGGTCGGTGATGCTCACGATGGTGTTGTTGAACGTGCTCTTGATATGGGCCTGACCGACGGCGATGTTCTTGCGCTCTGAGCGCTTGAGCCGCGTACGGACGCCCTTCTTCTTAGCTGCCATCCGTTACTTGCCCTTCTTCTTCGCGCCGATCTGGCGACGCGGTCCCTTGCGGCTGCGCGCGTTGGTGTGCGTGCGCTGGCCGCGGACGGGAAGGCCGCGACGGTGACGAAGACCGCGGTAGCAGCCGATCTCCATCAGACGCTTGATGTTCTGAGAAACCTCACGCCGAAGGTCACCCTCGACCTTGACGGTGCGGTCGATGTACTCACGGAGCCGGACGACCTCTTCCTCGGTCAGGTCGCGCACGCGCGTGTCCGGGTTGATCCCGGTCTCACGCAGCACCTGCTGTGAGGTGGTCAGGCCGATGCCGTAGATATAGGTCAAGCCGATCTCGACACGCTTCTCGCGCGGGAGGTCGACGCCTGAGATACGAGCCACGCGTGCTCCCTCCTAGCCCTGGCGCTGCTTGTGACGGGGGTTCTCGCATATGACGAGAACCCGGCCGTGGCGCCGGATCACTTTACACTTGTCGCACATCCTCTTGACCGAAGGACGGACCTTCATCGTTCTTCCTTTCGGTGCATCGTTCTATGTCATCGTCCAGCCGCAGACGATTCGTTTTCTGGCAGGTCGGGCACTCACACGCTGCCGGGAGTAGCCACCACGCGTCGCGAGATACTACTTGTACCGGTACGTGATGCGGCCCCGTGACAGGTCGTAAGGGGACAACTCGACGACGACTTTGTCGCCGGGCAGGATCCGGATGTAGTGCATCCGCATCTTGCCTGAGATGTGCGCGAGCACCTTGTGGCCGTTCTCTAGCTCAACTCGAAACATCGCGTTGGGCAGGGGCTCGACCACGGTGCCTTCGAGCTCGATGGCGTCGTCACGCTTTCCCACGTAGTTGTGTCTCCTTACAGGGGCTGAAGTCGCAAGCAGTCAGTATATCTCGCATTGTCAGAGCCGTCCAGCGTTCTCTTACCCGTTCGTGAGTCCGGCTCCCGGCTCATCCGTGAGCACGATGGGACCCTGCTCGGTGATGGCGACGGTGTGCTCGAAATGCGCGGAGAGCTGTCCATCACATGTCACGACCGTCCACCCGTCGGACAGCGACTCGACCGCGTGGGTGCCGGCGTTGACCATCGGCTCGATCGCCAGAACCATGCCGGGCTGAAGCTCGGGCCCCTTCCCCGCCATGCCGAAGTTCGGCACGTTGGGGTCCTCGTGCATCGAGCGGCCGATGCCGTGGCCGACGTACTCGCGTACCACCGAGAAACCAGCGGCTTCCGCGACGGTCTGCACGGCGTGGCCGATATCGAACAGGCGATTGCCGGGCCGAGCGGCATCGATTCCTGCCTGCAGGGACTCCGCCGTGACCTCGAGCAGCTTCTCGGCGACCGGCACCACTCTGCCGACCGCGAATGTGCGGGCGTTGTCGCCGTAGTAGCCATCTACGACCGCTCCGACATCGACTGAGACTATGTCGCCCTCCTTGAGGACTATCTTGCTCGACGGGATGCCGTGGACCACTTGCTCGTTCAGCGAGGTACACAGCGTGCGTGGGAAGCCGCGATATCCTTTGAACGCGGGAACGCCGCCCTCCTGCCGGATGGCCTCTTCGGCGATGCGGTCGAGCTCGCCGGTCGTGACACCGGGCCTTACGGCCTCCCCAACAAGACGAAGAGCCCGGGCGCTCACGCGCCCGGCCTCTTTCATGATCTCGATCTCAGAGGGGGACTTGCGGATGATCACCGTTCTGGCTACGCCTCCAGTGCTGCGACAACGTCGGCGAAGACCTCGTCGACCGGTCGGTCCCCATCGATCTCGCGCAGGACTCCGTGCGAGCGGTAGTAGTCGATGAGCGGTGCGGTCGACCGCTCGTATACGTCGAGACGATTGCGCACCGTCGTCTCATTGTCGTCGTCGCGCTGATAGACCTCACCGCCGCACGCGGGGCACGTGCCGTCGGGGCCGACCGCGGCGACCGTCGTGATCTTCGCGCACTCCTTGCATGTGCGGCGCGAAGTCAGTCGGCCCACGATGACCTCGGGGTCGACGACGATGGCGACGGCCGCGTCGATCGACTTCCCGAGGTCGGCAAGCGCGCCATCGAGAGCTTCGGCCTGCACTACCGTGCGAGGGAAGCCATCGAGGATGAAGCCGACCCCGGTATCGGGTTGCGCGAGCCTCTCCTTGGCCAGACCGATCACCACGTCGTCGGGAACGAGCTCGCCGGCGTCCATGTACTTCTTGGCCTCGAGGCCCAACTCGGTTCCCTCGGCGACCGCCTTGCGCAGGATGTCACCGGTCGAGATGTGCGGAAGTCCCCACTTCTCGATGATCTTCTCGGCCTGCGTACCCTTGCCGGCTCCAGGAGCTCCCAACAGCACGAGGTTCATGCCGTCCCCTTCCTGCGTCGCGTCGACCTACTTGAAGAAGCCTTCGTAATGCCGCATCTTGAGCTGGCTTTCGAGCTGGGTCATGAACTCCAGCGCGACACCGACCATGATGAGGATCGACGTGCCGCCGAACGCCGTCAGCAGCGGAATCTGGGTCTGCTGGAACAGGATCGTCGGGACGACCGCGATCACACCGAGGAACAGTGCGCCCGGGAGCGTGATGCGGTTGATCACGTTCTCGATGTAGCGCGTCGTAGCCATGCCCGGACGCACGCCCGGGATGAAGCCGCCGTTCTTGCGGAGGTTGTCCGACAGATCGATGGGGTTGAAGACGAGCGCAGTGTAGAAGTACGTGAAGAACACGATGAGCGTGAAGTCGAGCAGCCAGTAGACCCACCCCTGCGTCAGCGTGGACGAGATGGTCTGGATCATCTGGTTGTTCGGGAAGAACTGCGCGAGCTGCGACGGGAAGAACAGCAGCGCAGAGGCGAAGATGATCGGCACGACGTTCGCGCCGTTGATCTTCAGCGGGATGTAGGTCCCTGCGCCGCCGTACACCCTGCGTCCGACCACGCGCTTGGCGTACTGCACGGGAATCCGACGCTGTGCGCGCTCCATCATCACGATCGCGGCGATCACGAACAGCGTGATCACCAGGAGCGCCATGACGAGGAACGGCTGGCTCAGGCTGAATGACTGGATGATGACCTGCGGGAAGCGCGCCACGATGCTCGCGAAGATGAGCAGCGACATGCCGTTGCCGAGGCCGCGCTGCGTGATGAGCTCGGCCATCCACATGATGAGCGCGGTCCCCGCGATCAGCGTCACGACGATGACCGCGCTTGTGAAGAGACCGAAACTCCGCCTTAGCGTCTGCTGGAACACGGTGAGCAGGCCGAGGGCCTCGATGAACGCGATTCCGAGCGTCATGTAGCGGGTGATCTGGGTGAGCTTGCGCTGGCCCGTTTCGCCTTCCTTGGCCCATGCCTCGAGTCTCGGGATGACGCCCTGGAGGAGCTGCATGATGATCGATGCGGTGATGTAGGGCATGATGCCGAGCGAGAACACGGCGAACTGCTCGATCGCCCCACCCGAGAACAGCCCGAGCAGCCCGAGAGCCGAATTACCCTCGAACAGCGCCTGGATCTCAGCGGGGTCCACCCCGGGAACCGGGATGTAGGCGCCGAACCGGTACAACGCGATGATGCCGAGCGTGAAGATGAGCTTCTTTCTCAGCTCGGGAACGCGGAAGGCATTCGCGATTGCGGTGATCACAGCGCTTCGACCGTCCCTCCGGCGGCCTCGATCTTCGCCCGTGCCGGCGCGGAGACCTTGTCCACCTTGACCGTGAGCTTCTTTGTCAGTTCGCCGTCGCCGAGCACCTTGACCGGCGCCGACGAGTTCTTGACCACGCCCTTGCCGAGCAGCGCCTCGAGATCGACGACCTCACCATCGCCGAAGATCTCGTTCAGACGGCCGACGTTGACGACGGCGTATTCGGTGCGGTTCGGATTGCGGAAGCCGGGAAGCTTCGGGAGGCGCATTGCCAGAGGGGTCTGGCCGCCCTCGAAGCCGGGTCCCTTGGTGCCGCCGGCACGCTGGCCCTGGCCCTTGTTACCGCGACCAGCACGCCCGCCGTGACCGGAACCGTGACCACGGCCGACGCGCTTGCGGTCCTTGCGCGAGCCCGGGGCCGGGAAAAGATCGTGAATCTCCATGAGTGCTCCTTCTTCGCTTCGGCGGAATCCGCCGCGCCGGCCGCTCGCCGCCGGCTGACTCCAAACGTACCTTGGGCATCCTACTCGACACCCCGGCTCGGCGATAGCGGCCGAGCCGAATCGTTGCCTAGAGCTCCTCGACCTTGACGAGGTGCTTGACCTTGAACAGCATCCCGCGGACGGCGGGCGAGTCGGTCTTGTCGATGGTGTCGTTGATGCGCTTGAGGCCGAGGGCCTTGACCGTGGCCTTCTGGTCGGCCGGGCACCCGATGACACTTCTGAGCTGCGTGACGCGCAGCGTCTTGGCTGCAGTCTTCTTGGCGGACATGAGCCTACTCCTCCATGCCGTACATCTTGGCCACGCTGATGCCGCGACGGCGCGCGACCTGCTGCGGGCTCGAAAGCGACTTGAGACCTTCGGCAGCCGCCTTGACCATGTTCATGGCGTTGTCGGTGCCGAGGGACTTCGAGAGCACATCGTGGATCCCAGCGAGCTCGAGGAGAGCGCGCACCGGACCGCCGGCGATGATACCGGTACCGGGCGAAGCCGGCTTCAGCAGCACTTTGCCCGCGCCGAAGATGCCGAGGACCTCGTGCGGGATCGTGTTGCCCTGCAGCGGGACCTTGAACATGTTCTTCTTGGCGTCCTCGATGCCCTTCTTGATGGCGATGGGCACTTCCTGAGACTTGCCCATGCCCACGCCGACGCTGCCGGCGCCATCACCGACGACGACGAGCGCCGTGAGTGCGAAGCGGCGGCCACCCTTGACGACCTTCGCCACGCGATTGATGTAAACGACTTTCTCCTGGAGCTCGGAGACCGGTGCTTCCCTGTCTCTACGCGCCATTCGACTTCCTCCCTTAGAACGTCAGACCGGCGCTGCGAGCACCGTCAGCCAGAGCCTTGACACGACCGTGATACAGGCGGCCACCGCGGTCGAAGACGACCTCGGTCACGCCCGCCTCCATGGCGCGGCGACCAACCGCCTCGCCCACGGCCTTCGCGGCCTCGGCAGTTGCACCATTCTTCAACGAGCCTTTGAGCTCGGTGTCGACCGAAGACGCCGCCGCCAGCGTGGCGCCGGTCACGTCATCGATGACCTGAGCGTAAATGTGCAGGTTCGTGCGGGTCACGCACAGACGCGGCCGCGCGGTGGTGCCGGACACCTTACCGCGAACGCGGCGGTGGCGACGTGAAAGCGCTGCCTGCTTCGCCTTCAGTTTGTCCATTCTCGTCAACCTCTCCGATTCGTTCAGCGGGATGAGCTGCGGCGCTTGTCGCCGTCTGCTCGATCCCGCGCGCGCGAACGAGCTGAGCGCCTCGCGCTCAGTCTCGTTCGCGCTACTTCGCGGCCTTGCCGAGCTTGCGGCGGACGTATTCGCCCTCGTAGCGAATGCCCTTGCCCTTGTACGGCTCGGGCTTGCGCCACGCGCGGATCTCCGCGGCGATCTGTCCGACGCGCTGCTTGTCGATGCCACGAACCGTGATCTTCGTCGGGGCCGGGACCTCGAACGAGATGTTCGGCTCCGGCTTCACGACGACGGGGTGGCTGAAACCGAGCTGCATCTCCAGGTCGGAACCCTTCATCGCGGCACGGTAACCGACACCGACGATCTCCAGGTTACGTGAGAAGCCCTCGGACACTCCCGTCACCATGTTGGCGATGAGGGTGCGAGTGAGGCCATGCAGCGAACGCGCCTCGCGGCTCTCGTCCGGTCGCTTGACGACCACCGAGCCTTCGTCCATTCCAATGATCATGCGATCGTCGTAGGTCTGCGAGAGCTCGCCCTTCGGGCCCTTCACAGTGACGGTCTGACCGTCGATCTTCACCTCGACCCCAGACGGGACCGGGATGGGCTGCTTGCCGATACGGGACACGGCGAATCGCTCCTTTCTCAGTCCGGTCGGGTTACCAGATGTAGGCGATGACCTCGCCGCCGACGCCTTCCTTGCGTGCGTCGCGGTCGGTCATGACGCCCTTGGACGTGGAGATGACGGCGACTCCGAGGCCTCCGAGAACGCGAGGCAGGTCGTCCTTCTTGGCGTACACGCGCAGGCCGGGCTTGCTGATCCTGCGGATGCCGGTGATCGTCTTCTCCTTGCGGGCACCGTACTTGAGGGTGATCTCGAGCTCGTTTTGCGGCTGAGCCTCGATCACGCGAAAGTCCTCGACGTAACCCTCTTCCTTCATGATGCGAGCGATCTCCACCAGCTTGCGCGAAGAAGGCATCGTGGTGCTCGTCTTGCTCGCCGAGTTCGCGTTGCGCACGCGAGTGAGCATATCGGCGATGGGGTCTGTCATGCTCATTTCAGATTCCTCCTAGTTCAGGATGGGACTACGTCGCGGTTCGCGCCGCCCGTGGCGGTCACGCCTCTCGTCGCAGCCCTTCCGATCGTTCGCCTACCAGCTTGCCTTGCGAACGCCCGGAAGCTCGCCCTTGCTGGCCATGTTGCGCAGGCAGATGCGGCAGATGCCGAACTGCCGATAGTACGCGCGCGGCCGGCCACAGATGCTGCACCGGTTGTGCTCGCGAACCTTGAACTTCGGTGCGCGCTTGGCCTTGGCGATCATCGACTTCTTGGCCACCTGGTCCTCCTTGCCTCAGCGGGGGTCCCGCTGGATTCCTAAGATCGCTTGAACGGGAAGCCGAACGCGTCCAGCAGGGCCTTGGCCTGCTCGTCGGTCTTCGCGGTAGTGACGAATGTGATGTCCATGCCTCGGACGCGATCGACCTTGTCGTAGTCGATCTCGGGGAAGATCAACTGCTCAGTCACGCCCATGGAGTAGTTGCCGCGGCCGTCGAACGACTTGGCGCTCAGACCGCGGAAGTCTCGGACACGCGGGATCGCGGTCGCCAGAAGACGATCGAAGAACTCCCACATCCGGTCGCCACGAAGGGTCACCTTCGCGCCGATCGGCATGCCCTGGCGGATCTTGAAACCGGCGATCGACTTCTTCGCGCGAGTGATCATCGGCTGCTGGCCGGTGATGATTCGCAGGTCCTCGACCGCGGCGTCAAGCTGCTTGGCCTCCTGGACCGCCGCGCCGACTCCCATGTTGACGACGATCTTCTCGAGTCGGGGGACGTCCATGACGTTTGCGAGGCCGAGCTGCTCCTTGAGCGCCGGAACGACCTCTGCCTTGTACTTCTCTTTCAGACGGGGTGCCATGTCTTTCGCTTCCTCCGGAGGTGTCTCAGCGCAGGATTCCGACCCTGCGCCCCGACCGGCGTCGTGCCGGCCGAGCCTGTGCTACTTGTCGATGGTCTTGTTGCACTTCTTGCAGACGCGAATGCGGACGCCATCCTCGCGCGCGCGACCCACCCGGGTCGGCTGCGAGCAGGCGGGACACACGAGCATCACGTTCGAGACGTGAAGCGGGGCCTCGATTTCGAGGATGCCGCCTTGAGGCTGCTTGTTCGTCGGGCGCTGGGCCTTCTTGACCATGTTCACGCGCTCGACGATCACGCGCCGGCTCTCGGGCAGGGTCTTGAGGACCTTAGCGGTCTTGCCCTTGTCCTTGCCGGCGATGACCTTGACGGTATCGCCCTTTCGGATCGACATGCTGCTAGCCACGCTCAAGCCTCCTCTAAAGGACCTCGGGGGCGAGAGATACGATCTTCATGAAGCGACGGTCGCGCAGCTCGCGTGCGACCGGGCCGAAGATGCGGGTGCCCCGGGGGTTGTTCTGCTGGTCGATGATGACGGCGGCGTTCTCGTCGAAACGGATGTAGCTGCCATCGGGTCGGCGGTGCTCTTTCTTGGTGCGCACGACGACCGCTCGCACGACGTCACCCTTCTTGACGGTGCCGTTCGGGATGGCTTCCTTGACCGTTGCCACGATCACGTCGCCGACGCGCGCATAGCGGCGCCTCGAGCCGCCGAGGACCTTGATGGTCAAGATCTGGCGGGCCCCTGAGTTGTCGGCCACCTTGAGCCGGCTCTCTGCTTGAATCATTTCATCCTCCGTCTGGTGCCGCGAGATGAGCTGCGAGCGAAGCGAGTCTGCTCGATCCCGCGGGCGTCGGCGACGCCTCAGTCGGCGCCGGCGCTACTTGGCCTTCTCGACGACCTCGAGCAGGCGCCAACGCTTGAGCTTCGAGAGGGGGCGCGTCTCCATGATCTGGACGACGTCGCCGATCCCGGCCTCGTTGTTCTCGTCGTGAGCGTGCAGCTTCGTGCTGTCGGTGATCATCTTGCCGTACAAGGGGTGCTTCTTGCGTTCCTCGACGAGGACGACGCAGGTCTTGTCGCCTGCGGCCGAAACCACGACACCCTGACGGACTTTTCGCGCGTTGCGCTCAGTCATCTTCCAGGTTCCTCCTTACGATGCCTCGCGCTCGGCGTTCAGCTCGCGAGAGCGGAACTCCGTGTGCAGGCGCGCGATGTCCTTCTTCACGGCGTTGATACGCGCCGTGTTGTCCAGCTGCCCGGTGGCCAGCTGGAAACGCAGGTTGAACAGCTCCGTACGCGTGTCCTTGATCTTCTGGATCAGCTCAGCGTCCTCGAGCCCACGGATCTCAACAGGTTTCATTAGCCTTCACCGCCGCTCTCGCCACGGGTAATGAACTTCGTCTTGATGGGCAGCTTGTGCGCTGCGAGGCGCATCGCCTCCTTGGCGACCTCCTCGGGAACACCGGCCACCTCGAACATGATGCGGCCCGGCTTGACCACTGCCACCCACTTCTCCGGGTTGCCCTTGCCGGAACCCATGCGCGTCTCCGCCGGCTTCTGGGTCACGGGCTTGTCCGGGAAGATGTTGATCCAGACCTTACCGCCACGCTTCATGTAGCGGGTCATGGCGATACGCGCGGCCTCGATCTGACGGTTCGTGATCCACGCCGGCTCGAGGGCCTTCAGGCCGAACTCGCCGTACTGGATCGACGTTCCGCCCTTCGCAGCGCCCTTCATGGAGCCGCGCTGGACCTTGCGGTGCTTTACTCGCTTCGGAAGCAGCATCAGTGACTACCTCCCGTTCCGGTCGTTACGACGACGCGGGCGCGAGGGACGCTCCTCGACCGCCACGTCCTTCTGGCCGGGAAGGGCCTCGCCCATGTAGACCCAGACCTTGACGCCGATGGCGCCCATGGTCGTGCGGGCCGTCGCGAAGCCGTAGTCGATCTTGGCGCGCAGGGTGTGCAGCGGCACGCGACCCTCGCGATACCACTCGCGGCGACCCATCTCAGCGCCGCCGAGGCGACCCGAGCACTGGATTCGGATTCCCAGGGCGCCGCTCTTCATTGCCGAGGCGACCGCCTTGCGCATGGCGCGTCGGAACGCGACGCGACCGACGAGCTGCTCTGCCACGCTCTGCGCGACAAGCACAGCGTCGATCTCAGGGCGCTTGATCTCGATGATGTTGATCGCGACCGAGCCGCCCGTGACCTTCTCGAGCAACGACGAGAGGAAGGGCACGTTGTTGGTGTCGAGGTTGTGCCTGCCCGCGCCGAGCTTGCCCGCCACCACGCCGTCCTTGACGAAGAGGGCCACCTCATCGGCCTGCACCGTCAGC
>JACRBU010000168.1 GCA_016213085.1 Coriobacteriales bacterium
CGGAGCTGCAGAGCTGCCTAGACTCCGCTTCAGACGAGCAACGCCGAAGCGAAGCCGACGGCGGCGACCGAGACGAACACAGCATGCTTGATGAGCGCCGCCCTCGCTCGCAACGAGACGTACTTCGGCCTGATGCCGAGCGAAGCGTACTGAAGCCGAACGCCACCGGTAGCGACGATCACCACCAGGGCGAGGATCGCTGCACCGATGAGCGACCACGCGATCCGCGAGTACGCGAGCTGGAGCGTCACGCTATCGGCAGCCGATGCGGCGCGGCGTACGACGAGCGAAGCGAGCGGAAACGCCATGGCGACCGACGCGGCCACATCGTGAACCACGTCGTTTGCCGCCCTCACGTACGCGCTACTCAGGACCCCCACGAAGGCCCCTCTCGAGATAGATGCCATCGCTCGTGAAGCGCCGGCGGTACGTGAGCAGCACCGCAGACACGGAGCCGATGGCCGTAGCTGCCGCGACCATGAGCATGACGACGATCTGGTAGCCGGTCGCCGCCAAAGGGTCGGCTCCAGCTAGTATCTGCCCAGCCATCATCCCCGGGATGAAGACGATACCTGCAGCCGCCATCGAGTTGATGGTCGGGATCAGCCCCGCGCGCAGCGCCTTGCGGATCGAGTCGTGCGCGGCCTCCCAGGGCGTCGCGCCCAAGGCCGTGAGCGCGAGCACCTCCTCGGCGCGAGCGTCAAGGTCGACGAAGACCCGCTCGAGTGCCAGAGCGATGCCGGTCATCGAATTGCCGAGCACCATGCCCGCGATCGGGATCACGTACTGCGGCCGGTACCAGGGCTCGACCTGGACGATCAGCCCGGTGACGGCGAACGTGACCGTGAATCCGGCGAGCAGCATCGACGCGACCGACGAGACGAACGCACCCCTCGGCGCATCGGGCGACCTCCGGACGATGATCGAGCCGGCGGCAAGCGTCATCACGAGGACTATGCCGATCACCAGCCAGGCCGAATCGATGTTGAAGACGTATCGCAGGACCAGGCCCAGTGCGATGAGCTGGAGGTAGGTGCGCACGGTCGCGATCACGAGGTCGCGCGTGATCCCGAGGGCGAGCCACATCGACAGCACGCCCACGAGCACGACGAAGCCGGTCGCCAAGAGCAGCTGCTGCCATCCGATCACAACGACGCCCCCGGTCTCGGTCACAGCGACACCTCCTCGAGCTGTCCGCCGACCAGTCTCAAACGCCGCGTGGCGACGCCGTCGCTGCCCCGGTGCCGCACGCGGATCACCGCGCGCGGTGGCGTGTCGGGATCCGACCGGACGAACTCGGCAACGCGCAGGCTGACCAAGCGAGCCGAATCGTCGTCCAGCCCCGCATCGACCTCGTCGAGCAGGAGCACTTCGGGTCGCGTGACGAGCGTACGCGCGAGCGCGATCCTCGCCTCCTGCCCCACCGAGAGCCGAGCGGCGTCGCGATCGAGCGAGACGTCGGCGAGACCGACGGCGTCGAGTTCGGCGCGCAGCTCGAGATCGTCCACCACGGTAGTGCCGCGCCGCGCCTTGAAGCGCCAAGGGACTTGAAGGTTGCCCCGGACCGTGCCCGGCAGGATCGCCGGCTTCTGCGTCACGAGGGAGACGAGCTGACGCCACTGCGAGGGCGCGACCTCCGCGGCACTCCGGCCACCCGAGAGCAGCAGTTCGCCCTCGGCCCCGGGCATCAGACGGGCGAGTACTCGAAGCAACGTCGACTTGCCGGCGCCCGACGGCCCCACGATGTCGACGACGTCCCCCTCGCGGACGTCGACCGAGACGCCGTCAAGGACGCGCACCGGTCCGGCGTCGCCCGACAACGTCACGGTGAGGCCCAGCGCTCGGAAGATGGGAGCTGCTTCAGTGGTCACGGACCCATGCTAACCGAGCGGGGCCGTGAAGGAGTATGGCGGAGGCGCGTGCGAATCGAACACACCCAGGACGCTCTTCACGCCCCACGACGGTTTTGAAGACCGCGAGGCCCACCAGGACCCATCCGCCTCCGTGAATGGGCGGTTGAACTGCGAACGAAGTGAGTCTGTTCGAACCGCCCGTCTATGGCGGCACTGTCCGCCATAGACGGATTCTGAGAACGAGAAGCGTCGCTGTCAATGAGTGGCGGTTGGGAATGCATCTTCCATGCGAACCTCTGACAAGGCGGAATCCGGCATCGCATGCATATGGCTGCTCGTCGCGATCGGCGCGGCGGTGCTGCTCGTGGCCTTGTTCGCGGTCACCGCCGTCGCCACCGACCAGCCCACCTTCTGCAAGACATGCCACTCCATGGAGCCCTACTACGATGCATGGCACGCGGGCCCCCACAAGGACCAGTGGTGCATCGACTGTCACGTGAATCCCGGGATGCCTGCGCGCTTCGCGCACAAGCCGATCGCCTTGAAGGAGCTCTACGCTCAGGTCCGTGGTGACACGCTCTTCCCGCGTCCAAGAACCACCGAGGTGCCCGATAGCCGCTGCCTGCGCTGCCACCCGAAGCCCGGACCGAAGGATCCGCCGAAGGGCTTCTCACACGCCGAGCACCAGACGTACAGCCGCTGCCAGTTGTGCCACGCCGACGTCGGGCACCGGGTCACCGATGCCGCCCTCAAGAGCGTCGGGGCCTTCAACGCACAGATCGCCGCGCAACGCCGTGCCGAACGTTCGACGATCCCTTCCGGATCGATCGCCCTTCCCGCCGCCGGCGTGGCGAACCTCAATGGGCACAAGCCCGTGGTCTGCAGCCGGTGCCATGACATGGCCAGGTCCCACTGCCCGACGTGCCACACGCATCCGGCTCGGAACCACCCCAAGAACAACGACTGCAACGTCTGCCACGACCCGGGGCCCCGATTCGTATTCATGCATCCGCCGAACCCGGACTGCGCACCTTGCCATGCACTCCCGAAGACCGAGCACCCGAACAACACGGACTGCACGCTCTGCCACCGTTTCAAGTCGAAGTGGGCCTTCATCCACCCCGACAGCAAGGACTGCCCGACCTGCCACGAGCTACCCACGAAGAGCGGGCACCCGAGCGACAATGACGACTGCTCCTTGTGCCATCGCGTCAAGTCCGAGTGGGCCTTCGTCCACCCCAAGCGCACCGACTGTCCGGCGTGCCACAAGCCCCCTTCGGGTCATGAAAGCAAGTACGGCTCGAACTGCCGCTCGTGCCACAGCACGAGCGTGCCCTTCGCCAAAGCCACCTTCGATCACCCCGGCAACACCGGCGAGCACTCCTACCGCAGCTTCGCGTGCTCGAAGTGCCACCCCTCCGGTCCTCCGCAGGCCAGCTGCACGTGCCACGGGGGCGGCAGGCCCTCAGGGGACTAGACCCAGACGCCCCCTCCGTTACGCGAGCGCCTCGCGCGGGCGCGTTAAGAGAATTCTCACGTCGGCCTCATGAGCCTCTGAGCTGCGGGGACCACCATGGGGCCATGAGCAGAAGACCATTCACGTTCCGGCCTCGATCGCGGCGCACCCTCGCCGTGCCGGAATCAGATCGTCCAGATCGACTCAACTGGCTTGCGCATCTTCGCGAGAGGGTCGGCTCCCTGTCGCTTCCCGCAAAGCTCGCGGTGTTCACGACGGCGGGCCTCGTCGCGCTGGCGTCCGTTGCCGGTGCGTCACTCGGCGTGGCTCGAGCAACGGACTCTCCGGTGTTCTGCCGCTCGGCATGCCACGAGATGCAGCCGTATCACAACGCCTGGGCGCAAGGCCCCCATGCCGATGTCGCGTGCGTGGAATGCCACGTGGACACCGGCACGGTCGCACGACTCGAGCACAAGGTCGTCGCACTCAAGGAGCTTCAGATCCACGTCACCGGGGATCCGAAGTTCCCCAAGGCGACTTCGGCGGAGGTGCCGAACGAGCGATGCGTCCGGTGCCATGATAAGACCGTCGTCATCAAGGAGGGCGGTTTCTCTCACGTCGAGCACGCGAAGAGACGTCCGTGTCAGACGTGCCATGCGAACGTCGGACACGAGGTCGGAAACGAAACGCTCAAGGCCGCCGGTCTCTGGAGCGGGCGCACCCGTACGATGAAGACCGCGCGGGTATCCCCCGCCGGCGGGATTCGGCCGACGTTCGGCCCGAAGGGCATATGCGCCGACTGCCATAGTCCCGGCGACTGGGCACAGGTCCACATCGAGCGCAAGGACTGCGCGACCTGCCACCAGGCGCCCGCACAGCATCGCGCCGGCGTCTGCTCGTCATGTCACGAGGCGGGCGTATCGTTCGCCTTCGTACACCCGAAGGAAGGCGCCTGCGCCGACTGCCACGAGCAGCCTGCGGAACACCGGAAGGTAGCCGTACCCCAGAAGTGCGAGAGCTGCCATCGGGAGTTCGGCAAGAGCTGGGCGTTCAAGCATCCGACCGGTGGTTCCTGCGCTACGTGCCACCAGCGGCCCGCGAAGCACCGCAAGACCACGACGAACACGTGTGAGAAGTGCCACGCGAACGCCGGCAAGGACTGGGCGTTCAAACACCCGACGGCGACGTCCAAGTCATGCACGACGTGTCACGAGCGCCCCTCGAACCACACGTCCGGCCCACGCGCCGCGACGGACAACTGCACGCGCTGTCACTCGACGGGCCGTAGCTGGTCGTTCGCCCACCCGGCGCCTTCGTCCGAATGCACGAGTTGCCACAACAAGCCCTCGAACCACAACTCCGGCGTACGCTCTCAGAGCGGCTGTACGAGCTGCCACGCGTCGGGGAGCAGCTGGGCGTTCAGGCACCCCTCTGGCGGCAGCTGCACGACGTGCCACAAGAAGCCTTCGAAGCACACGTCCTCTACGAAGTCGTGCCGCACGTGTCACAGCGTCGGCAAGACGTGGGCGTTCAGCCATCCCGGCAGCGGGGCCTCGTGCACCGGCTGTCACTCCAGACGCAGCGGCCACCGTTCGGGCCAGTGCTCGTCGTGCCACCGCACGTCGTCATGGAGTTTCCGTCACCCGAGCTCCACACGGTGCGCTTCATGTCACAATTCGCCGAAGAACCACTACGGGACGAGCTGCGCGTCGTGTCACTCGAAGTCTCGCGGCTGGAAGAACGCGTCGTTCAAGCACCCGCGTGTACCCGGGGGCGAGCACACGAACCGGTCGTTCGCCTGCTCGAACTGCCACCCGAAGGGGTACTCGTCGTACAACTGCTCGAAGTGCCACGGGTCCGCAACGGGCCCCCGAGGCGACTAGGTTAGGCGATCACTGTGAAGCAGCGGCTCATCACGGCGCTCATCATCGTCGCAGCGTGTGCGGCGCTGATCGCCGGCGCCGTGGTAGTCGCTGTCGCGGGTGGACCACCCGTTCCCGCCGACGTGGCGCCCATCGAGACCGACCGCCCCCTCGACCCGATCCCCGTTGCGACGCCCGCCTCGGAGGCCACGACATCAGCGCCCACGTCCGAGCCGCTCGGCCAGAGCTCATCTGAAGCGACGAAGACCACGGATCCGAGCTCCTCGGGTGGTGCGTCAGGCAATGACGCCCAGCCCGACAACGCGTCTCCGTCCAGCGGCTCGACTGCAGGCAAGCCCTCCGGTGGCAGCACGCCGAAGCCGAAGCCCCAGAGCAAGCCGGAGAGTAAGCCGTCCGGCGAGAAGAAGGCTGGGAGCGGCGACGAGGACGAGGACGACAACCACGAAGTCGTGAAGCCGCCTGTTCGAGAGGACGACCTCGACGAGGATGACGAGGAGAGCGAAGAGGACAGGCAACGCGACTCGGGAAGTTCCGGAACCGGGGAATCCCGCAGAACCTTCGAACGACGCTACCTCCGCTCGGATGACGACAGCTGACAGAAAGCGACAGGTCGGGAACACTCCCAGTGACGAACCTCGCCACGGGAGGCGCCGAGTGAGAATCCTGCTTGTTGAAGACGACGAACGTATCGCTTCGTTCGTGCAGAAGGGCCTGACCGCCGAAGGTCATACGGTCGAGCACTCGCCGACCGCATCTGACGCCCAAGAACGCCTGAACGTCTCCACGTACGATCTGATCCTTCTCGACCTCTTGCTCCCCGATGGGAACGGTCGAGACGTGCTCAAGAGGGTCCGGAAGAAGGACCCCGAGGTCCCTGTCATCGTGCTCAGTGCTATGGGCGAGATCGACGACAAGGTCGACCTGCTCGACTCGGGTGCCGACGACTACCTCGTCAAACCCTTCGCCTTCGCCGAGCTGGCAGCCCGCGTGCGGGCCAACGTGCGCCACGGCGGCGCGTCCTCTCGCATCCTCGAAGCGGGTGACCTCAAGCTCGACACGAAGACGCGCGTCGCGACGCGCGGCGACGATGTTCGCGTCGACCTTCCGAGCCGCGAATTCGCTCTGCTCGAGTACCTCATGCGCCACGCGGACCAGGTCCTGTCCCGACAGCAGCTGCTCGACGCGGTCTGGGGCATCGATTTCGACCCCGGAAGCAACGTCGTAGACGTCTACATCGGATACCTTCGCCGAAAGCTCGACCGGCCCGATGAACCCTCCGTGATAGAGACGGTTCGCGGAGCTGGGTACCGTGTCTGGGCGTAGGCTGACCGCAACCGGCCGCGTCGCGCTCGGTATCTCGCTCGTCCTCGCCGCCGCCATCATCCTGCTGACGCTCTCGGCGTATGCGGTCACGGCGCGCAACTTGGCCCAAGAGCTCGACGCCGCGCTCGTCCGCGAGGCCGACGCGTTCGGCGCGGCGGTCAGAGGAGCTCCGCCGGGGCAGGCGCTCGTCGACGCGACGCGAGCATATCTGGCCGCTCGCATCGGCGACGGGTCCGGCCCGGAACCGATCCTGATAGCGGTCTTCGGCGATGGCAGGGTGCTTTCGAACTCTCAGCTGCAGCTCGAGCGCGCCCCCTCGAACACCGCGGCCCGCGAGGCGACGACCACAGCCGGCGGGTTCTCTGACGTCGAGTACCAGGGGAAAAGCCACCGTGTCCTCACCACGCCGATCATCTCCCCCGCCGGCGAGCGGCTCGGCGTGTACCAGGCGGCGCTCGTGACGACCACGCCCAATCAGGTGGCGCGAGGGGTCGCAGCGGTCATGGGAGGCACGGGTCTCGTCATCCTCGGGCTCGGCGTGCTCGTTTCGCTCTGGGTCTCGCGCAGGAGCCTGCGCCCCCTCCACCTCATGGCCGAAGACGCGGCCCAGATCACCCACGGGACCCCCGACAGGCGAATCGCTTACGAGGGCCCTCCGGACGAACTCGGTTCGCTCGCCAGTTCGGTCAACGCGATGCTCGACCGCCTCCAGCACGGCGCTCAGGAGCAGCGCCACTTCGTCGCGGACGCCTCGCACGAGCTGCGCACCCCGCTCGCCGTCATCAAGGGCGCCGCCGAGCTCGCCCAGGGCCCAGACACCACGGCAGCAGACCGAGAGGAGGCGCTCAGGCTCATCGGCGAAGAGGCGGACCGCATGCGACGTCTCATCGACGACCTGCTCGCGCTCGCGCGCCTCGAGGAGACGAACAGGGCGAAGCCCCAGCCGCTTCACGCGCCGACCTTGGCCGAAGAGGCGGCAGCGCGCGCTCGGGCGCTCTCGTCGGTCAACGTCGAGCATGTCTGCAATGCCGACGCGTGGATCGTGGCCGACGCCGACCAGCTCGACCAGGCGATCATGAACCTCGTCCGCAACGCCGTACGCGTCACGCCCGAAGACGGGACGGTCAGGATCGCTTGCGACGCCGCGCCGTCAACGGTGTGGCTGAGCGTCACGGACACGGGCCCTGGAATCCCGGCCGCGGAATTGCCGAGGGTCTTCGACCGCTTCTTCCGCGGCGGCACCGAGCGCGCCCGCTCGACGGAAGGCGCGGGACTCGGCCTTGCGATCACCAAGCGCCTCGTCGAGCTTCAGGGCGGCACCATACGCGCCGAGAACGTATTCCCGCACGGCGCGCGCTTCACCATCGAGCTCCCGCGCACCGCCATCCGCTAGGCGGGCCCGCCGAACGCTACCGTTCGCGCAGGACCCGAAGGTCGCCCTCGCGCTTCGTGATTCCCTGGGAGTCGAAGTACTCGAGCAGCGGGATCGCGTACTTGCGCGAGACGCCCAGGGCGTCCCGCAACTCGGCAGCTGTAAGCCCGCCTGGCGAGCGCGCAAGCGCCGACACGAGTCGCTCGCGGGCCGTCTCGATCGCTGCCGCCGAGAAGTGCAGCTCCGAAGAGAGCCTCACGACCTCGCCTTCGGCAGCGAGCTTGCCGAGTACCTTGCGGGCGAGACCCGGCTCGATGCCGGCCTGCTTCGCGAGCTCGGCGACCGTGGACGGCGCGAGGCCTTCGGCCTGCAGGAGCGGGAGGATCGCCTCGCGTGCGTCCGACTCGGCGGCGAGCGCGGTGACCGCGGCCTCGGGATGGCGCGCACGACCCTTGTCGACGACGGCGACGCCGCGCCGAGCGGCCTCGTCGAGGACAGCGTCGAAGACCTTGGGCTGGATGCGGCGCTCCACGCGATCGCGCAGTTCGGGGACGGAGATGCCGGTGGCCTCGGGGTTCTCGTCGTGAAACGCCAGGAGCTCGGTCTCGACCGATCGAACCAGGGCCTCGAGGGCGTCGGAGGTCACGAAGTACGTCTCCGGGCCGACCTTCAGCCGATCGAGTCGAGCCTTGTTGAGCTCGTCGGCAACCTGCGGCCTCGGCACTCCCAGAGCCGCGGCGACCTCGGCGGACGTCATCGGGATCGCGCGGCCGGCGAGCAGGCCGGTGGCCGCGGAAGACAGGTCGTGCGCGAGCAGGGCGTCGAGGAGCTCCCGCTCGTGGGTCTTGAGCCTGGTGCGGCGCGGCGGGTAGGCGTCGAGGACGACGCCGCCGCCGATGGTGTAGACCGGGGAGTAGCTGCGCACGATGAAGCGATCGTCGAATCGGGGTGCCAATGGCTCCTCGAGACGCACCTGCGCGAGCGAGCTCTCGCCCGGGGCGAGCGATTCGGCGTCGGCGAGCAGCACCCGTCCGAGCACCTGGCGCGTCCCGTGGTGAACGTGCACGCGCGTGCCGCTCTCGAGACGCTTGTCCGAGCCGGGCGAGCCCAGGTACGTGAAACGGGCGTCGAAGCGATCGGTCACCTGCAGGGTGCCAGGCTGCGCGACGATGTCACCACGCGAGATCTCGTCCTTGTCCAGCCCCGCGATGTTGATCGCCGTGCGCTGACCCGCCTGGACCTTGTCGACCGATTCGCCGTGCACCTGGACGCCGCGCACACGGCCGGTCCGTCCGCTCGGATAGAGCTCGACGGGATCGTCGCGGCGAAGCGTGCCGCTCCACAGCGTGCCCGTGACGACGGTTCCGGCTCCGGCGATCGTGAACACGCGGTCGACAGGCAGGCGGTACGGGAGGTTCGCCACTCGGCTGGGCGCGTGTTCGGCGAGTTCGTCGAGCGCCGCCCTCAGTTCGTCGAGGCCTGCGCCGGTCTTGGCGGAGACGGGGATGATCGGTGCGCCCTCGATACTCGTGCCTTCGAGCAGGGCAGCCACGTCCTCCGCGACGAGCGCCAGCCAGTCCTCGTCGACCAGGTCGGCCTTCGTGATCGCGACGACGCCGCGTCGCACGCCGAGGAGGTCGATGATCGCGAGATGCTCGCGCGTCTGCGGCATGATGCCGTCGTCTGCCGCGATCACGAGCAGCACGACGTCGATGCCGGTCGCGCCGGCCACCATCTGGCGGACGAAGCGCTCGTGACCCGGGACGTCGACGACGCCCATGGAGCGGCCGCTCGGCAGGTCGAGGCGTGCGAAACCGAGCTCGATCGTGATGCCGCGCTCCTTCTCTTCGGCAAGCCGATCCGGATCGGTGCCGGTGAGCGCCTTGATGAGCGAGGACTTGCCGTGGTCGATATGCCCGGCAGTGCCGAGGACGAGCGACGCCACTGCTCTTACGCCCCGCGGAGGATCTCGCCGAGGCGCGTGACGACGACGTTCTCCTCCTCGGCATCGAGAAGCGTGCGCGGATCGATGACGAGGCGCCCTTCGCGAAGCCGCGCGACGATCGTTGGCTCGCCAAGTCGCATGCGCGACTCCAGATCGACGTCGGAGATCGCGCGGGGCTCGATGGTCACCACGAAGGTCGGGATGTCGGCGAGGGGAAGCGCGCCTCCACCGGCGCGTGAGATGTCCTCGACGACTTCGATAACGGCCGCGCCGTCCGTGGACTCCTCGATGCGACCCGCGAGCTCGTGTGCGCGCGCGCCGATCTCGGCGGCCGGCGTCGTGAGCATCTTGAGCGTCGGGATCTCTTCGACCGCGCGGGCCTCGTCGCGCATCGTGCGCAACGTCGTCTCGAGCGCGGCGAGCGTCATCTTGTCGAGGCGCATCGCGCGCGCCAGGGGGTGCTTCTTGAGCCGCTGCACGATGTCCCAGCGACCGACGATCATGCCCGCCTGCGGACCGCCGAGCAGCTTGTCGCCGGAGAACGACACGAGGTCGGCGCCCTGCTGGATCGATTCGCGGACGGTGGGCTCGTACGGAAGCCCGTATCGGCGCAGGTCGAAGAGCACCCCAGAGCCCTGGTCCTCGTAGACGGGAACCGCGTGGCGGGCCGCGAGTTCGACGAGATCACGCACGGGCACCTCTTCGGTGAAGCCCACGACGCGGAAGTTCGACGAGTGCACCTTGAGGATGAGCCCGGTGTTCGGGCCGATCGCGGCCTCGTAGTCGGAGAGGTGCGTCTTGTTGGTCGTCCCGACCTCGATCATCGTCGCGCCGCTCTCGCGCATGATGTCGGGTACGCGGAAGCTTCCGCCGATCTCGACCAGCTGGCCGCGACTCACGATCGCCTCTTTGCCGTGAGCGAGAACCGCGAGCGCCATCATAACGGCCGCCGCGTTGTTGTTCACGGCCATCGCCGCTTCGGCGCCGGTCAGTTCCGTAAGGAGCGACTCCACGTGCACGTGACGGCTGCCGCGCTCTCCCGACTCGACGTCGTACTCAAGGGTCGAGTAGCCGCGCGCCACCTCGGCCACTGCATCGATCGCAGCCGCGGAAAGCACGCTTCGGCCGAGATTCGTGTGCACGATGATGCCGGTGGCGTTGATGACGCGATGAAGCGAGGGCGACTCGGCGATCGCCACCCGGGCGAGGGCGTCTGCTGCCGCCGCCTCAACGCCATACGAGAGCTCTTCGCCGGCGAAGATGCGCCGGCGGGCGTCCTCGATCGATTCACGGACCGCGGTGACCACGACGCTGCGAGGCGTTTGGCCGAGCGCATCGACGATGCCGGGTTGGGCGAGCACGTCGTCGGTGTTGGGAAGCGCGCGAAGCAGCGAATTCGTGTCCATGCCTGCGATGATACCCGAAGGTCAACGACGGGCGGACGCCTCGGCAAGCTGCGAAGTCCGCAGCGGATGGGTATTGTGTCCAGCGGAGGTGAGCCCCCTTGAGCCAGGTCGTCATCACCACGAAACGGCTCGCGCTTCGCGCGTGGACGCTCGAAGACGCGGACGCGCTCGTCGCCCTCGTCTCGGACCCTGACGTCTCGCGCTTCATACATCGGGGCACACCGATCTCGCTGCACCAGGCGATCGACTTCATCACCCGCCAGATGCGCACTCAGAAGGAGCGCGGCTGGTGCAGGTGGGCGCTCGAGCCCCACACGATGCCCGGCATGCTCATTGGCTGGTGCGGGCCCGGCTGCACATTCGCTCCGCAGGTCGAACTCGGGTGGACGCTCCGACGCGACCAGTGGGGACGAGGCCTGGCGACCGAGGCGGCGGTTGCCGCGCTTGCGTACCTCTTCGGCGTTGCCGGGTTCCCGACGATGATCTCGGCGATCGATCCCTCGAACGCGGCGTCGGTGCGTGTCGCCGAGAAGCTCGGAATGCACCTCGACGGCGACCTTCGGCTGGATGGTCTCACCCTCGCCCGCTATCGCGCCGACAACCCGCTCGTGGACCCGCCCGCGCATCCGGGCATGGCGACCGACTGCGTCGGCGAGCCCGCAGGAAGCTCGCTCGCGGGGGAAGCAGCCGACTAGGCGATCGTCACGATGTCGTCCGCGCCCATGAGCGCGGCGACGCTCTGCGCCATGGTGCCGACCTCGCCGA
This sequence comes from Coriobacteriales bacterium, assembly GCA_016213085.1. GTDB lineage: Bacteria > Actinomycetota > Coriobacteriia > Anaerosomatales > JACRBU01 > JACRBU01. The sequence goes on from JACRBU010000168.1 coordinate 12,004, forward strand.
CGAGCACCTTCTCCTCGAGCCCGAGGAAGTCCAGGCACGTTCCGCATGCCCGCACCGCGACGCCGTTCTCGACAAGCAAACGAAGGTCGTCGACGACATCAGAGCCCTCGCAGACGAGCTGAACGCCACCGTTGGCGAACATGACGGCGGAAGGGCGGTTCTCATCGCGCGCGAGCGAATAGAGGAAGTTGCGCATGAGCAGCCGGCCGAGCTCGTCGTCGCCGTTGCCCATTCGATCGGAGATGACGAGTACCCGCTTTGCCACGACGCAGCCTCCTATAAGACATGACGACTCGATGATTCAGCGTGGATTATAGCACCGCCCTCCCCCGTGTACGACGGGGCCGCACGCATCCGTGGAAGGCTCCCCGGCGCTGAGCGGGCGGCGGTCGGTCGAGCTACACGACCCCGATCGACCCGACGTCCCCATCGAGCACGCGGCCCACCTGGGCCGCCAGCACGCCGCGGCCCTCGAGCGCGATCCGAAGCTCCGTCGCATCCTCGCTCGGGACGGCGAGCAGCAGGCCTCCGCTCGTCTGCGGGTCGCACAGCACCCGCATCCAGGTCTCCTGCGCCAGGCTCGAACTCCAGGTGGTGAAGGGTGCCGCGAACTCGATCACGTCCGCGGTGCGCCCCGGCACGACCCCTTCGGCCGCGTACTCGAGCGCACCCTCGAAGACCGGCACGCGCACCAGATCGATCTCGGCGGCTACCCCGCTCGCCGCGATCATCTCGTGAAGATGGCCGAGCAAGCCGAAGCCCGTGACGTCCGTGCCCGCGTTCACGCGGACCTCGTTCATCGCGTCGGCGGCCTTGGCGTTGAGCGCCGCCATCGATTCGATGACCGTCCGAGCGCTCGTCTCGGTCTCGCGCCCGTTCTTGAGCGCGGTGCCGAAGATCCCGGTGCCGAGCGGCTTGGTGAGAAAGAGCACGTCACCGGCCCTGGCGCCGCGATTGCGCACGATGCGATCGGGGTGGACGGTGCCGAAGACCGACAGGCCGTACTTCGGCTCCTTGTCGTCGATGGTGTGCCCGCCGACGACGACCGCTCCTGCTTCCGTGACCTTCTCGGCTCCCCCGCGCACGACCTCGCCGACCACGTCGGGACCGAGCGAGCACGGGAACGCGAGCAGGTTCATCGCCGCGAGCGGCCTGCCGCCCATCGCGTAGATGTCGGAGAGCGCGTTGGCCGCCGTGATGCGCCCGAAGTCATACGGGTCGTCGACGATCGGCGTGAAGAAGTCCACGGTCAGCAAAGCCGCCTGATCGGCGGAGAGGCGATAGACCGCGGCGTCATCGCTCGTCTCGAAGCCGAGCATCAGCTCTTCGCTCTGCCCCGGCGCGATCTTGCTGAGGATGGCCTGGAGGTCCGCCGGACCCCACTTCGCCGCTCAACCGGCCTTGGACGACAACTGTGTCAGCCGGACAGGATCCATACTTCCTCCCTCCACCTCTCGGTCACCCGTACACGATACGAAGTATGGCGACCCCGCTCGCGCCGAGCGGCACGCCGAAGGTCGACGCGCCGATCGCCACCGGCGAGCCTCCGCGGACGTCCGAGATCGCGGCGACACGCCGGGCGCTGGTGATCTCCGGCGTCCGCGCCGATCTCGCGTGGTTCACCGCAAGCAGGATGTCGTCTTCGGCCCCCTGCAGCAAGCCGAGTTCTACGTCCGGGTCGTTCGCTTCCACCGGGGCCGCGCAACCCGCGCCGCGGGCGGCAGCGCCGATGACCGTCCGCAGGAAGGCCGGGACCTCATCGGCCAGGTAGCGGACCTCCGCCGCACAGATCGCTCGTTCGAGCGGAGAGGCGAGGAAGACCGCGCGGCCCTGTCCGTACGTAGAGACCGTGAGCAACGGATTGCCCTTCGCGTCGGTGGCCACGACGGTCGCGTCACCGGGAGCCAGCAGAGCGTACGCGTGCTGCCGGAGTCGCGCATCGAACGATGTGAGGTCCCCCAGGAGCCCCGGCTGCGCGACTCGCACGTCGAAGGAGTCCCGAGGACCGGAATCGCCGAGGAAGTCCACGCCGAAGATCTCGCGAACCACCGGATGGGCGTCACCACCGCCGAAGGAGTACAGCAGCGTCCCGCCGTCGGCAACGAAGGACGTCAGCCGGGTCCAGGTCTCGTCGGAGAGCGCGCCTGCCGAGGGGACCACCAGGGCGCCGTACGCCGTGGGGTCGTCGTCCTCGTGGACGATCGTCGTCGGGATCTGCGCCTCGCGAGCAGCCCGCCAGGCCGCGAACGCCGAGCGCGGCGCGACGACGCTGCCAAGCGACGGAAGCGGGGCGAACCGCTCGGCGCCCATCAGGACGCCGACGCGTTCCGGCAACGGCTCGACCCCGGTGAGGTCGGCCGCGGCGGCCAGACGCGCGAACTCCGAGAACGCCTCGTACGACGCCTTGCGTCTGCCTTCGGAGTCGGTGACGCCGACGAGCACCTCGTGCGGCCCGATGCGGTAGGGCTCGCGCGGCTGCGTGACCAGGTCGCTCCACCGGCCGAGCATCGCTCCGGCAGCGCCGTGCAGAAGCGATGTCGCGAGGTCGAGCCGGAGCGTCGCGGCCTCTTCGGCGGGCGAGCAGTCGAGCGAGAGGACGCCGAGACCGTCGGCGACGGTCGGTAGCCCGCGCCTCGCCGCCTGCAACAGGAAGCCGCGCAACCTGGTGGGCGGACCGGCGAAGACGGGTCCGGCCGCCACGTGCGCGAGGTACGACCCCGTCGGGTGCGACATCCCGAATTCGAACGGCGGGCTGACGTCGCGCTGGTCGATGCGGGTCGTTCCTGCGAGGGTCTCGGGGTCGGAGCCGAGCGTGATCGGACGGTCAGGGTCTCCCTCGCGAATAGCGCCGCTGACAAGCGACGCCCAGGCGTCAAGCGCCTCGGCGTCCCCG
>JACRBU010000166.1 GCA_016213085.1 Coriobacteriales bacterium
AGCCCTCCAGGAACGCCTCATCGGCCAGTTGCCAGCCGAAGAACGTTCGCTCGCTGCGCAGGGACGACGCGACGCGCGTGACGAAGTCCGTCGCGCGTTCGAGCATGTACGGATCGGTGCGCGCGTCTCGTTTCGTCGCCCAGGTCACGGTGGACGGCTGCGCGTGCGGTTCGGCTGAGAAAAGCACGACGATGCAGCGCATACCTCGCGATCCCGCTTCAGCGATCGTCCTCGCGAAGCGGCCGAACGCCCCGTCGTCGTACTGCCCGACCTGCGGCTCCATCAGCCTCCACGAGGCGTACAGGCGCACGAGCGAGACGCCGGCGTCGGCCATCGCGCCGAGCTGACCTCCGACGTCATGCTGGTACCAGCCGGACGGTCCGGCCGAATCGCTGTCCACTGGCCAGACGTCCACACCGAGCGGGAACCTCGGATTGCGAGGCGAGCCGATGGCTTCTCGCTGCGCTGCAGGGGCCTGCATCGCGTTGCCCACGGACGCGGTGGCGGCGAGCGGTCGTTCCACGCGGCGCGTCGGCCTCGGACCACCCTTACGAGTCGGCATCGGCGGCCTCCCCGGTCATGTCCCACAGGCGCCAGAACAGGTCCTGTCGCCGGGTGTCGTAGTAGGCTGCCTGCCGAACCTCCCACGCCGATTCAGCGTGGCGGTCCTCGGCGAGCAGCACCGCGGCGAGCCCGAAGCGAGCCCGAACACAGCTCGGATCCATCTGGACCGCACGCCTGTATGCGGCAGCCGATTCGGTGTAGCGCCCTTCGCCGAGCAGCGACTCCGCGAGGAGCACGTGCGACATCGGCCGGTCCGGCTCCGCCGCAGCGAGCGCCGAGAAGACGCGGGCGGCGTGACCGTTCATCCCAGGACGGCGGGAGAACGCGACGCCAAGCACGTAGACGGCCGTGCGGGTACGTGGCGAGATGGCGAGGGAACGCAGCGCGAGCGCCATGGCCTCATTGGTCGCTTCCTGCTTCAGGTACAGGAACGCCGCGAGCGCGAGGACCTCCGCGTCCTCCGGGTTCTCGTCGAGCGCGAGGCGCAGGAGGTCCGCTGCGCCGAAGTAGTCCTCCTCGAAGGCGAGCGCGGCGGCGGCGTGAAGCCGGGCGTCGCGGTCGGGTGGCACCTCTGCCGGGTCGGGCGCCGGCTGGCCGTCATCGTAGACACCGGCCAGCTCGAAGAAGAAGTCGTCCTGGCTCGGGTCGAGGTCGCCCGCCTTCCGGAACCCGGGCAATGCGGTGGGGACGCCTTCGCGCTTGAGCGCAGCGACGGCGAGGTCGTACATCGCGCGCGGTTCGGTGGGGTCGAGCTCGAGCGCGTGACGCCACGCGTCGATGGCTTCGGCCTCGAAGCCGGCCGAGGAGAACGCCTCGCCGAGCTGGACATGCGCGGTCGTGAGCGTCGGCGCGACTTCGGCAAGCTCGTGCCAGACGAGAACGGCCTGGTCCCACGTGCCGCCTCGTCGCTCGTACGCGAGTCCGAGGACCAGATACGCGACCGCGAGATCGGGGTCGAGCTCGATCGCGTGCGTCGCGGCTGCGATGGCTTCGTCGTACGCATCGACCGCCAGCATCAGCTCGCCGAGCAGCGCGCGCGAGCGCGCATCGGCGTCATCGAGCCGGATCGCCTCGACGCATGCTTCGACCGCCGGCTCGAGCGCGCCCTGCCTCGCGAGCCCTTCGGCCAGTAGCGCCTGTCGCGAGCGGCCGCTCAACGCTTGTCTCCGAGTCGCGCGGCGGCCCCGGCGACGAGACGCATGGCGCTCTCGGCCCCTCGGGAGACCCCGTTCGCACCGACGGTCCGAGCTCGCTGGTCGTCGGCCTCGAATGGACCGCCGGTCACGAAGATGATGACCTCGCGACCCGCCGCGTCGAAATGCTCGCGGACGCGCGACACGCGATCGGCCGCCTCCTCCGTCTCGGCGCTCACGAGGATGATCCACGCGCCGCTTTCCTCTGCGCGCTCGAAGAACGTGGACGGCCGAACGTCCTCGCCGAGATCGATCACGCGGTTACCGGCCTGCTTGAGGGCCGCGCCAGCTACCGTCTTGGCGATCGAGTGCTCATCTCCTTCGATGGCGCCGACGAGAACCGTCACGCCGGTGTCGAGGGCGGCCGCCGACGGGATCACGAAGGTCGAGACCTGCTCGGCGGTGACGGCGGCCTGCGTGAACGCATACTCGTCGAGTCGCCCGCTGGCCCAGGCTCCGCCGAGCAGAGAGAGAGCCGGGGCGTAGAGCTTGTCGAGAAGCGCTTCGTGGCTGAGACCCGCACTGCGAGAAGCCTCCACGACAGCGATCGCCCGCGCGGGATCGCGGGCGACGAACGCCTCGTAGAGCTGAGTGACGCCATCGCCCACAGCACTCTCTGCCACGCGACCCCTCCCTTCGGCCCTCTCGCGAGTCTTCCCCGCGCTCATCGTTGGTAGCGGTGCTGGGATTCGAACCCAGACTGTGAGGATTTTAAGTCCCCTGCCTCTGCCAGTTGGGCTACACCGCCTTAATCGGCTTGAGACGCCTCGTCCTCCAGCCGGCGCCACGTGTCAACGAGTATCCCATGCAGGATGTCGTGCTCGCTTGTGGTCGCGGAATCCAACCCGGCCAGCGCAAGCACGGTCTCGAGCTCGAGCGCTCCGGCCACGATGACCGGCGCCCGCCCGGGATCGAGCCCGACGACGTGCTTGCGCTCGTCGAGCGGGAGCACCGCGAGCATGCTTAGCAGTTCGGCGAGGTCGCGGCGGGTGAGGCGCGACCCGTGGATACGGTCGGGATCGTAGACGGCCATGCCCAACTTGATCGCCGAGAGCGTCGTCGCCGTGCCAGCGACGGCGAACATCGCCGTGGGCGGCTGGCGAAGCGCATCGAAGTACGGGCGAATCTCGTCGGCGATCCACGTGCGCGCCGCGTCGAGCTCGCTTGGGGTCGGCGGATCGCCGTGCAGGATTATCTCGGTCACGCGCTTCGAGCCGACGTCGATCGATCTCGCCGCCGCGATGGACTCCTCACGACGTCCGTCGCACTCGACGACGTCGCCGACGACCAGCTCGGTCGACCCACCGCCGAGGTCCACGACGAGCAGCCCTCTTCCGGTCAGGCCGTGGGTCGCGCCGAGGAAGGCCAGCCGGGCCTCGCGGTCCCCGTCGATGATCTGCGGCTCGATCCCCTCAGCGGCGAGCAGACCGAGGAAGTCCTCGCCGTTGGTGGCGTCACGGCTCGCGCTTGTGGCGATCGCCGTGCACGCATCGACGCCTGCGGTCGAGATCTGGTCCGCATACCTGCCGACGACGCCCGCCACCCGCGCCATGGCCGCGTCCGAGAGCCGCCCTGTCTGCGTGAGGCCCTCTCCCAGGTGCGTGATGTCGGTGGAGCGCACGACCGGCTCGATCGAGTTCGCGGTGACGTCGGCGATGAGAAGGCGGACCGTGACGGTGCCGATGTCGATCGCTCCGATGCGGCGCGTGCGATTCACGCTTCCTCCGCGAGCCCGGCGCAGCGCTCGTCGACGCAGACCTCGCCGACCTCGGCGATCAGCGCTTCTCCGATCGGGTCGGCGATGCCAGCGAGAGCATACGCGACGTGGACGTGAAGGCACTTCACGCCGAGCGGGTCCCTCTGTCCGGCGAGACCTACCGCGGCGCACGCGTCATCACCGTGCGATTCGGCGGCTCGTCGCACGCGGACCTCCGCGTCGGCCTCCCGAAGCGCCGAAGCGAGCTCAGGATCGGAGTGGGCCCGTGAGGCCCACTCCGCACACGCGCCCGCGGACTCGGCAGCGGCGGCTGCCTCCGCGAGGAATGGGCACGTGAGCCAGAAGAGCGTCGGGAACGGAGTGCCGTCCTGAAGGAGCGATGGCGACGCGATCACGTTCGGATAGCCGAAGGAGCAGACGCTCGCCACTCGCCAGGGCGATCGCGGCGCGCGGCCGAGCTGGCGTCGAACGAGGTCGGCCGCTGCGCGCGCCTCGCGCGGCGCAGGAGACCTGGCCACGTCAGTTGCCAACGTCGAAGACCGCGTCAAGGAATGCCGTCCACGTGCCGGCCGGCTGTTCGGCAGCGGAGGGAACCTCGTTCTCGAGGTCCGGCGCGGGGGTCGCGGTCGGCTCCGGGGCATCGCCGTCGACGATGACCGCGACGTGCTCGCCTTTCCTCACCAGACCGAGCTGCGAACGCGCGAGGTCCTCGATTCCCTCGCGGGTCTTGAGCCGAGCGACGTCGAGTCTCAGGCGCTCGTTGCGCTGACGAAGAGCCCGGAGCTCGGCCTGAAGACGCGACTTCTCCCGGACTTCGCGGTACTGGACCTTCATCACCGGATAGTAGGCCGCCCCGAGCATCAGAGCGACGAAGGCCGCGGCTACGACGGGCACGCTCCAGTGCCGGGCGAGTTCGCGAGGCGGCACGGGCTTCGACGACTTCGGTGCGCGCCCGGGAGACTTCTTTGTGGCGGTGGCGCGTGGCCGTTTGACCGGCGCCGAGCCTGCCTTCACGTGTGTTGAACCCCGCGCTGCTTTCGCCGGGGAACGGCGCTTGCGCTTGGAGGCCCCTTGCTGCGACGTTTTCCTTGGTGACATACCTAAGGACTGTTCCTCGGGGAAGGCCATATGGGTGAGCGGTCGCCCCTCGCGACCGTATGTTGGATGATACCACGGCGCGGCGGTAGTGTCGCGTGAACCTCGGGTTGAGGTTGACCCCCGCTAGACCTCGCGGACGTGCACGAAATCGGTCCCGCCTGCGATGCGAGTCGCGCGCCCCGCCGTGATCGCGATCAGCGATCCCCGTTCGATCAGCCCCGCCTCGATTCCGGCGCGACAAACCGCCTCGAGCATCACGTCGGTGTCCTCCGGAAGCTCGACGACGAGCGGGGTCACTCCCCAAACGATGCACAATCGGCGCGCGACCTCAGCGGAAGGGGTCGGCGCGATGATCGGGACGAGCGGGCGATGTCGCGCCACCGCGAGCGCGGTCGCCCCCGATTGCGTCGGAGTCACGATGGCGGCCAGGGTGAGGTCTTGGGCAAGATCGACGACGGCGTCGCTCACGGCTTGCTGGATGTCGGTCGGCGTGTGGTTGGCATGATGGCGGCCTCGCTCCGCCAGCGAGGGCGGCATCTCCTCGGCGGTCGTAGCGATCCTTGCCATCGTCTCGACCGACTGCACCGGGTAGTATCCGACGGCGCTCTCGCCCGACAGCATGACGGCGTCGACCTTCTCGAAGATCGCGTTCGCGACGTCGCTCGCCTCGGCCCTCGTCGGTCGTGGCGACATCGTCATCGATTCGAGCATCTGCGTCGCGATGATCACGGGCCGTCCGCGACGGCGTGCCGCCTTCACCACCGACCGCTGGATGACCGGGACTCGCTCGGGTGCGAGCTCGACGCCAAGGTCGCCTCTGGCCACCATGATGGCGTCCGCCGCGTCGATGATCTCGCCGAGACGCGCCACTGCCTCGTGCTTCTCGATCTTGGCGACGATCGGCACTCGGCGGTCGCCCATGAGCTCTCTGACGCGGTGGATGTCCTCGGGTCCGCGCACGAAGGACTGCGCGATGATGTCGATCCCTGACTCGAGCGCCCATCGCACGAGTTCGGTGTCGCGCACCGTGACCGATTCCACGCCGAGCGTCACGCCGGGGACGTTCACTCCCTTGTGACTCGAGAGCTCCCCGCCGACGACGACCGAGGTGCAGACGTCCTGCGAACTGACGTCTTCGACGAGCAGCTCGATGCGCCCGTCGTCGACGAGGACGCGATCGCCCGCATGGAGGTCCCTCACGATCCCCGAATAGCTGATGCAGGCGTGATCCGCGTCGCCGATGCACTCACCAGCGACGATGCGGAACTCGTGCCCCTGCTCGAGCATCGTGCCCGGTACGATCTCCCCCACGCGCAGCTTGGGGCCGGGCAGGTCCAGCATCGCCGCGACGACCCTGCCTGCGCGCTCGGCCGCCGCGCGGAGCGCGCCGAGGCGCTCTCCGAGTGCATCGACTTCGGCATGGGACGCATTGAGTCTTGCGACGTCGAGTCCGGCTTCGATCGCGCCGGCAAGGACATCCGGCGGGTCGGTCGCCGGACCTAGGCTGGCGATGATCTTGGTGCGGCGCACGGGCTTCCTCCAGCATCAGGTCGCTGGCAGGTTCCTACCCGCTCCCCGTCGCGCGCGCGGCGGAGTCACGTCGAAGGGCTTTGGCGCTACTCCTCGGCTTTCGGCAAGCGCAGAAGCTGCACGCCATCGTCGGTGCGCCTGACGGTCGCCTCTTCGCGGCCGAGCCGATGTACCGCCGTGCGCAGGTTCCCGTACAGCCTGTCCACCCCCTCCGGCGCCGTGCGGACGACCACCGCGCGGTCGCCCCCGGCCAGGAAGTATCGCACGAGTCGGGTGGCCGCCCCGCGCGGGGCCGGGAAGGGTACCTCGATCTCTCGCGCCTCGAGCTGCCAGGCATCCGCCGGTTGGACCTCAGGACACCACCCGGTGACGCGAGCGATGAGCAGCACCGCACGCACGGCCTCGGACGGGCTGACCGACGGATCGCACGGCTTCGCCACCACGCGCATGCGCGTGTCGAAGCCCTGGATCGAAGCCGCGCGAGCAAGGAACGCCCAATCCATCGAGGCGTCGTCGTCGAGCATCATCACCACGCGGTCGCGCACATGCGACGCCAGAACTCCGAGCAGGTGCATGAGCCCGATGCCCCGCCGTGGCGTGAACGTCACGACCGCAGCGTCATACATCGTCTCCTTGGGCAGATCTTCGACGAGGCCGTAAAACACCGTCAGCCGAGGGTCCTCGGAAAGATCCGTCATGAAGAGACGCCGAAGCATGCCCTGCGAGGGCTCCATAGCCGTCAGTCGCCCCGCACGCTCGATGAGCGGGCGTGTGAGCAGCCCGGTGGCGGCTCCGACTTCGAGCAGGTCACAGCCCTCGGGAATCTCCTCGAGCAGTGCCTCTACGAGCTCCGGAAAGACCCGCTCCTGGCCGAACTGGTAATCGTACTTGTCCGCCATCCGCTCGCGTCGAGCCATCGCCGATTCGAGCGGGACACCGTAGTCGATCGTCTGCTCGGCACGCTGTCGTGATCTCTTGCGGTCCTTCATCTGCTGCTCTCAGGTCTGACGGCCGGCACGGTCGAGGGCGTTCCAGGCGCCCGTGGAGCTACGCGCGAAGGTTGAAGAAAGCCTCCTCGGCAGGGTACGTGCCCGAGTCGCCGAGCTCCTCTTCGATCCGCAGGAGCTGGTTGTACTTGGCGACGCGATCGGAGCGCGCCGGAGCACCCGTCTTGATCTGCCCGGCGTTCACCGCGACGGAGAGGTCGGCGATCGTGGTGTCCTCCGTCTCGCCGGAACGGTGCGAGATGACCGCGGTGTACCCCGCCCGGTTCGCCATCTCGATCGCCTCGAGCGTCTCGGTGAGCGATCCGATCTGGTTCACCTTCACGAGGATCGAGTTCGCGACGCCCATCTCGATACCCTTGCGCAGGCGCTCGGTGTTCGTGACGAACAGGTCGTCGCCGACGAGCTGGACGCGCTTTCCGAGCTTGTCGGTGAGCAGCTTCCAGCCGTCCCAGTCCTCCTCGGCCATGCCGTCCTCGATCGAGACGATCGGATACCGGTCGACCAAGTCGGCCCAGAAGTCGACCATCTGGGCGCTTGTGAGTTCGCGCCCCTCGCCGGCGAGCACGTAGACGCCGCGATCCGCGTCGTAGATCTCGGTTGTGGCGGGGTCGAGCGCGAAACGGATCTGGTCGCCGGGCGAGTATCCCGCCCGTTCGACGGCCTCGACGATCACCTGTAGCGCCTCTTCGTTGCTGCCGAGATTCGGGGCGAATCCGCCCTCGTCACCCACGCCGGTGCCAAGACCGCGATCGCCAAGCACCTTCTTGAGCGTGTGATAGATCTCGGCGCACCAGCGGAGCGCCTCGGCGAAAGTGCTGGCGCCGACCGGCATGACCATGAACTCCTGCAGGTCGACGTTGTTGTCTGCGTGCGCACCGCCGTTGAGGATGTTCATCATCGGCACCGGAAGCGTGTGCGCGTTGGCGCCGCCGACGTAGCTGTAGAGCGTGAGTTCGGTCGACTCGGACGCGGCCTTTGCCACCGCGAGCGACACTCCGAGGATCGCGTTGGCTCCCAGGCGCGACTTGTTCGGAGTGCCGTCGAGCTCGAGCATCGCCTCGTCGACAAGCCGCTGGTCGGTCGCGTCCAGACCGAGGATCTCGGGCGCGATCACCTCGTTGACGTTCGTGACGGCCTGCTGAACGCCCTTGCCGAGGTAGCGCGCATCGTCGCCGTCGCGCAGTTCGACCGCCTCGAACGCACCGGTCGACGCCCCCGAAGGAACGATTGCGCGCCCGAAGCTGCCGTCGTCGAGAACGACCTCGACCTCAACCGTGGGGTTGCCGCGCGAGTCCAGAACCTCGCGGGCGTACACGTCGACGATGTTGCTCATTGGTCCCTCTCCCTTTCCTTGGCCTGTTGCCACAGACGTTCCTGCTCGTCTATCGAGAGCGTTGCGATGCCTACGCCCTGCTGCGCCGCGGCGGCCTCCATGGCCGACCACCTCGCACGGAACTTCCGGTTCGTTGCGCGCAGCGCGGTCTCCGCGTCGATGCCTTGCTTGCGGGCCAGGTTCACCACGGTGAACAGCAGGTCCCCGATCTCGCCCGCCGCTTCCGCCGAGCCGGGTTCCGTCGCCTTGAGCTCGTCGATCTCCTCGTGCACTTTCTCCCAGATGTCATCGAGCGTCTCCCACTCGAAGCCGGCCGAGACCGCCTTGCGCGAGATCGTCTGGGCCTGCATGAGGGCCGGCATGCCGCTGGGCACCTCGTCGAGCAGGCCCGCGCCGCGCTCGGCCTTCTCGTCCCGCTTGATCCGGTCCCACGTCGCGTGGACCTCGCTCGACGTCCCGGCTTCCGCATCTCCGAAGACGTGCGGATGGCGTCGGACTATCTTCTCGGAGATGCCCCCGACGACGTCGTCGATCGTGAACGAGCCATCGTCCGAGCCGATCTGCGCCTGCAAGACGACCTGAAGGAGGACGTCGCCGAGTTCCTCGACGAGGTGGCGGTCGTCGCCCTCCTCGATGGCGTGCACCGCCTCGTAGGCCTCTTCCACCATGTTCTTGGCGATGGTCGAGTGCGTTTGCTCGCGGTCCCACGGGCACCCGTCCGGCGCGCGCAGGGCGGCTATGATGCGCACGAACTCATCGAACCCGTGGCACTCCACCAGGCTCCCCCTCGATACGAAGCCGCCCGGTGCGAGGACCGGGCGGCGTCGGTGTATCTCTGCGTGGGCTACTTGCCCTGCTGAGCAGGCTGCGCGGCCTGCGTCGGCGCACCGGCCGGCGCCGCATCGGCCTTGAGTTCCTTGGCGACGATCTCGATCTTGGCCTTCTTGCGGATCTCGTCGAGGAACTTCTGGTATGCGTCAGCGCGCTGCTGCTGCTGCATGATCTGCTCGATCTGCTTCTTGGCCTCGGCCAGCGACAGCTGCTTGGCGCCACGCTCGTCCGTGACCTTGATGATGTGCCAGCCGAACTGCGACTTCACGAGGCCGGACATCTCGCCCTTGTCGAGCTTCTTGAGCGCGGACTCGAACTCGGGGACGTACGGGGTGGTTGGCCAGCCGAGGTCGCCACCCTTCGCGGCACTGCCCGGGTCCTTGCTGTTCTCCTTTGCCAGCGAGGCGAAGTCGTCGCCGCCTTCGAGCTGGTCGAGCACCTTCTGCGCTTTGGCCTTGTCCTTTGCGTCGAACAGGATGTGGCTCGCGCGCTTGGAAGCTGCCTGGTAGAACTGCTTCTTGTTCTTCTTGTAGTAGGCCTCGATGTCCTTGTCGGAGATCTTGGCGTCTGCGGAGATCGCCTCCACGAGCTTCTGCGACAGGAGCTGGTCGCGAATCTGCTTCTCGAGAGCTTCCTTGGTCATGCCTGCGTTCTTGAGCGCCGTCTCGAACTCCGCGTCGCTCTTGAAGCCCTGCTTCAGCTGATCGATCTGCTTTTGCACGTCGGAGTCGGTGACGTCGATGCCCTTCTCCTTGGCAGCCTGCGTGATCAGCTTCTGGTTGATCAGGTTGTCGAGCAGGCGGCGCTTGAAGTCGAGAAGGCGGGCCTCTCCGTCGGCGCCGCTGAACATCTGCGGGTACTGCTTCTTGAGCTGATCAAGCTGCGCGTTCAGCTCGGACATCTTGATCTTCTCACCGTTGACCTTGGCAGCGGTATCCTTGTCGGTGCAGCCGGTCGCGACAGTGGCAACAGCCAGCGCGAGCACCAGCGCAAGGGCAATGCGAACGAGCTTCATCTGGGCTTCCTCCGATGGTTCGTACGGTCTCCCGCTATCGGGCCTTTGCGAGTATAGCACCGAGGAGCTCCTGAGCAGCCTCGGCCGGACGATCTTCGGCCTTGAGGGGCCGGGTGACTTTCGAACCCCGTTCGACCGGCGTTGCGCCGAGTCTCGTCACGGCGGTTCTCTGCAGGTCAGTGAGCGAGATGGGTGCCAGAGTAAGGTGGCCCCGAGCAACCGACACATGATCTACACGAAGCTCCGCCGCAAGCGCTCTGATCCTCGCGATCGAGACCAGGTTCCGGGCGGGTTCCGGCAGCTCGCCGAAGGTCCCGCGCAGCTCCTCGGCGACGGCGTCGACCCCTTCGATGCTCGGGGATCCCGCGAGCCTGCGGTAGTAGCGGACCCGCTCGTCGACCGCCGGGACGTACTCCTCGGGCAGAAACGCCGAGAGCGGCAGGTCGACCCGGATGTCGGGATGCGCGATCTCGGGTTCCCCCCGCGCGTCCGAGACCGCCTCCATGAGCATCTGAGCGAAGAGGTCGAAGCCCACCGCGCTCATGTTCCCGTGCTGTTCGGCGCCGAGCAGCGAGCCCGCTCCGCGGATCTCGAGGTCGCGCATCGCCACCTTGAGGCCGCTGCCAAGGTCCGCGTGGTCGCGGATCGCGGTCAGACGCTCGACCGCCTGCTCGGTGAGCGCCGAGGCGCGGGGGAACAGGAAGTACGCGTACGCGCGGACGTGGCTTCGGCCGACGCGGCCCTTCAGCTGGTAGAGCTGGCCGAGGCCGATGCGCTGGGAGTCCTCGATGATGAGCGTGTTGGTGTGCGGGTTGTCGATCCCGCTCTCGATGATGGTCGTTGCGACAAGCACGTCGATCTCGTTCGCGGAGAAGCGCTCCATGACCGACTCGAGCTCTTTTTCGGACATCTGCCCGTGCCCGACGCCGACGCGTGCTTCCGGAGCGACCCGCCGCACGCGCTCCACCGCGTCGTCGATGGACTTCACGCGATTGCTGACGTAGTAGACCTGTCCGCCGCGCTCGAGTTCCCTGCGGACCGCCCCGCTGACGACGTCCTCGTCCCATTCGCCGACGTGGACCTGCACGGGAAAGCGGTTGGGCGGTGGCGTGTCGATGATCGACATGTCGCGCACGCCTGAGAGCGACATCTGCAGGGTGCGCGGGATCGGGGTGGCGGTCAGCGTGAGCACGTCGACCTGCTCGCGCAGGTTCTTGAGGTGCTCCTTGTGCTCGACGCCGAATCGCTGCTCCTCGTCGATGACCACGAGGCCGAGGTCCTTGGGCTGCACGTCGCGCGAGAGCAAGCGATGCGTGCCGATGAGGATGTCGACGGTGCCGGCGGTGAACCCTTCGAGGGCGGCCTTCTGCTGCGCGCTCGTGCGAAAGCGCGACAGGACCTCCACGTGGACCGGGAACGGTCCGAAGCGCTCGGAGAACGTCGTGAAATGCTGCTGGGCGAGGATGGTGGTGGGCGCGAGCACCATGACCTGCTTGCCGTCCTGCGTGGCCTTGAAGGCCGCACGGATCGCCACCTCGGTCTTGCCGTACCCCACGTCACCGCAGATAAGCCGGTCCATCGGCTTGTCCGACTCCATGTCGGCCTTCACGTCGGCGATGGCGGCGAGCTGATCCGGGGTCTCTTCGAAGGGGAACGCCGCCTCCATCTCGAGCTGCCACGGCGAGTCTTCGCGGTACGGGTGCCCGGTGACCGTCGCCCGTCGCGAATAGAGGTCGACAAGGTCGAACGCCAGCTTCTTCGCCGCGGAGCGGGCCTTCTTCGTCGCGCGTGCCCAGTCGGCGGTATTCAGGCGCGTGAGCCGCGGCGCAGAGGCGTCGGGCCCGACGAACTTGGTGACGCGGTCGACCTGCTCGACCGGAACGTAGAGCTTGTCGCCCTTCGCGTACTCGAGAAGCAGGTAGTCTCGCTCGTTGCCGAGGACCTCCTGGCGAACGATCTCCTTGAAGAGCGCGATGCCGTGGGTCGCGTGAACGACGTAGTCACCGGGCTCGAAGGAGAACCGGATGCGGGTCGGATCGATGCGGCGTTGCTGGCGACGGACCATCGAGCGCGGGTACACGTCGTCGATACTGACGACCGCAGCGCGTGCGGCGGGAATGACGAACCCCGCGGGCACGTCGGTGTCGGACAGCTCGACGATCTCAGGCGACAGCGGCTCCGCCGCCGCGTCGGCATCGCTCGCATGACCCGCGGAGTGATCGCGGCTCTCCGCGACGGTGACCCCGGCATCCGTGAGGGCATCCGCTATCCGGCGTCTCGCTCGCCGGTCGGGAACCGCGACCGCCACGCCGGTGCCGCTGGAGGCCAGCGAACGGACCCCACCGATGAAGCGCTCCTCGCCGCCGGAGACCTCGGGACGACGCGCAGGCAGCTCCGCATCGACCGCTCCGCCTGCTCTCATCAGCGAGAGCATCGTCAGACGCTGCCGCTCCCCGAAGTCGAGCGCGGCCGGCGACAGGTAGAGACCCTCCAGATCGACACCGGCCTGACGCGCCATCGCCGACAGTTCGTCGTGACGACGCGCAGCATCGTCAAAGAGCGACCGCGGCTCCGCGACGACGACGAGTGTGCCGACGCCCAGGTACTCGGTAGCGGACGCCGTGCGCTTGTACAGCAGCGGCAGATAGCGCTCGATCCCGTTGAACGCGATGCCTTCGCGAAGAAGAGCGAGGTGGTGCGCGACGAACGGGTCCCGAAGCGCCTCATCTGCGAGGGCCCGCTCCGCAGCCTCGGCTCCGCGCGAGGAGATCAGCAGCTCGCGAGCCGCGTACACCTCGACTGCGTCGGAGTCGCCGATCGTCTGACCCGTCGAGGGCACATAACGCTTCAGCGTCTCGATCTCATCGCCGAAGAGCTCAGCCCGCACCGGATTGACCGCGTCGGTCGGGAAGACGTCGATGATGCCGCCGCGGATCGCGAACTGGCCGGGTTCCTCCGCGGTCTCGGTACGCGTGTACGACATGCGCGCCAGCGCCGCCGCCGCTTCGTCAAGATCGAGGATCCCACCGACCTGCAAAGCGAGCGGCTCGAAGACGTGCGATCCCTGCGGTGGCACCGCTCTGAGCAGCGCCCTCGCCGAGGCGACCACGACCACAGAGCGTCCCCGATCGAGCGCGTGGAGCGCTCGCGCTCTGGCGCCCACGACCTCCGGGTCCGGCGCGTCGCTGCCCCACGGCAGGTCCTTGCGTTCGGGAAGCGGCACGACCGCCTCGCTGCCAAGCCAGCCAGCCACCTGCCGTGCGAATCGCTCGGCGTTCTCCTCGCCTGCGAGCACGACGAGCGTCGGCCTCGGCTCCGCCCGAAACAGCGACGCGACGAGCGCCGGCCGCACGAGGCCGGGCGTGGCGATCGACGCGTCCGACCCTCGTGCCAGCAGTCCGGTGATCGTTCGATATGCCTCTGCACGCCGAAGCGATGCGGCCAAGCGGTCGATCAACATGAAGCGTGCCTCCAGGCGACGTGTCGAAACGCGACTAACCCGCATCGGCGATGCCGAGCGGGGCTCGCCGAGGGTATCCCCGCCGCCAACGGCGGTCAACCGCGGCCGATGCAGGGGGTACACTGCCGCTCATGAAGAATGCGGCGCGAACAGACGAAGAGCAGCCTCTGCCGAACGGTCGGCTCCCCGAGGGACGCGTCGAGGCGACGAGAGTCGAAGAGGCCGACGTCGAGGCCCCGACGCCCGAGATCGCCCGGCGCGGCGGCACGTTCGAGTCCTTCCGCCACCGCGACTTCTCGCTCTTCTGGTCGGGCGCTCTCGTAAGCAACGTCGGCTCGTGGATGCAGAACTACGCGCTCGCGGTGGTGGTCTACGCGCTTCGCGACTCCGAGTTCGATCTCGGCCTGATCACGTTCCTGACGGGCATCCCCATCCTCTTCCTGGCCCTGCCGGGTGGGTTGATAGCCGACCGGTTCGACCGCCGAAGGCTTCTGATGTCCATCCAGTTCGTCTTGCTCGCGCAGGCCGCCGCACTCGGCCTGCTCTACAACTCCGGCTCGCTCTCATCGAAGGCGCCGCTCGGCGCCCTCGTGTGGCTGGCGGTCCTCGGCATCGCGGCGGGTGCACTCAACGCGGTGCAGTTCCCCGCGTGGCAAGCGATGCTCCCCGATCTCGTACCGAGACCCTCGCTGCTCAACGCTATCGCGCTCAACGCGGCGCAGTTTCAGTCCTCGAGGATGCTTGGGCCGGCGCTCGCCGGCGCGCTGGTCGTCGCGGGCGCAGGCATGGGTGAGATCTTCTACGCGAACGCCGTGAGCTTCCTCTTCGTCATCCTCGCGCTCTGGTTCATTCGAACGGCCGCGGCCCCAACGGCGTCGAGCGACAACGCAGGCGGGAGGCCGGCCCGCACGGAAGGCGTGTGGCAGACGCTCGTCGCCGGCATCAAGTACGCGAGGGCGCATAGGGCTGTCGGGATGGTCCTGATCAGCACTGCCGTCATGACCGTCTTCGGCTTCGCCTACATCACGCTGCTGCCAGCGATCGTCAACGAGACACTCGGCTATGCGACCAAGAGCGCCGGCTACACCCGCGTGACCGCGCTCATCATGGCGGCCAACGGCCTCGGCGCGATGGTGGGGGCCCTCACCGTCGCCAGCATGTCGCACAGCCTGCGGCCGCAGCGAATCATCCCGTACTCGCTTCTCTCCTTCGGCGTCCTCCTGACGGCGTTCGGTCTCATCAGCCAGCTCTGGCTGCTCGTTGTGCTCTCAACGCTCGCTGGGGCGGCGCTCATGACCACGAACTCGCTTACCAACGCGCTCATTCAGTCGACGGTGCCGCGAGAGCTTCGAGGCCGCGTGCTCGGGCTGTTCGTTATGGCGTTCCTCGGGATGATGCCGATCTCTGGCCTGATCTTCGGCACAGTGGGGCAGGTGATCGGCCCTTCGCCGGCGGTCGTCGTCGGCTCAGTCGCCCTCATCGCCTGGGCGCTCCTGCTCGTCGTTCGCCCCAACCTCCTGCGTTCAGAGACCACCGCTGCCGACGCCTAGCCTAGCTCGGCCCCATGCCTGGCGACGAAGGCGCCGTGCGACTCGGGTATCCTTCGGGCAGACCCGACGCCCGAGACAGGAGCCGCCGTGGCCAGGAAGTCCTCCGAGCCGATCCCGCATCTGAGCGCCGACGAACGAGCCGAACGCGTGCCGGTCTACATGGCTCGACTCGAAGAGCGCTACGGCGACCCGAAGCCCGCGCTCGACTACTCGAACGCCTACGAGCTGCTGATCGCGGTCATCCTCTCCGCGCAGACCACCGACGTCGGAGTCAACAAGGTCACGCCCGTTCTCTTCGACAGGTATCCGGACTGCGTGTCGCTCGCTCAGGCGGACCCCGCCGACGTCGAGGAGATCATTCGCGCAACAGGCTTCTTCCGGCAGAAAACCAAGCACATCATCGGCGCGTGCCAGGCCATCGTCGCCGAGTTCGGCGGCAGGGTGCCCGACACGATGGAGGGGCTCACCTCGCTACCCGGTGTCGCGAGAAAGACCGCCAACATCGTGCTGGGAAACGCGTTCGACAAGGTCGAGGGGATCGCGGTCGACACCCATGTGTTCCGCCTGGCGCACCGCCTCGGCCTTTCGGAGGCGAGCGACCCCAACAAGGTCGAGATCGATCTCATGAACGAGTTCCCCCGGGAGCACTGGCATCGCGTCAACTACGACCTCATCAACCACGGGCGCGCGATCTGCACCGCGCAGCGCCCGATATGCGGAGCGTGCTTCCTGAACGACGTCTGCCCCAGCGCCTTCGTGCCGAAAGGATGGCGCCAGGAGGCGTAGTGCCCCGGCCGCCACGCGCTCAGCGACCGAGCAGCCCGCCTACGACTGCTGCGATCACGATCGAAGGCAGCATGTTGCCGACGGGAAAGCGCTTGATGCCGCAGAGGTCGAACCCGAGGGCGAGGATCGACGCACCGCCCACGCACGTGATCGACGCAATCACCGCCGGCGTCATGAACGGCTGCAGGAAGCTTGCTCCGAGCGCGATCCCGCCCTGGATCACGACGACGGGGATCACGGCCAGGCCGACTCCCGCGCCGAGGGTGGCAGCGAGCGCGATGGACGCGAACCCGTCGAGGGTCGCCTTGAGGTAGAGCAGCGACGGATCGCCGAGCCCGTCCTGCAGCGAGCCGAGCACCGTGAGCGCGCCGACGCAGAAGAGCAGCGACGCGGTCACAAACCCGTCCACGAGCGTGTGCCGCTTCTCTTCGGGGGTCTCCTCCTCGGGAACGGGCGCGAGGAACGGGGCCCTCCTCGCCGCCCCCTGAAGCCACACGCCGAGGCGCTCGAGCCAGTACTCGATCCGCAGCGCCTCTCCGACGAGCGAGCCGACGACGAGGGAGCCCACGAGTACGAGTGCCGCGTAGTCGCCCATCGCGGTCCGCATCATCCGGGAGAGCCCGCCGACGCTCATGGACGCGCCGATGACCAGGGTCGCGACCCCGATGGCGGTGAATGCGATCGACCTGAACCGGTCGTGTATCAGCCCGCCGAAGAGCAGCCCGACAGCCGTTCCGACCAGGACCGTGACAACGTTGACCAGCACGCCCGAGAACGGCATGTCACTCCTCGTCGGAAAGCCAGATGTCCTTGAGTTCCTCGGTGATCCGGTTCGCGCCCCTCGGCAGACCGGAGTCGCGCGTGACCGAAGGCCGGCGACCCTTTCGGGCGGCGCCCCTGCCGGCCGCCTCGAAACAACAGGACCGCGAGCGCACGTGAACACCGGCGGCGGCATGCGCCCTCACTCGCGCGGCAAGCTCGAGGTCGTCGCTGACGAGCACGATCGGCTCGGACGTCGACGTGGCAGCCTGCACGATCGCGTCGTCGGCGCTGCCTTCCCGCGAGTACCTGACCTCGACCGCTCCGAACGCCCGGCGGCTCTCCCCGGCGCCCCTCTCGCCGTCGAAGACCACCAGCACGCGACCGGGACCAAGCATCGCCGCGCTTCGAGCGGCAAGCCGCCTCACGAGCGCGTCGCGTTGCTCCTCGAGCGCGCGGTCCCGAGTGGCCGGATCCCCGCGAGTGACGTTGTAGCCGTCGATGATGAAGAGCATGCGCCCATCCTTACAGCCTCTCGGCGGACTAGGGCTACGCGCGCTCCACGCGCTCCTTGACGGAGAGAAGCCAAGTCGCGACCTCTTCTCCACCTTCCAACATCCTGAAATGCTCGATTGCGCAGCCGTCGACCTCGTCGGTGACACCGAGGTGATCGACGACGCGCCAGTAGATGCACGTCGAGCCATCGCACTCGGCGTGCTCGGTGCCGGATGCCGCACGCAAGGTGCATTCGTCGCGGTTCTGGGCCGATATCGGCTCACCGAACATGAGGAACCTCCGGACGGGGGCGGGGGTCAATCTTACTAGGTCGCGGGGTTTCGCCGCGATTCTCGCCCGCCGAGGCGGAACAAACTCTGCGTGACACTCCCGACGAAGGAGCGAAGCTGCCATGTCACGAGTAGCGCCGTACGTCGCCCGTCCTGTCACCATAACCCTCGTCTTCGGACTCGCCATGGTCACGGCTTCAGTCGCGAACGCGGCGTTCCCCAACGTCAACGTGCGCCTGGCCCGCGCGTTCTCGGGCTTCAATAAGCCCCTCGGCGTGACCAGCGCCAACGACGGCACCGGCCGACTGTGGGTCGTCGAGAAGACCGGCAAGATCAAGGTCATCACCAAGGGGCGCACGAGCCTGTGGCTCGACCTGTCGTCCAAGATCACGCCGGGAAGTAACGGCCCCAACGAACAGGGCCTGCTCGGCCTCGCGTTCTCGCCGAGGTACCGCAACAACGGCCGCTTCTACGTGAACTACACCGACCGCTGGGGGAACACGGTGATCGCCCGCTACGTCGCGATCCCTTCGACCTCGAGCAAACCGAAGATCACCTTCGCCGGCACGGTCCTGTGGGTCGATCAGCCGGCCGCGAACCACAACGGCGGCTGCCTGCAGTTCGGACCCGACCGCTACCTCTACGTCGGGATGGGCGACGGCGGGCCGGGCGGCGACCCGGCGGGACGCGCCCAGAATCGCAACACCCTGCTGGGGAAGGTCCTGCGCCTCGACGCCGACGGAGTCCCCAACGGCGGCACCCACCGGCCGATCCCCACGAACCCCTTCGTGGGCACGCCGAACACCCGACCCGAGATCTGGTCGTACGGCGTGCGCAATCCGTGGCGCTTCTCCTTCGACCGGACGACCGGCGACGTGTGGATGGCCGACGTCGGCCAGAACACGTGGGAGGAGGTCGACTTCCAGCCTGCCGGGCAGGGCGGCCAGAACTGGGGCTGGGTCCGGTGGGAGGGCGACCACGCGTATCCGCCGGGGTCCGTCGAACCGACCAGGACCGGCTTCACCTTCCCGATCGCGGAGTACGGCCACCTAGATTCCGACCCGAATGGCGGAGAGAGCGTCACCGGCGGCTACGTGTACAGAGGCGCCAAGTACCCCGGACTTGCCGGCATCTACTTCTACGCCGACTACATCTCGGGCCGCGTTTGGGGCCTCAAGCGCACCGTGGCCGGTCAGGACGTCGTGGTCGATGGTCCGCAAGAGCTCCTCGACACATCGCTGTTCATCTCTTCGTTCGGCGAGTCGGACACGGGCCAGATCTACATGACCGCGTTCAACGGTTCGGTCTACCGCCTGCAGCAGTTCTGAGAAGCGTTCCCGCGACAGAAGAGGCCGCGCATGCGTCACCACCGGATCGTCTCGACCGCACTCAGCGCGTCGGTCGCATGCGCGCTCCTGGCTGGATGCACCCCCGCGCAGGAACCGAGGGTCGCGCAGCCTCCGGCGGAGACATCGAGCGTCGAGCCGAGCGCTCCGGCCACCGAACCCGCCCGCCCGGGGCCGCAGGGCGTCCCTTTGGGCAACCTCGAGATCGAGCTGCGCCCATTCCTCGACAACCTCGACTCCCCGCTCTACATCACCGGGGCCGACGACGGAAGCGGTCGTCTGTTCGTCGTCGAACAGGGAGGCACCATTCATGTCGTCCGCAACGCCGAGGTGCGTTCCGATCCGTACCTGGACATCAGCGACCGCATCGTCGCCGGCGGGGAACGAGGACTGCTGGGGCTGGCCTTCTCGAACGACTTCGAGGACAACGGCCGCTTCTACGTGAACTACACGCGCGCGGGAGATGGCGCGACGGTCGTCGCCCGATTCACCGCCGACGACCCCTCCAGCGACTCGCCGAAGATCAGCGGACCGCGAGTCGTCATAACGATCCCTCAGCCCTACGCGAACCACAACGGCGGGTGCCTCCAAATGGACCCGCGAATCGCCGAAAGGGACCTGCTCTTCGTCGGCATGGGCGACGGCGGGAGCGCGGGGGACCCGCAGAACCGCGCGCAGAACCCTAGCGAACTCCTCGGCAAGCTCCTGCGCATCGACGTGAGCGGCTCGAGCGCAGGACGCGCCTACTCGATCCCCGAGGACAATCCGTACGCGCGCGAGCCGCGCAAGGGCGCAGGACGCCCCGAGGTCTTCGCACTCGGCTTGCGTAATCCCTGGCGCTTCAGCTTCGACACCGTCGGCGGCACGGGCCTGTGGATCGGCGACGTCGGTCAGAACGCGTGGGAGGAGATCGACTTCGTCGACCTGGACGACGCTCGCGAGCGGCCGCTCAACTTCGGCTGGCGGAAGTACGAGGGGGACCACGCGTTCGATCCCCAGGATCCGCCCGCCTCGCGCGTCGGCCTCACCTTTCCCGTAGCTGAGTACGGTCGGGGTGAGGGCGGCTCGGTCACCGGCGGTTACGTGTACCGCGGAACGGAGAGCCCGGCGCTGTACGGGACGTACCTCTACGGCGACTACTTGAGCGGGAACCTCTGGGGGGTCCGGCGCAACTCCGACGGCAGCATCTCGAATCGCCGGCTGCTCGGGACCGACCTGTCCATCGCGAGCTTCGGTGCGGGCGAGAACCGCGAGCTCTACATCTGCGATCTGGGCGGCTCCGTCTATCGAATCATCGGACGGGAGCGATAGCAGTATTCCTGGTTGACGACCCCCGATCAACCATCTGCCTGCATCTATAAGCAGAACAGATGCTTCCAATAAGGGGAGTAGCTGGGATTTTGTGGGGCATAACGAGTGGTAAGGGACGCAGCGGCGGCTCCTTTCTTGTGCCGTCGCCGAACACAAGGGGGAGGTGGGCCGATGCCCGACACCACACGGTCCAGCCCTATCAGGGGATTGTCGCGGCGAGATTTCGTCAAGTACTGCAGCTATCTCGCGACACTGATAGGCATGGACGCGTACGCGGTGCCAGAGATCGCGAGCGCCCTGGAGGAGGCGGCGAAGAAGCCGCCGGTCGTCTGGACGAACTTCCAGGCGTGCACCGGGTGTACCGTCGCGCTCTTGCAGAGCACCGCCCCGGACCCGGCCGTGTTGCTACTGCAACAAATCTCACTCGGGTTCATGGAAACCGCGATGGCCGCAACCGGGTCCGGCGCCGAGAAGTCGCTGGAACAGACGCTCGAAGAGGGCGCCTATTGGGTCGGCGAAGGTTCCGTGGCCAACGGCATGCCCGGCGCGATGACTGCGGGCGGCAAGACATCGCAGGAGATCGCGAAGGAGGTCTACTCCAAGGCGAAGGGCGCCATCGCGATCGGTAGCTGCGCTACCTTCGGCAACTGCCAGGCATCGAAGCCGAATCCGACCGGGGCCATGGGAATCGGCGCGTACCTCAAGGGTCCCGGCGGGATCCCCGACGCCGCGGTGGTGAACCTGCCGAGGTGCCCAGGGCACCCGGAGGACCTCGTCGCCACCCTCACCTACATCCTCGTCAACGCGAAGCTCCCCGAGCTGGATGCCCAAGGGCGCCCGACGTTCCTGTACGGCCAGCTCATCCACGACACGTGCGAGCGTCGCGGACACTTCGAGGCCGGCGAGTTCGTCGAGTCGTTCGGGGATGAAGGCTCGGCCAAGAAGTGGTGTCTGTACAAGGTCGGGTGCAAGGGTCCTGTCACGCACGCACCGTGCGGCATCAACCGCTGGAACGGGCGCACGAGCTGGTGCGTGGCCGCAGGCGGCCCGTGCACCGGCTGCGCGGAGGACAACTACTGGGACGACTTCCAGCCCTTCAACCAGGAAGTGCCGAACATCCCGATGGCAGGGGTCGCGGGAGTACCGATCTCAACGATCGGATGGGGACTGGCCGGACTTACGGCGGCCGGCCTCGGTGTGCACTTCATCGGCCAGGCCGTGAGCGGCAGGCTGTTCAAGGGCGGTCCGCCGGCCGACACCGGATCGACGACGAAGGGTGGTGAGGCGTGATGGCTAAGGTCGTCATCGACCCGTTCACCAGGATCGAGGGTCACCTCCGCATCACCTGCCAAGTCGAGAACGGCAAGGTCACGGACGCGTGGAACACCTGCACGATGTTCCGCGGCTTCGAGATCTTCATGAGAGACCGCGCGCCCGAGCAGGCGTGGCACTACGCGATGCGCATCTGCGGTGTCTGCCCGACCCCGCATGGCATCGACGCCGTGACGGCGACCGAGAAGGCGATGGGCGTCGAGCGTGTGCCGGACAACGCGCGCCTCATCCGCAACATGCTCAACGCCTCGATGACCGGCTACGACCACATCCTGTGGTTCTACCAGCTGAACGCGTTCGACTACGTCAACATCCCGAACGCGCTCAAAGCCAAGACCACCGATCCCGAGCTGCTGGCGCTTCAAGAGCAGCTCAAGGCCGTGGCAACGTCCGGGCAGACCGACATCTTCGTCTCGAACATGTTCTGGGACAACCCGGGC
>JACRBU010000165.1 GCA_016213085.1 Coriobacteriales bacterium
GATCCGCAGGATCGCTCACGGGCCGGCTGCGTGCCGGCTCGTGATGTTTGTCGGGATGGGTGAGGTATGCCGCTGCTGTCCGCGCACGGTCTCGAGGGCGTCGACGTGTTCAACGACCGCGACAAGTTCGTCGGGACGGTCGGTCGTGTCCTGTTCCACCCGAGCGAACCGCGCGCGGTGGGCTACGAGATCGAACGGCCTCGGCTCTGGTTGGTCATCAAGCGCGGGCCTGCCTACCTGGCACTCGACTCGGCGGTCCCGCGCAACGAGAAGGTCACCATCGAGACGCCCGGCCGAGATGCGTGGGGCAAGCGTGCCGCAAAACGCCTCGGTTTCTCCTGGGACGACACCGTCGTGTGGCGGCACATGCCGGTCCACACCCGATCCGACAAGCCCTTCGGCAATGTCTCTGACGTCATCTTCGAGCCCGACGGGCCCATTCGCCGCGTTGAGCTTTCCGAAGGCGTTGCGGCGGACGTCGCACTCGGCTGTCGCGAAGTCGACGGACCGCTCGTGATCGGCTTCGACGGGCAGGTGGTGCGAGTCGAGGACGCTGCCGCTGAAGTCGACTTCACCGGAGGGGCGGCCGCCATGGCCGGCAAAGGGACCGCTCTCGCGGCTGATGCCGCGACCAAGGCGGGCGCTGCCGCAGGAAGGGCTGCGGGCAAGGCGGTGGCGTACGGGAAATCTGCCGCGAAGGTGGCTGCGCAGTCCGAGACGGGCAAGAAGGCTATGGATTGGCTGAAGCGCGCGAAGGACGCCACGCTCGACGCGATGTCTGCGCCTGAGGACGAAGACTGAGCCCTGGCGCATGGTTCAGATTCGCGACGCACGCAAGGTCCGATCGAGTTCACGGGTGGGTTGATGGCACGGAAACTTCGGCCGCTGGGCCCCGAGCATCTTCAGAGTAGCGCGGCTCCCTGCAACGGCTGCATGTTCTGGGAGAGCGGCACGCCGCTGGAACGTCGCTGTGGTTCGCGCTGCGACCCCGACGAATGGGCCGCCTGGTGGCGCCGCGTGGCTGACGAGTGGGGCGCACCGGGGCGCGTCGCGCTCGAGGACGATGAGGTCCTCGGCTTCGTCAAGTACGCGCCGGCACAGTACTTCCCACAAGTCAACACGTTCGCCTGCCACCCAGGCGACCCGGACGTCGTCCTGCTCTCGTGTTTGCACGTGCGTCCCGATGCGCGACATCACGGCCTCGGCAAGGTGTTGATGCAGGCGGCGCTGCGCGATCTCGCGCTGCGAGGCGTTCGCCGGGTCGAGGCGTACGGGGCCGTTCACCGCAACGAGCCGATCGAGGACCAGCCGATGCTCACGGTGGAGTTCTTGGTGCGCGAGGGGTTCACGGTCGCGCAGCCCGATGCCGAACATCCGCTGTTCCGCATCGATCTCAAGTCGCTCGTGTCAATCGCGGACAACATCGAAGCGATGCTCGAGTCGCTCAGATTCCCGCTCAGGAACCGCGCTCCGCAGCGGGTTCCGACTCCGTGGATCAAGGCCAACCACTAGCCCGCAGCAGCGCGAGCGCCGCGACGGCCCTGACTCGGGATTACTCCTGTCGTGCGCGCGCGAGCCTGTGACCAGCGGTTTCGTGCGCCCCACTCGCTGAAAGAGGCCGAGCGGGGTATCCTGTACCGCATGGGTTCGATAGTCGCACACTCACCCGCTCGCCGGGGTCCAACAGCCTTGTACGGAATCGCCGCGGTCATTGTCGCGGCCGCCGTGCTCGCTGTCGTGACCGGCATGCAGCGTCCGATCGAGGTCAAGGTCGACGGCGCGCAGATCTCGGTCGACCGGGGCACGACCGTCTCACAGCTCATTCGGCGCAAGGTCTTCACGGCGCCCCACGGCAACCTCGTTACCGTCGAGGGGAAGATCGCGCGAATCGGCGGCGGTCTGGCGCCGAGCTATCTCCGCAACGGGCAACCCGTCGAACCGACGCAGGTCGTCTACGCCGGGGACGACCTGGCGAGCCGCATCGGGGCGAATCGGACCGAAGAGATCATCGCCAAGAAGAAGAAGGTTCCGCGCAGCACGAAGGAGCGTGGATCGGGGCCGATCGCGAAGACGGTCCGCGCCGGGCGGGACGGGATCCTGGAACTGCGTGTCGGTGCCATCTCGGGCAAGGTCGTCTCGAGGACTTGGGTCCGAAAGCCGGTCGCCGCGATCGTCGAGTACCGTCGGCTGACGTCGAAGGACAAGGTCGTCGCGCTCACCTTTGACGATGGCCCGTGGCCGAAGACCACCGACCAGGTCCTCAGAATCCTGGACAAGTACGACATCAAAGCGACGTTCTTCATGATCGGGGCGCGGGCGCGGGTGATGCCGGGAATGGCACGGCGTGTCGCTCGGAAGGGCCACACGGTCGCCAACCACACGCTTTCACATCGGCTCCTTGGGCGGGAGAAGAGCCTCACCGTGATCAAGAACCAGATCAACGGTGGTCAAGTGGCCATCGAGCGTGCGACGGGAGTCGACGCCGAATGGTTCCGGCCACCGGGCGGTTCGATCGACACTCGTTCGAAGAAGGCCGTTCGGCAGGCCGGGCTTCAGGTCGTGATGTGGGACGTGGATTCCAACGACTGGCGCAAGCCTGGATCGGCGGCGATCGCCAACAACGTCATCAAGAACTCGTCGCCCGGAGCCGTCATCCTCATGCATGACGGCGGCGGCGATCGCTCTCAGACGGTGGCCGCGCTCCCTAAGATCATCAAGGGACTGAAGAAGCGGGGCTACTCCTTCGTCACGCTCGACGACATGAAGTAGCGCTCGACGAGTTCTCGCCACGCAGGTCCACGGTCGAGCGCTCTCGCGGTGTCAGCCGTTCGGCCGGATCACCCGCGTCGGGGTCACTACCATGTCGACCCGCACGTCGTGCTCTTCGAGCGGCAGCTCCTCGACCACCTGCTCGTCGAACGCGACGCCGATGCGAACGGCGTGCGCCCTGATGAGCGGCAGCAGCCGGTCGTAGTAGCCGCCTCCGTAACCCAGCCGGTACGCTTGCTCGTCGAAGGCGACTCCCGGGACGAGCACCACGTCCACCTCGGCCGGCTCCACGCGAAACGCGCTTCTGCGCGGCTCTCGAACGCAGAACGTGCCTTCCTCGAGGTCCCCTTCGGCGGCTATTCGCAGGCCGAGGAACCCCTTCGATTCGACCCGCGGGTAGGCGACCCGGTATCCACGCTGCCGAAGGCGGGCGACGGCAACGGCGGGGTCGATCTCCTCGGGGAGCGCGGCGTAGGCGAGAAGCAACTGGCCCGCGCGTTCGAGCTGCGGGACTTGGAGGAGGTGCTCGGCGAGGGCGCCGGCGGCTGCCGCGCGAGTCTCGGGATCGATGGCCGCCCGGGCCCTCCGCGCACGCTCGCGCGCAGCGTGCTTGAGAGCCGCGATGTCTCGTTCCGACGTCATCACGTGACCGCCTGGATTCCTTGGAGCACGAAGAGCATGATCGTGAGTCCGATGACGGTGATGGCCGTTCCCCAGCCCATGATATTGAAAGCGCGACCGTTCACGTAGCGTCCCATGATGCGGCGGTCGTTGACGATGCGCATCATGAAGATCAGGAGGAACGGCAGCAGCACGCCGTTGACCGCCTGCGACAGGATCATGATCGTGATGAGCGGCGCGTTCGGGATGAGGACCATCGCCGCTCCGAAGACGATCACGAACGTGTAGATGCCGATGAACGCGGGCGCCTCCGACCAGGTGCGATCGATCCCGCGCTCCCAGCCGAAGGCCTCGGTGACGGCGTAGGCAGCGGTCAGCGGGAGCACGAAGGCCGCAAGGAGCGACGCGCCGAACAGGCCGATGGCGAACAGCGCACTCGCGTACTGTCCCGCGATCGGCGCCAGTGCCGCCGCCGCCTGCTCGGGGCCTTCGATGCGGATGCCCTGCGGGTATAGCACCGTTCCAGTGGTGACGATGATGAACCACGCGATGATGTTGGCGCCGATCGCGCCGGAGATGATGTCGACTCGCTGGTAGAGCAGCTCTTTCACGCTCACACCCTTGTCGACGATGTTGGACTGCACGAAGAACTGCATCCACGGCGCGATCGTCGTTCCGATGGTGGCGATGACAAGCAGCACGAAATCCGTGCTCGGGACGAACTGCGGGACGACGGTCGACTTGAGCACGAGTCCCCAGTCCGGCTTCGCGAGGAAGGCGGCTCCCACGTACGAGAGGAAGACAAGCGACAGCACCAGCAGGAACTTCTCGACGTTGCGGTAGCTGCCCCGGACGACCAGCAGCCATACGACGATGGCGGCGATCGGCACCGAGACGTACTTCGAGACGCCGAAGAGCTGCAGCGATGCCGCGATTCCGGCGAACTCGGCGACGGACGTGGCCGCATTCGAGAGGAGGAGCGCGAGCATGGCGAAGAGCGTCAGGCGCACGCCGAACTTCTCGCGGATCAGCGCGGCGAAGCCCTTGCCCGTGACCGCGCCCATTCGGCCGGCCATCTCTTGCACGACGACGAGCGAGAACGTCATGACGAAGATCATCCAGAGGGTCGCGTAGCCGTAGGCGGCGCCGTCCTGCGAGTAGGTCGCGATGCCGCCGGCGTCGTTGCCCGCCGAGGCCGCGATGATGCCAGGCCCCATCGCGGCAAGGAACAGCATCAGCCGCTGGCGGCGGCTGGGCGGCGTTGCGGAGCTCATGGCTAGCCCCCGAATGACTGGATGAGCACGCCGGTCACCGTCGGGAGGAGCTGGACGGATGCGATGCCGACCACGAGGGCCAATGCCGCATAGATGAGCGTCGCCGCGATCATCATCGCGAGGGAGAGTGTCGTGCCCGAGATTCGCTTGTCCTGGTCCGCGAGACGGCGGGCGTAGCGGCTGACCGCGACGCCGGCGACGAGGATGCAGAGGATCGCAAGCCCCACCACGACGCCGAAGGGGACGGCCGCTTCCGTCTGGATGCCAGCGACTCCCGCGAGCGCGAACGCGGCGCCGCCCGCGACGGTTCCGAGCGCTGCGCCGACTATCCCGTTGCCGGCGAGCTGCCGCCACACGCTCGGGCGCCGCTCCGGGTCGGGCTCCTCGATGAGGTCGGCGATGGCGCGTTGCGAGACCTCCTCGGCAGTGCGAAGGAGAACCGGGAGGATGATCACGCTTCCGAGCAGCAGTACGTCGACGACCGCGAAGCGCGGGTCGACGAGCACGTCAGAGGCGAGCCACAGGCCCAGCGAGCCGGCTATCGCCCAGACGACGATCCAGATGCTTCGGCGGACATACCACCACCATGTCATCGCGGCCATGCCGGCGCGCTCCGAACCGGTCGCGAGCGCAAGGTCCTCGTCGGCTTCTTCCTCGAGGACTTCGAGAGCGTCGTCGACGGTGACGATGCCGAGAAGCAGGTTGTTCTCATCGATGACGGGCATCGCGAGCAGGTCGTACTTGGACATCGCTTCGGCGACGTCCTCTTGGTCGTCGTCCACATTGGCTGTGATCAGGTCGCGCTCGGCGATCTCGGCGACCGTGGTGTCCGGGGACGCGAGCAGCAGGTCGCGGAGGGAGACGACGCCCTTGAGGCGGCGGTCCTCATTCACGACGTAGATGTAGTAGATCGTGGCGCTCTCCTCCGATTCGGAGCGCAGCTTCTCGATGACCTCGCTCACGGTCATCTCGTCGGTGACGGTGGTGACCTCGGGGGTCATGATGCCGCCGGCGGACTTCTCCTTGTAGCCGAGCAGGTAGCGGATCGCGCCCGCGTCCTCCAACCCCATCAGCCGAAGGAGTCGCTCGGCCTTGTCGTAGGGGAGGTCGGCGATGATGTCCGCCGCGTCGTCGGGGTCCATCTCGGCGAGGAGGAGCGAGGCCCGGCGCTCGGAGAGGTCGTCGATGACGTCGGCCTGGTATTCGTCCTCGAGTTCGGAGATCGTCTCGGCGGCGGCTTCGTTGTCCAGCTGCGTGAAGAACGCCGCGCGCTGGCTCGGGGAGAGCTGCTCGAGGATGTCGGCGACGTCGGCGGGGTGCAGCTCGTGGAGGCGCTTGTGCGTGATGGACAACTTGACCTGCGAGAGGTCGCGGTCGAGCAGGTCCATGTAGTTCCACGCGATCAGGTTCTCGTGCAGGCGTCCGCGCAGGAGAGCGCTGAGTGAACGCTCGATCCCGGGCGAGAGCGCGCGTAGCAGGCCGCGCAGGCCGACTTCGGCACCGAGAAGGCGCAGCTGGTTGCGCGACTCCGAGAGCTTGAGGTCGTTGACGCGCACGACCTTCTTGCCCTGGGTGTCGACGATCTGCTTGTTGAGCAGGTCGCGTGCGAGCAGCACTTCATCGGGCTGCAGGTAGCTGAATCGGATGCTCGGCTGGTCCTGGTTGAGCTGGACGCGCTCGCCATCGAACTGCTCGACGTACTTGCGCCACGAGAGCATGAACGGCGTCTTGTCAGGACCGAGGAATGCTAGCGACGTGACGCGCGGGAAGACTTCCCCGGTCACGATGGCGATGTCGTTGATGGTGCCGATCTCGGAGCCGCTGGCGTCGACGACCGGCTTGCCCAGCAGTTGAGACAGGTAGATCACAGGCTTTCCCTCCTCTCCGGCACGGTTGGACGCGCGACGGCGTCCGGCGTGTGCGAGCAGGAACGATTGCTGGCGTGTTCCCCGCGACGCCAGCTTGGAGGGAGGCGCCCCGGGGCCTAGGTACTGTGGGGTTTCACGTAGGCCCTGTTCTCTCGACTGCATTGCCCGGCAACAGAAAAGCCCCCTCGTCCGTCGAACGAGAGGGCGTCGCGAGGCGCGTGCGCTCACGGCATGCCAGGCCGAATCGGCCGGGCATGCCGCCGCAAGGCGCTTCGCTCACGTCCCTCGTCGCAGGTTTTGGCACTGTCCGACGTAGGGCGAGGGCGCCGGTCGAGGCGCGCCACACGGACGGTTCACGTCCCGGCACTTCTGAGGGATTGCGCACCTCAGAGAGCCGGCCCAGCCACCTTAGCCGCCGCCTTAAGCCGGCGGAGGCTGCTCTACCCATTGGCGTCTCTCGACATTTCCGGGCAGTGGCCTGTGTTCGAACAGGAGCCGCACCGTAACGGACGGAGCAGGTCCTTTCGGCTGTCAGACCCGCGACGCGCGGGGGCGTTGCGGGCACGTGGATTGTATTCCCGCTGGTCGGGTTAGGCAAGAGCGCGTGCATCCAGCCAAAGCCGCGCGAGCTCGGCCCAGCCTTCGCCGCGGGCGCCGCGCATGAGGCGGGCGCGGGGCTCGCGCTCGAGCGCACGGCGCGTCATCGGAGATTCGATGGCGTTTTCGACCATCGCGATCAGTCCGACGGCGTCGCCCATCGCGAGGTCCGCCGCGCTGTCGCCGATCGCCATCGCCTGCGACGGCTTGAGGCCGCGTTCCGCGAGGTCTCGGGAGATCGCCTGGGCCTTGTTCACGCCGCGCGGAACGACGTGGAACGCGTGCACGTGGTCGGCGCAGTCGAGTTCGTGGCGGGGATGGATGAGGCCGTTGTCGACGAGGTCGATGGGGACGCCGAGTTCGTCGAGTACCCGCTGCCCGTCGGCCTCCTCGATGCAGCCACGGAGCAGGTGCGTGGCTTCGCGTCCCTCGTGCCAGGGCGCGTGGTGCTCGATCTTGCGAGGAAAAGCTGAGGTGAGCGCCTCGTATGCGTCCCAGGACTCGATGAGATCGAGCGGCGTCTGTCCGCTCGGCAGAAGGTTGTCCGGCCACTCACCTGTGTTGTACTCGATGACGCGCTCCGGCGTGCCGATGCCGCGCACGATGACCGCGCCGACCTCCCCGATGAAATCGCGCCAGCCGACAAACCGCACCACTTCGATGAGTTGGACGCGGTTGCGTCCGGAAACGGGGACGACGGTGAGACCGGCGCGATTGAGGGTGACGATCGCTTCGGCGGTGACGGTCGAAGGGGTGCCGGCCGAATCCGCGAGCAGCACGCCACCTTTCGAGAGCAGCGTTCCGTCGAGGTCCGTGTACAGGATCTCGATGTCGCGCAGAGCTTCGAGTGCCGAAGCATCATCGGCGAGATAGGGAGGTAATGGGGCCATGCAGGGATGATACCTGACCTCGATGAGGCCGAGTCGCGGCGTGGTATAACCAACACACCGCGGATGTTTCGCGGACGCGCCGGCACGCGTACACGTTAAAGACAGCGAGCGAGAACGAGGTAGCCAGCGATGTCCGAAGTCCCCGAGACGGACGAATTCGAACTCCCATTTCCGCAGTACCGGTGCCCGGCGTGCGGCAAGGACCTTCCGCTGACCGAAGCCCGCATGACGGTCACCTGCGCAGAGCACCGCCCGCAGACCCAGGTGGAGTTCGCGGTGCGCAAGGCGGGCGTCGACGACCGGCACTTCATCGAGGAGATTTGCGACCGCGCCATCGGTGAGACGCTCATCGACGTCTACGACCAGACGTTCGACGTGCTCGACCTCATCAACTTCATCGTCGAGAGCGAGGGCGAGCCCGCAGGCCTCCTTTCGGCAGCGCTTATCAGGGGTGACCTGGCGATCGTCTTCTTCTCGGTCTACCCTGACTTCCAGGGCAAAGGCGCCGGTCGGACGCTGCTCGAGGCAGCTGACCAGTACGCTGCCCAGCGGTCGCTCACGACGCTTCGCGCGGCGACGACCAACGACGACATCCCGCAGCTGTACTTCCTGCAGCGCAACGGCTTCCAGATCAGCGACATCGCTGTCGGAAACGCTGCCGACCGCCTTGGCTCGGCGGTTGCGGGCTTCAGCGGGATCCCCGTGCGCGACGAGATCCACCTGCACCGCAACGTGGGCGCGTAGGGACGGCCGCGTAGGCGTCAGCTCGGCGCCGGGACGCTCCGAACACGCGAGCGGCGCAGCTCGCGCCATCCGGCCCGTGCGTCATCTCCCGAGTCGTGCGAGTATGCAGGCGACTGGTCGTTTCGGTACTCAGAGGGGGCGCGAATGACGCGGTCTATTCGGGCGATTGTGCTCAGTGCGGTTCTGTTAGCTCTGGTTTCGATGATTGCGCTGACCGGCTGCGGCCGGCCGGATGCCGGCACCGAGGGCGACGACCAGCGGGGCGGGAGTTCGGGTGCCACCGCCACAACCGAGGCTTCTTCGGCGCCGATCCCGATCAAGATCGGAGTGCTGCCGACGGAGGACTCGCTCCCGTTCTGGGTCGCCGATGCTGACGGCCAGTTCGAGAAGGCCGGGCTCGCGGTGGAGCTCGTTGCGTTCCAAGCCGCGGCGGAGAGGGATGCGGCGCTTTCGGCGGGGAGCATCGACGGTTTCATGGGCGACCTCATCGCCGCGGCGAACCTCGATTCGGGGGGAGTGCCGGTCACCGTCGAGTGGGTCATGCTTGGGCAGACGCCTGAGCAGGGCCGGTTTGGGATCGTTGAGGCACCGGCAGACCACTCCGGCTTCCGGCCCCAATCCCGGAAGGACCAGCTGAGAACCCTTCGGAATGTCCCCATCGGCACGTCTTCGGCGACCATCCAGGAGTACATCCTCGACGGCCTGATGACGCAGGCTGGCGTGCCTGCCGACCAGGTCAAGAAGGAAGAGGTCAAGAAGGTCCCCGTGCGCTTCGAGCTGCTGATGCAGCGCAAGCTGCGGGCGGCGGCCCTGCCGGAGCCATTCCTGTCGCTCGCCGAGAAGCAGGGCGCGACGCTCATCGCCGACGACACCAAGGGCGAGAACCTCTCGCAGACGGTCTTCGTTGTGAGCGACAAGTTCCTCGCAAAGCCGGGTGCGCAGGAGACCATCGACCGGCTTCGCGGCGCCTGGAACAAGTCGGCGGCGCTCATCAACTCCGATCCCGACGAGTTCCGCGTGATCCTGGTGGAAGAAGCCCGGCTGCCCAAGCCGCTCGAGAAGAGCTACAAGGTCAACGAGTATCCGCAGGCTGCGCCACCCACGGAAGCACAGGTCGACGCCGTCCTCGCGTGGATGAAGGCAAAAGGCTACAGCAAGGGCAACCTCACCTACGACGAGCTCGTCGCTCAGTAGGGCGGCCACGTGGCGTCGCTCGGCTTCGATACCGTTTCGCTCACGTACGAGGGCGCGGACCGCGCGGTCCGCGCCCTCGATTCCGTCTCGCTCGAGATCGCCGAAGGCGAGCCGGTTGCGATCATCGGGCCGAGCGGTTGCGGGAAGTCGACGATGCTGCTGCTCGCCGCCGGTCTGCTCGCTCCGACCGAGGGTCGGGTGCTCGTCGGCGGGGCGGTGCCCGGCGGACCTCGGCGACAGACCGCGCTCATCCTCCAGGAGTACGGGCTTCTGCCCTGGAAGACCGTGGCCGACAACGCCGGCCTCGGCCTGCGGATCCGCGGACTCTCGCGAGCTGACGAGCGCATGCGGGCTCGCGAGGCGCTCGATCGGGTCGGCCTCGGGGAGTTCGCTTCGGCGTACCCGACCGAGCTTTCGGGCGGGATGCGGCAGCGGCTCGGACTCGCAAGAGCGCTCGCGCTCGAGGCTGACCTGCTGCTTATGGACGAGCCGCTCTCGGCGCTCGACGCACTCACGCGCGAGGACCTGCAGGACCTGTTGCTCGAGCTGTGGAGGACGCGCGGCTACACGAGCGTGCTCGTCACGCACTCCATCGAGGAGGCGGTGTTCCTGGGGAGGCGCGTGGTCGTGCTCTCACCGAGGCCCGGACAGGTGGCGTCGATCGTCGAGAATCCCGGCATGGGCGGCGAGGGCTACCGGGCAAGCGACGAGTTCTTCGCGAAGGTGACCGAGCTTCGCGGGCTGCTCGCCGCCGAGGGCGCCGTGCACGCGGGCGCAGCCGCCGCGCTGGACGTCGGCGACGGTCGCGTTCTGTGAACGCGATGGCGAAGAGAGGAATCGGCTATCTTGGCGCCACCGCGGTGCTGCTTGCGGGGTGGGCGCTGATCGCGTGGTTGGTGCGATCTCCGGCCCTGCCCGGGCCGGTAGTGGCGATCGTCGAGTTCTGGCGACAGTTGCCCGCGATCGCTCCGCAGTTCGCCGTGAGTGCGTATCGGGTGTTGGCGGCGATGGCGATCGGTACGCTGCTGGCGGTGCCACTCGGGCTCGTGATCGGCCGCTCGCCTCGCATCGACGCCTACGCCGCGCCGCTCATCTTCCTCACGTATCCGATCCCGAAGGTCGTGTTCCTCCCGGTGCTCTACGTGCTGCTCGGCCTCGGCAACGCCAGCAAGATCGCGCTCATCGCGCTCATCGTCTTCTTCCAGCTGCTCGTCACGGCACGTGACGCGGCAAGGGCGATCCCGGAAGCGTCGGTGCTCTCGGTACGCTCGCTCGGCGCCGGGCGTGCCGCCGTGTTTCGGCATGTGGTGTTCCCCGCGGCGCTCCCCGACGTCTTCACGGCA
>JACRBU010000171.1 GCA_016213085.1 Coriobacteriales bacterium
CGATTCGGGCGTGTTCGTCGCCGAAGTGCGGAGCCTCGCGGCGGGCTCCCCTTTGCAGCGGCGCGCGGCCGTCGCCGCGGTAGCAGACCCGCCGCTCCTGCGCGACCCTGCCATCGCAGCCGCTGCTCTCGAGGTGCTTGACGACGCGACCGAGGGACTTCGGCAGGCATCAGACCACCGGGCCGACGACGTGCGCGCGCTTCGGAAGGGGCTCGGCTACGCGTGGAGCGTGGTGATCGTCGCGACGCCGGAGGACGGCAAGAGGCGTTTCGAAGCGCTCGCGGACGAGTCCGACAGCGACATCGCGTGGGTCGTGCGCGAGAACCTCAAGAAGGCGCGTCTCGAGCGAATGGACCCGGAGTGGGTCGCGCGGATGCGGGACGGATCAGCCTGACGAGACCGTGGCCCTACCCGCACGCCCCTGGCGCGACGCACGGTGCGGCCGCTGAGGTCGGCATCCGCTCGTAGTGGCCACCATCGCCGGCCGCTTCGGCACCCTCGCCCTTCTTGAGGCGCATGAGCAGGCAGGTGTCGTCCTCATACATCGCGTCGCCGGTAGCCTGCCACGCTTTGGTGCGGCAGCCCCGGCAGATGCGCGAGTACTCGCAGGCTTCCGGCGCGCAGATGCCCTTCGCCTCCTGCTGGTCGAGCTTGTAGAGTTCCTGCACGGCCTCGGTCAGCGTCAACTCGCGGATGCTGCCGATCGTCCAGTCCTGGGCGAACTGGCAGGGCATGATGCCGCCTTCGGAGTTGATGTTCATGTGGCCCTTGCCGACGGGGCAGGCGCTCACGACCTCGAGGCGCGCGAGTCCGTTGCTCACATCGACGCCACGCTCCTTGAGCCGTTCTGCGAGGTAAGGGATCACGCTGGGCAGCGCGCCAACGTCGTACTCGGTCTTGGACTCAGGATCGAGGAGGTCTTCCAGGATGAAGTCGGCGAGCTCCTTCCACTGCTGGGCGGTGACGCGTGCGTCCTCTTCGCCCTCGCTGCGCCCGCTCGTGATGAGGTCGCACAGGTACACGAGTTGCGCGTCGAGCTCCTTGGCCTTCGCGATGATGTGCGGGATGAAAGGAAGGGTGTCCTTCGAGACAGCGGACTTGAGCGCGACGCCGACGCCTTCCTCACGCAGGATCTTGATCGCCTCGATGACCTTCGCATGCGTGCCGGGAACGCCGACCATCGCGTCGTGGAAGTGCGGCGGCCCGTAAAGCGAAGTCGCGATCCAGTCGACGCCGTTCGCCTTCAGGCGCTTCGCCGCCTCGCGGTCGATGAGCGTGGCGTTCGTCGAGACGGTCACGTGCATGCCGTAGCTGTGCGCCGTCTCGAGGATCTCCCAGAAGTTGCGCCGCATCATCGGCTCGCCACCGGAGAGGAACACGAGCGGCTCTCCGAGCTCGCCCCTCTGCGTGATGAGCTCGATGGTCTCTTCGTCCGATATCTGGTCGGGCAGAGCGTGACCGTCCGCCGCCATGTAGCAGTGGTCGCATAGCAGGTTGCAGCGGTTGGTGATGTTCCAGATCACATCGCTCGGACGGCCGAGCTTGTAGGCGGTGAGTGCCTTGTTCTCGACTTCGGAAAGGGGTCCTTCGAAGAAGAGCGAGCGCACGTGGGCCATGGGGTCCTCCTTGGCGTCGCGTTTCCAGGCAGCGACGCATTCAGTGTCCGCCCCCCAAAACGCAATACGCAAGCCACAACAGGCCGATGTAACAACTATGACGCCCATGGCGGACTTTGCCGCCATGGGCCAGGCGGTTCGAGCAGACCGCTTCGCGGCAGCTCAACCGCCTGCCTGCACAGCGGCTCAACCGCGTGCACAGCGGCCCAGCCGCCTGCGCGGCAGCTCATCCGCCCGCCTGCGCAGACGGGCGGATGGCGGGTCGGCGGCAATGTGGGCACTTCTGACAACTCGGCGAACGGGGAACGAACGTTCGCCGGGGCGGGAACAATAGGAGGTGACCCGCCTTGTTTGGGGGCGGCGACGAAAGCGGGTGATACGTCGTGAATGCGTACGTTTCGCCACCTGCGGGCGGTTCCGCCCACCATCTCCCTCACGGCATGCTCCATGCGCCCGCTACCAGACTCGGACAACGCTCCCTTCTGCTCGGTCTCGCCGCGGGCGCCCTCTACCTCGCGTCACACCTTCCCGGCGTCTCCGAGCTCGGGCTGGCTCTCGAGCCGGGAAGCCTCGCATTCGGAGCCTACATCGCCGTCCTGATCATCGTGCTGCTGTCGACTGCGGTCAGTGGCGTGCTGTCGGCTGCGATGGCGGCTGCGGCCGTCGTACGCAGCGGTGAGCGCTCCGTGTTCATGGCCCTGCCCGTGCTCCTCGGCCTGGTGGTCGCCGTGCTCGCTCTCGGCGACGTCTTCTTGGCCCGATAGGCAGAGCGCTGGAGCCCCTACCGGATCACTGCCAGTATCTGGCTTTGGGCCATGGATTGACCGATACTGGTGTGCACGCGCCGTGTCTGGCGCATACTCAACGCGTGGGCGCCCTCCCGCTCAACACGACCGCCGAACAGCCCACGGCATCCGATATGGAGGCGCCCTTCCTTGCGGCGCCTGGAGGAAGGAGCCGCACATGCGTCGGCCGGTAGCCCTCGTGGCCGCACTCGTTTGCGCCTTGCTCATCGCCGCCCTTCTGCCCTCGATCGCCGCTGCGGCGGCGTTCCGGTCGGGCGACACCGTCACGGTGGGACCGAACGAGACCATCGACGACGACCTCTACATCTCGGGCAACCACGTCCGGGTCCTCGGCACGGTGAACGGTGACGTGATCGCGGCAGGGCAGGTCGTCGAGGTCCGAGGCAAAGTGTCCGACGACGTCATGGCGGCGGCTCAGAGCGTTCGCGTCGGAGGCGACGTCGGCGGGACCGTCCGAGTGGCAGGCTCCGACGTCAGTGTCGAGAGCACGGTCACGCGCGATGTGATGGCGGCGGGTTCCGCGGTCGACTTCGCCCGCAACGCTGTCGCCCAGCAGGATGCCTTCCTGGCCGGGGCGACCGTGACGCTCGCAGGCAGGGTCGGAAGGGACGCTGCGATCAGCGGCGGCTCCGTCGTGATCTCCGGAAACATCGGGGACGACGTGACCGTCGACGCGGACACCCTGAAGGTCGAGTCCGGGGCCCGGATCCGGAGCAATCTCTCGTACAGCGCCGAGGAGGCGTCGGTTCAAGGAACCGTGACGGGCGCAACCGAACGTCGCCCCAGCCGCACGGAGCAAGAGCGCGAACGTAAGGCGAAGGAGCGCTCGGGGAAGGCCGCGGGCGCCTTCTTCTTCTGGGCGTTCGTCTACTGGGTCCGCGCGCTGATCGGATACGTCATCTTCGGCCTGATCGCGGTGCTCGTGTTCAGGCGCTTCTCGGCCGACAGCTCGGCCGCGCTCGCAAGGCGGCCGTGGCCGGCGCTCGGATGGGGGGCGCTCGTCGTCTTCGTCTTCCCGATGCTCTTCGTGCCGACGCTGGTCCTCGGCATCATCATCGGCGGCTGGTGGATTGCCGTCCTTGCGCTCTTCGCGTGGTTCACGCTGCTGGCCATGGGCGTCGTGATCGGAGCGCTGACGCTCGGCAGGCTCATCATTTCGCGCGGGGCGCATCCGCCGCATGACGTCTGGGCGATGCTGCTCGGCCTGCTCATCCTCTGGGTGGTCGGGATCGTGCCCTTCGTGGGGGTCCTCGCTATCGTCGTGGCGATGATCTTCGGCGTGGGCGGCGTGATCCTCGCGATCTCGACTCGGCGAGCGGAGCGGCGTGCGGCAGAGGCCGAAGCATCGGCAGCCGCCATGATGGCCCAGACGGTGCTGAGCGGCGAGGCTCCCGTTCCCGAAGCGGACGCGCAGCCGCCTTCGGCAGGGAAGTAGCGCCGTAACCAGGCAGAACAGGCCTCGGCAGGTTCGTGAGAGAATTCGGCACGCCGGTCGCATCTCTGCGCGCGACCGATGATGACGTGCGAGGAGTTCTCCGTGGCCCGTTGTTCCTTCCATCCGAATGTCGAGACCGAGCTCACCTGCGGAGAGTGCGGCCGCGCCATCTGCCCCAAGGAGATGGTCGCGACGCCTGTGGGCTACAAGTGCCCGGTGTGCGCCCGACCGCCCCGCGGAACCAGGGTGCAGCTCAAGCCGAAACAGCTTGCTGGTGCTCTCGGCTTTGCGGCTGCGGCCGGCGTCGTCGGCGGGGTCCTGCTCGGTGCGTTCGGCTTTGGGTTCTTCGGACTCATCCTCGGCTTCATGTGGGGAGGGCTCACGGCCGAGGCGGCCCACCGGGGGAGCGGCGGTCACCGCGGCGGCGCGGTCACGACCATCGCGATCATCGCCGTACTCGCCGGTGCTGCCGCCAGCTGGGCGCTCGCTCTGACCTTCGGGTTCGGGGGCCTTCGCATCCTCACGCTGATCGCGGCGGTCGTCGGCGCGGCGAGCGACACCGCCGCATGGTGGGCTCGGCGCTAGGGATCACGACCCCCGGCATGTCGGGGTTGGGGTACACCCTCCCTGACTGACTGACTGATGGAGGTTGCGTGGACCGCTCCATACTCATCGTCGACGATGACGAGTCGATTCTGAGCGCGCTCAACAAGGCCCTGAAGCGGGAGGGATTCAAGGGCGTTCGTTCGGCTCGCAGCGTGTCCGAGGCGGCAGACGCGGTTGGGTCGGCAGCTCCTGCGGTGATCGTGGTCAGCCGAGAGTTGGCGCAGCGCGAGGGGGACGATGCCGCCCGACTTCGCGACGCGGCACCTGATACGCCGGTGCTGTTCATCAGGTCGACGCCGGTCGATCCACGGATGTCCGTGGACGGGGCGCGCGATTCTCAGGCAGACGGGCCGAACGGTTTCGACGCGGCCGAGATGATCTCGCGCATCTGGACGGTGCTTCGGCGGGAGTCGTGGTGCAAGCCGCCGTGCATCGACTTCGGGTACTTCCAGCTGCATCCGGTGAAGCGTCGGCTCGTGGTCGATGGCGTCGAGGTCAGCGTGCCCAGCAGGCAGCTCGACCTGCTCGTCTTCCTCGCTCAGCCTCCCGGGGCGATCTACTCGGCGGGAACGCTCTATCGCGAGGTCTGGGGCGATGACCCTATCGGAGTGAGCGACACGAATACGGTGAGCGTCCATGTGCACCGGCTTCGAGAGAAGATCGAGCCCGATCCGTCGAACCCGAAGTACCTCATGACAGTGCGCGGGCTTGGTTACAAGCTCGTGCAGCCGACTCCGAGTGAACGGGCGGCCGAGGCCGGAGCGCTTCGGTAGCCCGCGGTGGCCGACTTGGTGTCGGCCTCGCCTAGCAGCAGGAGCCGCTGCTCGCGTCGGTCGAGCAGCACGAATCGCCTTCGGAATCCCCGCCGCAACCGGGTCCACAGGTGGGCGGGCCGCCGGTGATCCAGCTTCGGATGATCGCCTCGGCACACCCGACGCCCGGGTCCACGCTGATCGCCCCCGACGCGCAGTTCAGCGCACACGCGCCGCACTCCATGCACGCGCCGCGGTCGACGATCGTCGCGCGCGAGTCCCGCATCTCGAAGACGGCGTGCGGGCAGACGACGGTGCACATTCGGCAGCCGGTGCACTTCTCGACGTCGAGAGCGAGCGTCGGCGCGTCTTCGATGTAACGCAGGGACTTCATCGCACAACTCCCCATAAAATCCCCGCAGCCCACAGGGCTACTGAGGTACCAGCCATCACGATCTGGACGGGAATCCAACGCCGCAATTCCTGTTCCACCCCGCTCGGAGAGGTGTAGGGCGTGGACCCGGTGAAGTTCATCGCGACGTAGGAGGAGACCGCCGCCGCGCCGACGATGCCTGCAAGCGCGGGAAGTGCGTAGAGGCTGGCGGCCGGCTCCGAGCCTCCGCGGAGCATGCCGTACGTCAGCAGGACGTAGGCGCCGAGCGGCGCGGCGAACACGGCCCCTGCCAGCGCGCCCTTGAGGGCGAACCGGCGCCCGGGAACCCATGGGAGCAGGAGGGGGACCGCGAAACCGCCGGCGAGCACGCCGACGACGTAGAAGACCGCCGCGAGCAAACCCCAGGCGGCAGCATTGCCCGCGGAGGCAGGAACGTCCCAGATCGCAGCTCGGACGACATAGAGGATCGACGCCGCGGCGAACAGCCCGATCGGGACGAGCGCACGCCATCCCCGAATCGACCCCAGCACCTCGACCGGCGTCAGCTCGAGTCGCTCACGCATCGTGAACGTGACGGCACGCATCTCGTCGGTCGCCTTCATGCCGGCGTCGAGGAACGCGCCGATGTCCGCAGCGCGGATCGGCCCGTAGACGACCCGGTATCCGGTGGCCCTTCGCACCTCGTGGGAGGCGATACCGGGCGCGCCCAGCTGCGGGACGATGACGGTCTGGGTCTCGGCGACGAGCGGCAGCGGGCTCTGCATGATTCGCCGGATCAGCTCTCCCGTGCCGAACGTCCGCTTGCCGGCAGCGCACCACACGTTGATGCCTTTCGTGTCGAGCACCAGCAGCCAGGCGTCGACACCGACGGTGTCGCGTCGCACGACATCCACGGTGAACTTGTAGTTGGCCGTCACGAGAACCGGCGACCCAGAGTCAGGCTCGCCGAGTCGGTACAGGCCCGGATCTACCCGATAGTCATCCCGGCCGAAGCCCCATCGCATGCGCCACATGCCGCGGCGGTCGCTCGTCGACAGAGCGTGATCGAGCTGAGGTATCTGCTGGTCCAAGCTGCGCACTCTCTTCTCTTCGGTAGGCGAATCTTCGCGCCGAAAGGTCCGTGGCGCAACCGCGCGGTGCCTCGGCGGTTCCCGTTCAGATTCGGGTAAGGGGGCGGCCCTACGCTACCCACGTCCGAGCCGCACCCGACGGGGAAGCGGCCTCGCGCAGCCGCATGGTCTTGCCACGGGAGCCGTCCGATGCAGCGCGAGCGTCCGAACGTGGCACCCGTCGAGATAGCGGTCGGACGACCGCGGAGGAGGTTCACTGATGAGGAGATTCGCAGCGTTGCTCGCTGTGGCTCTGGCGTGCTCCCTCGCCATCCCCCAGCTCGCACTCGCCTTCGAGAAGGAGACCGTGGACGGCGTCGCGCCGCCCGAATACGACCTGCCCAAGGAGTCGCTGGGCTTCACCGAAGACCCTGACGCCCAGCCACGGCTGGGAGATGCGCCCCCGGATCGGATGGAAGCCCAGGGCGGCACAGGCGACGGACGCAACAACCTTTCGTTCGCGAAGTTCTCTACCGGCGACTACTGCTGCGCGTTCAGCAATGCGATCGGGCACGCGGGTCTGTTCGACGCAGATCTGTTCGGCGGCAACGTCTACAACAAGTGCATGCACAGCGCGAACACGAGACCGGTCAATGGTGTTCAGCTGGAAGCACCGATGAAGTACCGGCAATTCGACCGGGCCTTCGGCGTCTGGGTTCCGCGGGCCGGCCGCAGCAAGCGCGTCTCAGCTCGCAACTTCTGCAAGGCACAGCGAGGAGAACCCTACGACATCAGGTCCACGAAGAGCGACTACTCGAGGTGGTACTGCTCCAAGCTCGTGTGGGCCGCGTACAGGTCCGTCGGCTACAACCTCGATCCGAGTGGCGGCTTCTGGGTCACCCCCTCTGACCTCTACAAGGACGGCGACGCTGCGGTGTTCGCCAAGGGCTCGTCGGTACCTGCGGGGGGCGGTCTCAGGAGAGGCCGCCCCCCAACTTGAAGGGAGATTGCAGATGGACGCCGCAGACCTCTCGAGGTGGTTTCGCCCGTCGTGGACGGTTGCGACCCTCACGCTGGCGCTGGTTCTTCTTGCGTCCGCGCTTGCGGGGTGTCGAGATGTCAAACCGGCGCGCGAGAACCCGGGTCCGCGCATAGTGATCCTCGCCGGCAGCAATCCCGCCAAAGTCTGGACCATCGATCCGAGCCGGCGTGAGGTTATCTCCAAGGTGAAGCTCAGGTCGAACGCCGCGTTGTGTGACGTCGACGCGAACTCAGGCGCCATCGTGACGGGTCAATGCGGCGGCCTGGAGCAGGACGCTGACGACGTGGCCGGCATCGTCGAACCCGGCGGCGGAAGGGCGCGTTACGCGCAGCTCAAGACGCCCAACCCCGTTGACGTCGCTGTCGTCGATGGCGTAGCCGTCATGCTTCACGGCTTCGAGCGCCGCGAGGGAGTCGTCGCAAGCAGCGTCGACGTGAAGTCCGGCAAGCTGATCACCGAGGGCTTCATGCGGCCTTATCCCCAGCGCATCGGGCGCTCGGGCAACCGGATCTTCATGACCTCGGCGGCGCCGAGCGATTCGCCGAGGGGGCCGCGGGCGGCGCTCTACACCGTGCAACCACGTACGCTGCGGGAGGAGAAGATCTGCGAGCTTGGCCTCTGGTCGGGAGTCCCCATTGCGGACGAGCAGTCGACGCTCACCACCCCGACGGTGCTGGTCATCGGGTTCGCCGACAACTCATCTCCGCGCGGGAGGGCTCTCAGCAGTCAGTTGCTGAGGGTCGATCTGCGCTCGAAGAAGGTGATCCGGCGCGTCAGGCTGAGAGGCCTGAAGGCGGGGGCATTCGAGGCTTCGGTCCGTGGCGATAGGCTCGCCGTGCTCGACACGGCGACCGCCGCGCAGACAGC
Organism: Coriobacteriales bacterium; assembly: GCA_016213085.1. Taxonomy (GTDB): domain Bacteria; phylum Actinomycetota; class Coriobacteriia; order Anaerosomatales; family JACRBU01; genus JACRBU01. The sequence continues at coordinate 8,568 of JACRBU010000171.1, forward strand.
TCATGATGGGGTGATCATCTACGACTACCCGAGCTGTGCCCCCATAGCACGGGTCGCGAACGGCTCTCCCGGGGACGTGCTGGTTGCGGCAGGCGAGGTCCACGTCGCAGACATAGAGGCGGGTGTCCTCAAGCACTATTCGAAGGATGGCAAGCTCCGAGGCATCACCGAGGTCGGTGATCTCGGCGTGGCCGCCGACCTGAACGTCATCGGCGAGCCCTGATTCGGAGCAACGGGCCTCGACCACCTCCTGCGCCTGTCTCCATGCACGGCGCGGCCGTCCCGCGTGCGGTTTCGCATGAGAGGTGGAGGTGGAGATTCGGTGGAGAAGTCGGATAGCCTCATGTCACGGCGTAGACTTCGCAGCGCGTGGACACATACGTTTCACCGTGAGGAGAGACCCAGTGACCGCACCGGTTCGACGAATCCTGGTGGTTGAGGACGAGAAGGCGATTCGGGACGCCGTCGGGGCCTACTTGGAGAAGGAAGGCTTCTGGGTGACGCCCGCAGCCGACGGGCAGTCCGCGCTCGACGAGTTCGGACGCCACAAGTTCGACGCCGTGGTGCTCGACCTCAACCTGCCGAAGCTCTCCGGTGAGGAGGTCTGCGCACGCATCAGGGACATCTCCGACGTGCCGATCATGATGCTCACCGCCAAGGGCGAGGTAGAGGACAGGATCGAGGGTCTCGAACTCGGCGCCGACGACTACCTCGTCAAGCCATTCTCGCCTCGTGAGCTGGTTGCTCGTGTGAGAGCGCTGCTGAGAAGGGCGCATGTCACCGAGGAACCTCAGCGCGAGAAGCTGGTCTATGGGCCACTCGAGATCGATGTCGCCGGACACCGGGCCTATCGTGACGGGGAAGAGATCGACCTCACGGCGAGCGAGTACAAGCTCCTGCTCACCCTCGCCCGCTACCCGGGGCGCGTCTATTCGCGAATGGAGCTCGTCGAGAAGGTGCTCGGCTACGATTTCGAGGGCTACGAGCGCACGATCGATTCGCACGTGAAGAACCTGCGCGCGAAGCTCGGCGACGATCCGCGCCACCCGACCTTCATCTACACGGTGCACGGCGTCGGCTATCGGTTCGAGGCATCGCGCAGCGACAGCGGGCAGTGACCGGTGAACAACTCGCGCACCACGCTCGCTCGGCGTCTTGCGGTCGCGTTCGCGGCCGTGGCTGCGATGACCGCGCTCTTGACGGCGGTCCTTGTGTCCGTGTCGTGGGACGTACAGTTCGACCGCTACATCCGCAGCAATCTCGAGAGCGTGGCTCAGAGCTGGGCGCAGGTATTCGCTAGCGGCTACCAGCAAACCGGCACGTGGGAGGGCGGATGGCTCGCCAACGTTCCGAGGTTCGGCATGATGCGCGGCGGCATCGGACTCGAACTCCTCGACCAGAACGGTCGGGTACTCATGCAAGACCTCGGGTTCCAGCGCTATTTGACCGGGGGGCCGGGTCAGCTTCAGCAGCCTGAGGGGCCGGTGGTCGAGACCCCGGTGCTGGTTGACAACCAGATCGTCGGCACCGTGCGCGTCTGGTCTCCAAGTACTGGACGCCTCCAAAGCGACATCGACGAGCGTTTCAGACGCGCCGCGCTCTGGGCGCTCGGAACCGCCGCCCTGCTCGCAGTCGCGCTCGCGACAGCGGTCGGTGTCTGGTACGCGCGCCGCGTCACGCGGCCGATCCTGCGCATCACCGAAACGGCCCAGGCCCTTCGCAGCGGCAACGAGCACGCCCGAACGAACATGGTCGGCGAAGACGAAGTCGGCTTGCTTGCGAAGACCTTCGATGAGATGGCCGATGCCATCGAGGCCGACCGCGAACTGGAACGTCGCCTCACGGGAGACGTCGCGCACGAACTTCGCACGCCCCTCCAGGCGATACAGGCCACCGTCGAGGCGATGCAGGACGGCGTGCTCCCAGCCGATCCCGAGCGTCTCGAGGTCGTCCGGAACGAGACCGTCAGACTCGGCAGGCTCGCCGACGGGATCCTCGAATTGACTCGGCTCGAGCGCGGTTCGGTGCCCTTCTCGATGCAGCGCATCGACGTGGCGACGCCGGTGCGCGCCGCAGCTGATACCCATCGTGCGCTGATGGAGTCGCTGGATCTCGTGATGACCGTCGACATCGTCGAAGGACTTCACGTGATGGGCGACGACGAGCGCCTGCGCCAGGCTCTCGGCAACTTGCTCAGCAATGCCGCCCGATACACGCCCGAAGGCGGGCGCGTGGAGGTCTCGGTTCGCAAAGAGACGGATCAAGCGGTCATCACCGTTGCCGACACGGGAATCGGCATCGCCGAACAGGACTTGCCGAGGGTGTTCTCGAGGTTCTGGCGCGCTGACGAGGCTCGCTCGCGCGCCACCGGTGGCCTGGGAATCGGGCTGTCGGTCGTCAAGGAGATCGTCGAGCGGCACCACGGGACGATCGGCGCGCGGCGACGCGATGGCGACGGGAGCGTGTTCTCGATCCGACTTCCGCTCGCGTGAGCCCGCTGCCGGTCTCGGGAGAGCGTGCGGCAGGCGACGCCTCAGCCTACGGCCCGCTGGCGTTCGGCGGCGCGGTTCCCCGCTGGTAGACCCGCACATAGCCGGCGGTTCCCTGAACCGGGTACGACTCGGCCACCGGTCCCTCGAACCACACGTCGACTCGCTGTCCGACCGTGATGCCGCGAGGCTCGACCTTCGCGCCGGTCTCGTCGACGACCTTCGTCTTGTCGGTCACGCTCACGGAAGCCTTGTCTCCGACGGAGTAGCTCGTGCCCCCCGGGGCTTCGACCAGCATCACGATCCCGCCCTGCGCGGCGTTGTCGACGGCCGTCACGTCTCCTGAGATCGCGGGCTCGCCCTTCGGCGTGTTCGAGCAGCCGCTCAGAAGCAGGGCAGCGCTTACAGCCATGCAAACCGCGAACGTCATCGTACGTCCGGAACGCATCGGGAATCCTCTCGCTGAGACCTATGCTCTCTGGTAAGACGTTCCTGTTAGCGCCGCGGTTCTCACGAGGAACCGCGACCTGACGCTGATCGCGCCGCGTCACGCACGAGGCACACGGTCTGGTTCGACGCCCGGAAGGCCGCTACGAAAGCGGTGCCTTGGTCTACGCTCTGGGGACAATCGGTTTCATTCTGCTGTTCGCCGGCGGGGAACTCCTCGTCCGGGGCGCGGTGGGCATCTCCAAAAGGCTCGGCCTCTCGGAGTTCCTCATCGGGCTGACGGTCGTGGGGTTCGCGACGTCCGCTCCGGAGCTGTTCGTTTCGGGCAAGGCAGCGTTGGACGGACTCCCGAGCCTGGCGGTCGGCAACGTCGTCGGCTCAAACATCGCGAACCTCTCGCTCGTGCTCGGCATCGCGTCGCTCATCAGACCCGTGCGCTTCGACCGCTCCGACATCCGCCCGGACGCGATGATGATGCTCGCCTCGACCGTCGCTCTCGTCGCCCTGGGTTTCCTCGGCTGGATCGGGCGCCTTGCAGGCCTGTTCTTCGTCGTCGCTCTCGTCGCCTACGTCGGCTATTCGTACCGGACGGAGACCGCCCGAGGTACGGCCGAAGAAGATTGGCGCGATGACGAAGTGGAGGAGTTCGAGCCGGCCCCGCCGTTCGGGCCTTCGGTGCTGTTCGTCGTGGTGGGCGTGATCGCGATGCTCGCGGGAGCCAACTGGATGGTCAGCGGCGCCACGGAGATCGCTCGCGCGTTCGGCGTCTCCGAAGCGGTCGTCGGCTTGACGGTCGTCGCCCTGGGCACGTCGCTGCCGGAGATCGCGACCTCGGTGGTAGCTGCGGTCCGTGGGAGTTGTGACGTCGCCGTCGGTAACGTACTCGGGTCCAACATCTACAACATCCTTCTGATCCTGGGGCTGACCGGCATGATCAGCCCGGTCTCCATAGCAGCGGAGATCGCCCGCTTCGACCTGCCGATACTTCTGGCGCTCTCGGTCGTGGTCGTGGCGCTGCTTATGACCACGGGACGCCTAAGACGAGGAACCGGGATGGTGCTCTGCGCGGTCTACGCGAGCTACGTGGGCGTTCTGTATGCGACCTCAGTGCTCTGAGAGCGCGGCGCTTCGGGTATCTTCGTGCCAGCGATGACACCAGCTCGCCTTGGTGCTGTCGCGACTCGACCGGTCGGCAGCAACAGGGGAGCGGCGGATGATCTTCGGGATTCCGTTCACCTTCACCCACGTGATCCTCATGGGCGTTCTTCTGTTCGCATTGCTCGCCTTCCAGATGCTCGTCGGACTTCGGAAGATCCGATTCAAAGGCCGCACGCATCAGAAGGTGCACAGGTGGACGGCGTGGGCGATCCTGGGCGTTGCCGTCGTCCACGGCCTGACGGCGGCGACCGTCTACTTCGGGCTGAGGATCGGCTGATTCCGCCGCCGCGAGCTTCGGCTACAATGACCGCGAGCCGCGCACGCACCCCAGTCGCAGCCGCGCGGCCACCCCAGACGCCTGGCTCAAGGAGCACTCGTGCCGCAAACCCCGCTTCGCCCTGACGCCCAGGGCAAAGTCCGCGACATCTACGATCTCGGCGACCGCCTCTTGCTCGTCGCGTCAGACCGCATAAGCGCATTCGACGTCGTGCTTCCAGATCCGATCCCGTTCAAGGGAGAGGTGCTGACGAAGCTCTCGTTGTTCTGGTTCGATCTTCTCGGATCGACCGTCCCGAACCACTTCCTCACCGCGGACGTGTCGACCCTGCCCGCCGAGTTCGAGCCGCACCTTCCCTGGCTCCGGGGTCGTTCGATGATGGTGAAAAAGGCGCAGGTCTTCCCGGTGGAGTGCATCGTTCGCGGCTACCTCGCAGGCAGCGGCTGGAAGGAGTACCGGCAGCAGGGCACCGCCTGTGGAATCGGCCTGCCGCCGGGGCTTAGGGAGTCCAGCCGTCTCGATGAGCCGATCTTCACGCCTTCCACGAAGGCCGAGATCGGCGATCACGACGAGAACATCAGCTTCGATCGCGCCGCCGAGATCGTCGGTCCCGATGCCGCCCGTCGCCTGCGTGACGCCTCGATCGCCGTCTACTCTCGAGCCCGCGAACACGCTGCCGAGCGCGGCATCATCATCGCCGACACCAAGTTCGAGTTCGGGACGATAGACGGCGAGATCACGCTCGTCGACGAGGTGCTCACGCCCGACTCCAGCCGCTTCTGGCCCGCCGACGATTACGAGCCAGGCCGCGCCCAGGCGAGCTTCGACAAGCAGTTCGTTCGTGATTGGCTCGAGGCCGCGGGCTGGGACAAGCGCCCGCCGGCGCCGACCCTGCCCGACGACGTTCGGGAAGCGACCTCGGAGAAGTACATCGCCGCCTACGAGATGATCACCGGTCAGGACTTCGTTCCCGAGGGCGCCCCGATGCCCCAGACGGAGAGCTAGTGTCTCAACGCAGCCCACATAACCCTCGCTACCAGAAGTTCTCCAAGCCGAAGGGCCAGACGCGCAAGTCCGCCGCGGCAGCCAAGCCGAAGCGCGCGGGCAGTGCGCCTTCGACGTCCCGCAAGACGGGCGAGCGCTCGAGGCCGGCGGACCGCACCCAGCGCTCGATCCCGGAGCTGCCGCCCGACGTGAAGGTCTGGCGCAACGTCTGGTGGGGGATGCTCGCGGCCGCGATCGCGACTTCCGTCGCGGCCCTGGTGCTGCGAGACAAGCCGCCGTGGAACACCGTCACGCTGGTCGTGGCGTACCTGCTGATCTTCGGCGGGATCACCATCGACTTCCTCAAGGTCCGGCCGGTTCGGCAGGCGCAGCTCGCGGCGGCTCGAGGCAAGCGTCCCGCGGCCGAAAGCAAGAAGGAAGCTGGCGGGAAGAGCAAAGAGGGCAAGGCCGAAACGGGGCCCAAAGACGAGAAGAAGTCGTCGGATCGACGAGAGGGATGAGCGGATGGCGCGCTACGAGATCTTCGTGACGTACAAGCAGGGCATCTTCGACCCGCCGGGGGCTACCGCCGAGCGGGCTCTGCTCAACCTCGGCTACGAGGGCGTGGATTCGGTGAAGATCGGCAAGTTCATCCAGCTCGAAGCTGACGCCGATCAGGCGGCCGTCGCCGCGATGTGCGACAAGCTGCTCGCCAATCCCGTGATCGAGGACTACCGCATCGAGCGTGTGGAGGAGTAGCGCATGATCCGCTTCGCTGTCGTCGTCTTTCCCGGCTCGAACTGCGAGCAGGACGTCGTGTGGGCCGCTCGCTTCCTTGGCCACGAGGCCGAGTACGTGTGGCACGGCGACACTTCACTCGAGGGCTTCGACGCGGTGGTGCTGCCCGGCGGATTCAGCTACGGCGACTATATCCGGACCGGCGCCGTCGCGCGCTTCAGCCCCATCATGTCGGAGGTCGCCCGCTTCGCGGAGCGCGGCGGGCCCGTGATGGGCATCTGCAACGGTTTCCAGATCCTCACCGAGGCGCACCTGCTGCCCGGTGCCCTGCTCCGGAACAAAGGCCTCAGGTTCATCTGCAGAGAAGTAGCGCTCCGCATGGAGGAATCCGTCTGCCAGTGGCATGACATCGCTCCCGGGACGATCGTCAACATCCCCATCAACCATAACGAGGGCAACTACATCTGCGATTCCGAGACCCTCGACCAGCTTCGCACCAACGGCCAGATCGTGCTTCGGTATGCCGAGCCCGGCGGCGCCCCGAATGGTGCGCTCGACGACATCGCGGGTATCTGCAACGAGCGTGGCAACGTGTTCGGCCTCATGCCCCATCCCGAGCGGGTGGTCGATCCGGCAGTGGGGGGCACCGACGGACAGCCGTTCTTCACCGCGATCGTCAATCGGATCGCCGAGGTGGCCGGGTAGCACCCGCGAACGGACCTCCGCGCGGCCGACGTGAACGGGTTCCAGTGCGCTGGAAGGACGTGCGAGTGCATCAGAGCATCGACCTCGGAGGACCGGTTATCTGGTTCTTTTACGCGGTGTCGGGGGTCGCGATCGCCGGAGCCCTCTACCAGCTGATCGATGTTGCCCGGCGACGAGACGTCGACTACGGCACGTGGGGGCGCGCGGTCTGGATGCCCATCCCGCTCGCGTTCACGTTCGGACTGCTCGCGACGCTTATCGGAGGCGTCCTTGGGTTCGTGCCGGTGACCACGCCGCTGTACGGCGGCTTCCTGTTCGTCATCATGATCGCCAATCTCGTGCAGCTTCCCGTATACCTGTTACGCGTCACGTACCCTACCCCCCGCCGCGCGATCGAGCGGGCCAACAATGCTGGGGAGTCGGCGCCCGACTGGGCGTGCGACGCCCTCGATCAGCGGGACTGTGACAGTGTGCGGGCTCGGCAGGACTGACCGCGCACCCGTCGAAGTCCGAGTGTGATCCACGAGTCGCCTTCAGACTGAGCGCAGCGGCAGGCGCAACGTCGCCGCCCGGAGCCCGTCTCGGCGGCTCGCCGACGCTGGAACGTGCGACGAGGCAGGCGAGGACATGGGCGAGATGCACGTGGTGATCGGGGGATACGGCCGAGTCGGTCGCACCCTGGCGTTGGAACTCGAATCCCAAGGCCACAGCGTCGCCGTCATCGATCACAGCCTCACCGCGTTCGAGGACTTGGACGACGGTTTCGTCGGGGCGAAGATCATCGGCACCGTCTTCGACCGCGGCACGCTCGAGGCCGCGGGAATCGAGCGTGCCGACGTGTTCGCCGCGGTGACAAGTGGCGACAACTCGAACATCGTTGCGGCACGGGTCGCTCGCGAGGAGTACGGGGTCACCCGAGTCGTCGCACGGATCTTCGACCCGCGCCGCGCCGAGATCTACCGCAACCTCGGTATCCCGACGATCGCCAGCGTGTCGTGGACGAGCGCCCGGCTCGCCGACATGATCGCCCACCCTGGGATCGAGAGCGTCTATCAGTTCGGCAATGGCGAAGTGGTCCTGGTCGAGGTCGCCGCCTCCGACGGACTGTCCGGACGCACCATCGCCGACATCGAGGGGAGCGAGCCCGTTCAAGTCGCGAGCGTCATGAGGGCGGGTGGGGCCATCCTGCCTTCGGCGAGCTTCGTCGTCGAGCAGGACGATGCCGTCTACCTCAGCGTGAGCCGTGAGAACCTCGCGGAGCTGGTGGAGCGCTTCACACGAAGGGACCCCTCATGAGGCTCCTCATCGTCGGTGGCGGCAAGACGGGCACCTATCTCGTTCGGAAGCTCCGGGGCGAGCACGAGATAACCGTGATCGAAGAGCGCTCCGACCACGCGGAGCTCTTTCGGCGGCACGTGCCGGACGTGACGATCCTGCGCGGTGACGGGTGCGAGCCGAACGTGCTCGAGCGCGCGGGCATCATCGACGTCGACTTAGTCGCAGCGCTCACCGGCGACGACGAGGACAACCTCGTCGTGTCGCTGCTCTCGAAGCAGACCTTCGGCGTGCCTCTGGTGTTCGCTCGCTGCAACCATCCGGACAACGAGTGGCTCTTCAACCGGAAGTGGGGCGTCGACGTCGTCGTCTCGACCGCGAGCGTCATCGAGAGCCTCGTGCGCAAGGAAGTCCTCACCGGTGACACGGTCACGCTGCTGCAGATACACGCGGGCGACTTCGTGATCGACCAGCTCACGCTGCCCGAGGGAGCGAGCTCTGTCGGAAGGTCCATCGCGGAGCTGGAGCTGCCCGACAAGTCGCGCGTCATCACGATCACCTCGGCGGGCGAGGTCGACGTTCCGACGGGGGCGGCAGTACTTCGCAAGGGCGACGAGCTGCTGATCGTGACGCGCCCTGAGGACGAAGGCGCGCTGAGGCGGGCCTTCGGGGTGGAGGGGGAACTCCGCTGACGCGAGCGACACTACTGTCGCTTGAGCCAGGGCAGGAGACCCCGAGACCCCGGTGAATCCACTCCTAAGGCGAAGGCCGAACGCGCGAGCTTGGCGAGGTGGAGATGAGCGAGTTCACGGAAGGGTGCACCGGCAAGGAGTGCTCGCTGCTCCCGCCTTCCGCTGTGTTCGACTCGCTGGTGACCACCGAGTCCGGACTGACGTCGAGCGAAGCGGCCGACCGCCTCGAGCGCTTTGGCGCGAATGAGATTCGCGAGGTCAAGGGCAAGCCGATCATCCTGAAGTTCCTCGAGAACTTCTATCACCTCTTCGCGATCATGTTGTGGGTCGGCGGCATCCTGTCGTTCGTCGGTGGAATGCCCCAGCTCGGATGGGCCATCTTCGCGGTCATCTTCATCAACGCGATCTTCTCGTTCTGGCAGGAGTTCAAGGCAGAGAAGGCCACCGAGGCCCTCAAGCGCCTTATTCCGAGGAACGTGAAGGTCATCCGTGACGGCCAGACGAAGCAGATCTCCGCAGTCGACCTGGTTCCCGGCGATCTGATGGTCCTTGAGGAGGGCGATGCGATATCCGCTGATGCTCGCCTCATCGAGGAGTTCGAGCTACGAACGAACAACGCAACGCTTACCGGTGAGTCCGAACCCGTGCGCAAGAGCGCGACGCCCCATGAGAAGCAGGGGCTGACCGAGATCGAGATGCCGAACCTCGTTTTCGCTGGGACCTCGGTCGCATATGGCGGAGGTAAGGCGGTCGTGTACGCGACCGGGATGCAGACGCAGTTCGGCAAGATCGCGGAGTTGACCCAGAACGTCGAGACCGAACTCAGTCCGCTCCAGAAGGAGATGAGCAAGGTCGTCCAGCTCGTCGCGATCTTGGCCACCGCATTGGGCGTGGCCTTCTTCCTGCTTGGCTACTACGTTGTCGGGCTCGGGCTGATGGAAGGGTTCGTCTTCGCCGTCGGCATCATCGTCGCCAATGTCCCCGAGGGGCTGCTTCCGACCGTGAGCCTCTCGCTGGCGATGGGTGTGCAGCGGATGGCGGGCCGCAACGCGCTCATCAAGAAGCTCTCGTCTGTGGAGACCCTCGGCAGTACCACGGTCATCTGCACTGATAAGACCGGTACGCTCACGAAGAACGAGATGACCGTCAAGGACCTCTGGGTCGACGGGCAGCACATCGAGGTGGCTGGCGGGGGCTACGAACCGCAAGGCGGCTTTTCGCACGCGGGCGAGCCGCTCACCGAGCGGCAGCGCGACGCGCTCGAACTGCTGATGCGATCCGCTGCGTTGTGCAACAACGCGCGCCTCATCGAGCCGGATTCCAGTGAAGGTTCGTGGACGATACTCGGCGATCCTACCGAAGCGGCCCTGTTGGTGGCAGCGAAGAAGGCCGGGTTCGACTACGAGTCGGAGTTGGAGCGCAACCGGCGCATTTTCGAGCTCCCCTTCGATTCCGTACGCAAGCGGATGACGACGATCCACATGCACAAGTTCGCGCGCATCGGCTACGTCAAAGGCGCGCCCAAGGAAGTCATCGACCTGTGCACGAAAGTCGCGATTCCCGATGGCATCGTGCCCATGGACGAGTCGTTCCGCGAGAAGGCCGTCGCGCAGAACGATGCGTTCGCCAGAGACGGGCTCCGTGTGCTGGCGATGGCGTATCGGCCCATCCAAGACGACGAAGACGAGTACTCACCCCTGGTGACCGAGAAGGACCTGGTGTTCGTCGGATTGATGGCGATGATGGATCCACCCCGAGACGAGGTTCGTGAGGCGGTCCATCAATGCCACACCGCGGGCATCCGGATCATCATGATCACGGGAGACTACGGACTCACCGCTGAATCGATCGCACGACGGATCGGCATCGTGCAGGGCGACGCCAGAATCATCACGGGCAACGAGCTCAACCGAATAGAACTCCCGGAGCTTGAGGCTGCGCTCGCGGGAGGAGAGGTCTTGTTCGCGCGCGTTTCGCCCGAGCACAAGATGCAGATCGCCAAGGCACTCAAGGAGATGGGGAACGTCGTCGCGATGACTGGCGACGGTGTCAACGACGCGCCCGCGCTCAAGGTCGCGGATATCGGGGTCGCGATGGGAATCGCGGGCACCGACGTGGCCAAGGAAGCGGCGGACATGATCCTTACCGACGACAACTTCGCAAGCATCGTGCACGCGATCGAGGAAGGCCGCGCCGTCTTCGACAATATCCGGCGGTTCGTCGGCTACATCTTCACGAGCAACATCCCGGAGATCGTGCCCTTCCTCCTGATGGTCATGTTCCGAATCCCGTTGGCCCTGACCGTCATGCAGATCCTGGCGATCGACCTGGGGACCGATATGATTCCGGCGCTAGCCCTCGGAACGGAGGCGCCCGAGCCGGGAATCATGCAAAGGCCTCCGCGACCACGCAAGGAGCGGCTGCTCAACAAAGGCATCCTGATTCGCTCGTACCTCTTCCTCGGAGTGATCCAGGCTGCCGTCTGCATGCTGGCGTTCTTCTTCCTGTACTGGGTGAACGGCTGGCGGCCCGGCATGGACATGTTCGCGTTCGGGGAGATCGCTGTCGCTGGATCGACCGTCTACATCCTGGCGACGACGATGACGCATGGCGCGGTGATGACCACTCAGATCGGTAACGGCTTCGCGCAGCGGACCAACGTGCAGTCGGTGTTCAAGGTCGGGTTCTTCTCGAACCGCTTCCTCCTGTGGGGCATTCTCATCGAGATCATCATGTTCGCGGCACTCGTCTATGTGCCGGGGCTTGCGGGCGTGTTCCATCACGGACCGATCAACCTGTGGCCGGACTGGGCGTTCCTGTTCATGCTCGCCCCGACGCTTCTCGTTGCGGACGAGATTCGGAAGTTCTTCGTGCGGAGACGTCTCGCGAAAACGGCGGAAGTCATGGAGACTGATGGAGCGCAGGCCGCGATGGCCAACGTCGCGCACGCGGTGTCGGCGGCGGCCGAACCGGCAGCGATCGAGGAGGGCACGACGTGAGGATCGTCATCGGCGGGTGCGGCAGGGTCGGTGCGCTTCTGACCGCCCGGTTCGAATCGCAGGGGTACGAGGTCGCGGTCATCGACAAAGACCCGTCGAGCTTCAAGCGCCTGGGCAAGGGATTCAAAGGAGACACGGTCCGAGGCATGGTCTTCGATCGCGAGGCTCTCGATGCCGCCGGAATCGACCGCTGCGACTCGTACGTAGCTGTCACAAGTGGTGACAACTCGAACATAGTCTCCGCGACGGTGGCGCGAGACGTATTCCGCGTGCCGAAGGTCGTCGCCAGGATCTTCGATCCCCGACGCGCACAGATCTACCGGCGCCTTGGAATCCAGACGGTCTCCTCGGTGTCGTGGGCGGCGAACGAGATACTCTCGCTGGTCATGCATCAGGCGCTTGTTCGCGATGTTGTCCTGGGTGACGGTGAAGTGCAACTTGTGAAGTTCTCCGTGCCGCCTCGTCTCACCGGGCGTACCCTCGCTGACCTTTCGAGCCCGGGAGAGCTTCTGCCCGTGGCAGTCGTACGCGGCGGACAATCGTTCATCGCGACATCGCAGGCTGAGATTCGTGAAGGCGACATCGTCGAGGTAGCCGTGCTGACGACGGCGATGGACCGATTCCAGCGCCTCATCGCTCCGTAGGAGGAAGCATGCAGATCGTCATCGTAGGCGGCGGGAAGCTGGGGTCCCACCTCGCGCGTCTTCTGCGTAGCAAAGGCCACGCGATCATCCTCGTGGAGATCGATTCCGATCGCTGCGACCTGCTTTCGGAGTCCATGGGCGATGTGAGACTGGTGTGCGGCGACGGCGACGAACCGTACGTCCTCGACGAAGCTGACGTACGTGCGGCCGACGCGGTGATCGCCGCCACCGGCCACGACGAGGACAACCTCGTCGTGTGTCTGCTCGCGAGGCTGGAGTACCGAGTTCCTCTCACGATCGCCCGCATCAACAACCCCCGCAACCAGTGGCTGTTCGACGAGCGGTTCGGCGTCAACGTTCCTGTGTCCACCGCCGAGGTCATCGAGGGAATAGTCGAGAAGGAAGTGTCCCTCGGCGACATCGTGACCCTGCTCCGGCTTCAGGCGGATGACATGGCGATCGAGGAGCTGACATTGCCGGAGGACGCGCGGTCGGTCGGAAAGACCATCGCGGAGGTCGGGCTACCGGGGAGCACGCAGGTCATGGCGATCATCTCGGAAGGGAAGATCGTCGTCCCGCGCGGCGATACCGTACTCAAGGCGGAAGACCAGCTTCTCATCCTCGCCAAGAGCGATGAGGAGAAGGCGCTACAGCGCGCATTCGGCGTGCACTCCGAGCCGAGATAGGGCGAGAATCTATCGCACCAGCAAGCGCGGACGATTAGCCCCGACAGTGCGAGGATTCGGATGGACCTGAAGCGAGCGTTCTCATGGGGTGGCGGCTACGCGTTCGCGATCGGTTTGGTTGCCGTCACCATCGTCGTCTTGCTCCCATTCCGGACACTGCTGACCGCTCCGACGGCGATGCTGATGGTGGTTCCGGCAATCATCCTGATCGCACGCTTGTCGGGCATTCGCCCCGCGGCCGTTGCCTCGGTGGTCGGATTCCTTGCCCTGAACTTCCTGTTCGTGCCGCCGTACTACCGGCTCACGGTGGCCGACTACCAGGAGTGGATCGCGCTCCTCGTGTTTCTCACCGTCGCGCTTTTGATCGGGCAGCAAACCGCGCAGTTGCGCCAGAGGGAGCGATCCGCGCTAGACCGGCAGAGTGAGCTCGCGTTCCTCAACGACCTGTCGTCTCGGATCGTGTCCGCCGACTCCGCGGTGGCGACCGCCGACTTCATCGTGCGCAGGTTGACGAGCGCACTCGGCGCCTCGCGTGCGGTGCTCTTCGTATCGCATGTCCCCGGCGAACCCATCGCGATCGCGGAAGCTGGCGCTGGGGGTTCGCCCGAGGAGCTCAGCTTCGCCGCCTGGGTCATGCGTAACAGCAAGGCCGTCGGTCTCGGTCCTCGCACGGGGGACTTTCCAGCTCCCGCATCGGTGGATCCGGGGGAGGCCGTGCCCGGTCTCGTCGCCAGAGGGATCTACCTTCCCCTTCAGACTTCGGACTCTATCGAAGGCGTGCTGCACGTGGTTCTCGGTTCCGCTGCCCTCCAGGGGTCGACGTCGCGGCTGCTGGTCGCTGTCACGAACTTGGCCGCAGGGGCACTCGAGCGCCAGCGACTTGAGGAAAGCGCGTCCCGGATCGAAGCTCTCAAGGAAGCCGATCGGCTCAAGACGACCCTTGTCTCGTCCGTCTCCCACGAACTCAAGACACCCCTCGCCGCAGCGACCGCACGCGTCACGGGACTGATCGAAGAGGGCGGAGACCTCGCCCAGGACCGTCTGCGACAAGAGCTCGTCGCCGTCTCCGACGACCTGGGACGCCTCAACGACTCGATCGGCGACCTTCTCGACCTCTCGCGCCTGGAGTCCGACGCCTGGAGGCCACACGCTGAACCACACGAGATCGGCGACATCCTGGGGACGATGCTCTCCAGGTTCCCTGCCGAAAGGCGCGATCGCGTGCGGTTCGTCCTCCCGGAGGACCTCCCGCCGATATGCGCAGACTTCGCTCAGATCGCACGCGCGCTCTTCAACCTGGTTGAGAACGCTCTAGACTACTCGCCTTCGGGGACGTTTGTGACCGTTGGTGCCGAGTCCCGCGGTCCAGACGTCATCTCATGGGTTGAGGACGAAGGCCCAGGCGTTCCTGACGACGAGAAGAACAAGGTGTTCGAGAAGTTCTACAGAGGCCGCTGGGCGGAGTCAGCCCCAGCAGGCACCGGCCTGGGTCTTGCCATCTCCCGCGAGATCGTTCGCAACAACGCCGGCCGCATCTGGGTTGAAGACGTCAGCCCGCATGGCGCACGATTCCTTGTGGCCCTTCCGACTGCGAGCTCCAGGGGGTAACGAGGATCGTGGGCGCTCCAGAACGCAGACCGCGCGTTCTCGTCGTTGACGACGAGGAGCAGATTCGTCGAGCGCTGCGCTCGATTCTCCAGGCTCGGGCCTACGACGTCGAGCTCGCCGAGTCAGCCGAAGCTGCACTCGAAGCGACCGCAGAGCGCACGCCGGACATCGTGATCCTGGATCTGACCCTGCCCGGCATAAGCGGTCTCGAAGCAACCAAGGAACTTCGAGAGTGGTATCACGGTCCGATCATCGTGCTGTCGGTGCGTAGCGGCGATGAGGACAAGATCGCTGCGCTGGATTTCGGTGCCGACGACTACCTGACCAAGCCGTTCTCGACGGGGGAGCTACTCGCGCGCGTGCGAGCCCTTCTTCGAAGAACCGCCGGGGCCGACACGTCCGTCAACGAGATCGCCATCGGAGACGTGGCGGTCGACGCTGCTCGACGCGAGGTGCTCGTTCGAGGGGAAACCGTTCACCTGACTCGCACGGAGTTCGACATCCTCGTGCTGCTCATGCGCAATGCCGGCAGAGTCGTGACCGCCAACATGCTGCTCGAACGGGTCTGGGGGCCTGAGTACTTCGGCGACACTCAGACGCTTCGAGCCCACGTCTCGCATCTGCGGAAGAAGATCGAGCGTCCCGGTGACGTGCCTCGCCACGTCCTTACGGAACCTGGCGTCGGGTTTCGTTTCGTCGGGCCCGACGAGTAGTCGTTCGCCCTTCGGGTGGCTCGTGCGCTCGTCCGCACTCCGTGAGGTAGGAGTCCCGCGTCCCGCGCAGAAGCCAACCTTCACGGATTCTTCACAGCTTGCGCGTTCCGCTTCACACCATCACAACAGGAGCGCTCGCATACTCACGGAGTGAGTGCGGGACGCCTACCGGCACTGGGAGTCCACATGCCAATCGTAGTACCGATACTCATGCTCGTCACGATCGCCGCCGTCGGCTTGACGTGGGTGAGCATGACCAGACGCGAGAACGGCTCGCCGTATCGCGAGCGCGAGCGGAAGCGCTAGTCGGTCCGCCGGACCGGCTGTCTTCGAATCCTGGAGGAGAGATGAACGTCTTGTTCGACATGCTCGTCGTCGCCGGAGTCGCGCTGTTCCTTGGCGTGTGCATGGGCTACGTGCAGCTCGCGGATCAGGTGGTGGGTGGCCGATGAGCGCGGACGCGATCGTCGTCGGCATCGTCGCCTTCGGCGTTCTTGTCTACCTGGTTTGGGCGCTCATCAACCCCGAGAAGCTCTAGGGAGCTTTCATGCCTGTGAACGATGTCGCGTACTTCATCGTCTACTTCGTCCTGCTCGTCGCTGCCGCCGTCCCGCTCGGCATCTACATGAAGCGGGTGTTCGAGGGTGAGCGCACGTTCGCTCATCCGGTGCTCGAGCCCGTCGAGCGCGTCGTCTATCGAGTGACCGGCGTCGATCCCGAAGGCGACATGAGCTGGACGGGCTACGCCGCCGCGCTGCTCGCCTTCACCATGGCATGCTTCGTCGTCCTTTTCGCGCTGCTGCGCTTGCAAGGGTTCCTCCCGCTGAATGCCGGGGGAGTCCCGGGGATGACGACGGCGCTCGCATTCAACACCGCCGTTTCGTTCGTCACCAACACGAACTGGCAGGCGTACGCAGGCGAGGCCAGTGCGAGCTATCTCACCCAGATGCTCGGTCTCACATGGCAGAACTTCGTTTCGGCAGCCGTGGGCATCAGTGTCGCCGTCGCGTTCGCGCGGGGCCTGACACGCTCTGTCTGCCGAGGAATCGGCAACTTCTGGGTCGACCTCGTACGGTCGCTGCTGTACGTGCTGATTCCGATCAGCCTGGTTCTTGCGCTGGTACTCGTGTCGCAGGGCGTCATTCAGAACGTGAGCCCGTTCACGTCGGTCACGACACTCGAGGGTGCGAGCCAGACGATCGCCCAGGGGCCCGTGGCCTCTCAAGAGGCGATCAAGGAACTCGGTACGAATGGCGGTGGTTTCTTCAACGCCAACTCCGCGCATCCGTACGAGAATCCGTCACCGCTGACGAACTTCCTCGAGACCTTCGCGATACTCGTGATTCCGGCGGGGCTGACGATGATGTTCGGCAAGATGGCCGGCAACATGCGGCAGGGGTGGGTGCTCCTCGCCGCGATGTTCGTCCTGTTCGCGGTCGGCCTGACGGCGATCTACGGGCTCGAACGCGCGGGGAACCCCAATCTCGCTCGAGCCGGTGCGGACATCTCCGCCGCTGCGGACCGTCCGGGCGGCAACATGGAGGGCAAGGAGGTCCGATTCGGCCAGGCCGGGACCGCTCTGTTCGAGAACGCGACGACGGCTGCGTCCTGCGGGGCCGTGACGGCGAGCCACGACTCGATGACCCCGCTCGCGGGCGGAATGACGATGCTCAACATCGCGCTTGGCGAGGTCATCTTCGGCGGCGTGGGTGCGGGACTGTACGGGATGCTGATCTTCGCCATCCTGTCGGTCTTCATCGCAGGGCTGATGGTCGGGCGCACGCCGGAGTACCTGGGCAAGAAGATCGGCCCCACGGACATGAAGCTCGCGATGCTCGCGATACTTGCGCTCGAGGCAGGCATCCTCGTGATCGCGGGTATCTCGGCGGTCACGCCTTCGGCGGTGGCTTCGGTCCTCAACGCGGGGCCGCACGGGCTCACGGAGATCCTGTACGCCGCCACCTCGGCCGTGGGCAACAACGGCTCTGCCTTCGGAGGGCTGAGCGCCAACACGACCTTCTACAACGTCGCGCTCGGCATCGGCATGCTCATCGGGCGCTACCTCTTCATCGTGCCGGTTCTCGGCATCGCTGGTTCGATGGCGTGCAAGAAGGTAGCCCCGCCGACGTCCGGCACCTTCCCGACGGATGGGCCGCTGTTCACCGGTCTGCTCATCGGCGTGATCGTCATCGTCGGGGCGCTCACGTTCTTCCCTGTCTACGCCCTCGGGCCCATCGTCGAGCAGTTCATGATGAACGCCGGCACGCTGTTCTAGAGGAGCACGATGTCTGACTCAAGCCTCACCGATGCTCACGAGACCAAGTCGGGTCGGCCGAAAGGCCGGTCGGTACTGGACCCGCAGCTCATCGGGCGCGCCACTATCGACGCGCTCGCTAAGCTCGACCCTCGCGACCTGTATCGAAACCCTGTCATGCTCGTCGTCGAGATCGGCTCCGTCATCACGTCCTTCTATGCGATCGGCGCGGTCGCTTCGGGCTCCAAGGACACCGCGTTCTTCGTGAGCATCGCGCTCTGGTTGTGGTTCACGGTGCTCTTCGCGAACTTCGCCGAAGCGATGGCCGAAGGTCGCGGCAAGGCCCAGGCCGACGCGCTGCGATCGATGAAGACGGACACCATGGCCAACCTGATGGTCTCAGGCCACACCGAGACCGTGCCCGCGTCGCAGTTGCGCAAGGGCGACATCGTGGTTGTCGAAGCGGGCGAGGTGGTCCCGGGTGACGGCGACGTCATCCAGGGCATCGCGTCGGTCGACGAGTCCGCCATCACGGGTGAGTCCGCGCCGGTCATCCGCGAGAGCGGCGGCGATCGCTCGGCGGTCACCGGCGGCACCAAGGTGCTCTCCGACCGGATTGTGGTGCGCATCACGTCGGACCCCGGCTCGACGTTCCTCGACAAGATGATCTCGTTGGTGGAAGGAGCAGCGCGCCAGAAGACGCCGAACGAGATCGCACTCGACATCCTGCTCATCGTGCTCACCATCATCTTCCTGCTCGTCACGGTGAGCCTGCAGGCGTTCGCGGCGTACTCGAGCGCTACCGTGCAGGTAAGCGTCTTGATCGCCCTGCTCGTCTGCCTGATTCCGACCACCATCGGCGGGCTGCTCTCCGCCATCGGCATCGCCGGCATGGACCGCCTCGTTCAGCGCAACGTGCTCGCCATGTCCGGCCGAGCGGTTGAGGCGGCTGGGGACGTAGACACACTGCTGCTCGACAAGACCGGCACCATCACCCTGGGCAACAGGCAGGCTGCGGAGTTCCTGCCGGTCCCTGGAGTCACCGAAGAGCAGGTCGCGGCGGCGGCCCAGCTCGCATCGCTCTCCGACGAGACCCCCGAGGGCCGCTCGATCGTCGTTCTGGCGAAGTCGTTCGGTATCCGTGAACGGCATCTCGATCCCGAGAGCACGACGTTCGTCCCCTTCACCGCGCAAACGCGCATGAGCGGCATCGACGTCGGCGGCGAGACGGTCCGTAAGGGCGCCACCGACGCCGTGAAGGCATGGGTGGAGTCCCTCGGCGGTCAGACGCCGCCCGAGCTCGACGCGCTCGTGCGGGGCGTCTCCGAGAAAGGGGGCACGCCGCTCGTGGTTGCCGAGAACGCGCGGGCACTGGGCGTTATCCACCTGAAGGACGTCGTCAAGGGCGGCATCCGACAGCGTTTCGACCAGCTGCGTGCGATGGGCATTCGGACCGTCATGATCACCGGCGACAACCCCGTGACCGCTTCAGTCATCGCCAAGGAGGCGGGGGTCGATGACTTCCTGGCCGAGGCGACGCCGGAGAACAAGATGGAGCTTATCCGCACCGAGCAGGGCAACGGGAAGCTCGTCGCGATGACCGGCGACGGGACGAACGACGCTCCCGCGCTGGCTCAGGCTGATGTTGGCGTCGCGATGAACACGGGCACGAGCGCGGCGAAGGAAGCCGGCAACATGGTCGACCTCGATTCCGACCCGACGAAGCTCATCGAGATCGTGGCGATCGGCAAGCAGCTGCTCATGACGCGCGGGTCGCTCACGACCTTCTCCATCGCCAACGACGTCGCGAAGTACTTCGCGATCATCCCAGCGATCTTCATGGTGGCGTTTCCTGAGCTTGGCGCGCTGAACGTCATGGGCCTCGGCTCCCCGCAGTCAGCCATCCTGAGTGCGGTCATCTTCAACGCGCTCATCATCGTGGCGCTGATCCCGCTGGCCCTGAAGGGCGTCGCCTACCGGCCGGTGGGCGCGGGGGCTCTGCTTCGGAGGAATCTGCTCGTGTACGGCCTCGGCGGAATCATCCTGCCGTTCATCGGCATCAAGGCCATAGACATGATCATCGTCGCACTCGGACTGGGTTAGGGAGCCGCTCGTGAAGCGCGCGTTCATCGTCTCCATCCGCATGGCATTCGTGACGCTGCTCGTGACGGGCGTCGTGTATCCGCTGGTCGTGACTGGGATCGCGGCGGTCGCCTTCCCGAGGCAAGCCGCGGGGAGCCTCATCGAGCGCGACGGCAAGATCGTCGGGTCCACCCTGATCGGTCAGGCCTTCTCGTCGGACCGCTACTTCCACCCGAGGCCTTCGGCGGCCGACTACGACGGCACCGCGTCCGGTCCCTCGAACCTCGGCCCCACCAGCAAGAGACTCGCTGGGGACGTCTCAACGCGCGTCGACGAAGTCGTGGAGGCCAACCCGGGCGCCTCGAAGAGCGCCGTGCCCGTCGATCTCGTCACGGCTTCGGCGAGCGGGCTCGATCCGCACGTCTCGCCGGCTTCAGCGAAGCTGCAGGTCGCACGCGTGGCGAGCGCGCGAGGACTCACGGCCGAGCAGGTGCTGGGGCTCGTCGAGGAGCATACTGAGGGCCGACAACTCGGCCTGCTGGGAGAGCCCAGGGTCAACGTGCTCGAACTGAACATTGCACTGGACGAGTTCGGCAAGTAGCGCGAGGGAGGCGGACATGGCCGACGGGCAGGCGAACGACGACACGCAGAAGACGGGTCCGGTGGCCGGCGAGAAGAAGCGCGGCAGCCACAAGATCTTCCTCGGCTACGCGGCCGGCGTCGGCAAGACCTACACAATGCTCGCCGAGGCCCAGCGCCGCTACTCGCGCGGCGAAGACCTCGTCATCGGCTTCGTCGAACCGCACAAGCGTCCGGAGACCATGGCGCTCATGGAGGGCCTCGAGAGGGTCCCCACAAAGAAGGTCCCGTACCGGGGGACGGAGTTCGAGGAGCTCGATACGGATGCCGTGCTGGCGCGCAAGCCGGCGTGGGTACTCGTCGACGAGCTGGCCCACACCAACGTTCCCGGAACGCGTCACCAGAAGCGCTGGCAGTCCGTCGACGAGCTGCTCGACGCCGGCATCAACGTCATCTCCACCGTCAACGTCCAGCACTTCGAAAGCCTCAACGACGTGGTCGCGCAGATCACGGGCATCCGTGTCCGAGAGACCATCCCCGACCGCGTGCTGGACGAGGCCGACGAGGTCGTGCTCGTCGACATCACGCCCGAGGCGCTCATCAACCGCCTCAAGCGCGGAGCGATCTACCAGCCGGACAAGGTCGATCAGGCGCTCACGCACTTCTTCCGCAAGGGCAACCTCGTTGCCCTTCGCGAGCTCTCGTTGCGCAAGACGACCGAGGAGGTCGACGAGGAGCTCGAACGCTTCATCGCAACGCATGACGTCGACAAGACGTGGGGTGTGCACGATCGCGTGCTCGTCCCGGTCACCGCACGACCCGCGAGCATGAAGCTCGTCAGGCGCGGCTACCAGCTCTCGCACCGGCTCGACGGCGACCTGTGGGTCATCCACGTGCGGCCGCCCGCCATGCTGCTCGGAGCGGCTGAGGAGCAAGCACTCGAGCAGCTCCGCAACCTGACGCGGGAGTTCGGGGGCCACTTCGTCGAACTGACCGGCGACAATATCGCCACCGAGATCATCGAGTTCGCGCGGACGCACCAGGTCACGTTCATCGTGATGGGCCAGTCGGTGCGTAGCCGCTGGGACGAGATCCTCCACGGCTCGATCGTCACGAAGATCAGCCGCGAGACGCGCAATATCGACGTCGTGATCGTCGCCGGCGAAGACCACGTCACCGCGGAGTCGATGCCGACCTAGCTCGAAGCGCCGTTGGACGTGCCGGGTCGCATGGCACGGATCTTCGGGAGATCGGACGGCAGGTCCTTGCGGACGGTGGACAGGAGCACCTAGCGGACAACAGCGAAGTAGCCGTGCGTGATCCTGTCTCTCATCCCGATGATGCCGGTCCAGTCGAGTTCGGGGTGTGATTCCCTGAACGCCGCTGGCAGATGCTTCGCGGCCTCACCCATGACCATGAGTTGGTACAGTACGTCGCCGTACTGAGGACCTCGCTCGTCGAAGATCTCCCGGTCAGTCGCGTGTGCTGTCTGGATGACGAGGTGTTCGGCGGCCTTGAGCATGTCGTCCAGGTAGTCCTGCCACTCACGCTCTCCAGGCATCCACAAGCTCCTTCGCCACGCGCGAACGGATTCTTGGTCGCAGGCTCTCAAGCGAGCCCGTGTCCGCCTTGCGTCCGAGGATGGCGTTGAGTTCCCGCTCGGCACCGAAGACGTTCTGGCGCGTCGATCGTTTGAGCTCGACGATGAGGTCGACGTCGCTCTCCGCGGTTTGCTCCCCCCGCGCGAAGGAGCCGAACACCGCGATCCTCGTGATTCCGAACTTCGTCTGGAGTTCGAGCGCGTGCTCGCGGATGCGGGCTATCACCTCGCCGAGGTCGCGCACGGGTCGTGACTGGTAGGCGACCGTGCCATAGCCCGCGGCGCTCTCGGCCGCCAGTGACGTCCATCGCTCGGGCACGTCATCGATTCCGAGAGCCTCGGCAACCGCTGCCACCCGTTCGAGCGATGTGGTGCGGTAGGCGACAGACTCCCAACGCTGTATCTGCTGACGCGTCAACCCCAGCCGAGCGGCGAGCTCCGCCTGGGAAAGGCCGTGCGCTCGACGTATCTGCACGAGTGCTGGTCCGATGTCAGCTACGGTTCTCATACGGTTGATTGTGCAACAGATAAGGTGTCAGAAGCAACATATATATTGTCATCGAGAAGAGAGCTTGCGCGCCGTGCAGCTTGTCTCCACGGCACTCAGGTCGCGCGCTCCCGCTTCGCATACAATGACGACGTCGCCGTAGCTTCGTGCCGTGAGGAGCCGCCCGCATGGTTGAGACGCTCGCCCCAGAGCTCGCCCCCCAACTCGCTGAAGAACTCGGACTCACCATCCCTGAGTACGAGAAGATCTGCGAGATCCTGGAACGGAGGCCGAGTCTGACCGAGCTCTACATGTACTCGCTGATGTGGTCTGAGCACTGCTCCTACAAGCATTCAAAGACCGCGCTGCGCATGTTCCCCACCGAGGGCGAGTACGTTCTTCAGGGGCCCGGAGAGAACGCCGGCGTCATCGGCGTGGGCGATGGTTGGGCGGTCGCCTTCAAGATGGAATCACACAACCATCCCTCGGCTATCGAGCCGTATCAGGGGGCGGCGACCGGTGTGGGCGGCATCATCCGAGACATCTTCACGATGGGCGCGCGCCCGATCGCCTCGCTCGACTCGCTGCGGTTCGGCACGCTCGACAAGCCGAGGCAGCGCTATCTCTTCGAGGGCTCGGTCGCCGGCATCGGCGGGTACGGCAACTGCCTCGGCGTGCCGACGGTCGGCGGCGAGGTCTACTTCGACGAGGCCTACGAGGGCAACTGCCTCATCAACGCGATGTCGATCGGCCTCATGCGCGAGGAGAACCTCACGCTCGCGGTCGCCGCCGGCCCGGGCAACCTCGTGCTGCTCATCGGCTCGACGACCGGACGCGATGGGATCGGCGGCGCGTCGGTGCTCGCGAGCCAGGAGTTCGACGAGCGTGCCGAGGACAAGCGCCCGAGCGTCCAGGTCGGCGACCCGTTCGAAGAGAAGCTCCTCATCGAGGCGTGCCTCGAGCTGCTCGACCAGAAGCTGCTCGTCGGCCTCGGTGACTGCGGTGCCGCGGGCCTCACGAGCTCGGCGAGCGAGATGGCGAGCCGAGGCGGGGTCGGCCTCGACATCGACGCCTGCAAGGTGCCGCAGCGCGAGGAGAACATGAAGCCGTTCGAGATCATGGTCTCCGAGTCCCAGGAGCGCATGGTCGCCGTCGTGACGCCTCAGAATCTCGACGCCGCCCACGCGGTCTGCGAGAAGTGGGGCCTGCGCTCGACGGTCATCGGCACGGTCACCGATACCGGGCGCTTCGTCGTTCGCGAGGGCGAGACGATCGTCGCCGACATGCCGGCACATTCGCTCGCGAGCGAAGCTCCCGTCTACCACCCGGACAAGGAGCGCCCCGCGTACCTCGACGAGGTCCAGGCCTTCGATCCGATGTCACTCGAGATGCCGAACGATGCCGCCGCGCTGACCGACACGCTTCTCGGGATCCTCGCGAGCCCGAACATCGCCTCGCGCCACTGGATCTGGGAGCAGTACGACCACCAGGTCATGCTGAACACGGTGCTCCTGCCCGGGTGCGACGCGGCGGTGCTGCGCATCAAGGGCACCAAGCGCGCCATCGCCGCGTCGAGCGACTGCAACGGCCGCTACTGCTACCTCGACCCCTACGTCGGCGCCCAGATCGCACTGGCCGAAGCCGCGCGCAACGTGGCAGCGACCGGTGGAACGCCGGCGGCGATCACCGACTGCCTGAACTTCGGCAATCCCGAGAAGCCGGACGTCTACTGGACGTTCTATGAGGCGGTTCGCGGCATGGCCGACGCCTGCAAGGAATGGGGCATCCCGGTCATCAGCGGCAACGTGAGCTTCTACAACGAGAGCTTCGGCCAGGCGATCTACCCGACGCCGACGGTTGGGCTTGTCGGTGTGCTCGAGGACGTCGACAAGCACGCGACGTGCGGGTTCAAGCAGGAGGGCGACGTCATCATCCTCGTCGGCGAGACCTATCCTGAGCTCGGCGGGAGCGAGTGGCTCAAGCTGGAGCACGGCAAGGTGCTCGGCAAGGCACCGGCTCTCGACCTCTCGCTCGAGCGGGCGGTGCAGCAGGTGGTCATCAAGGGCATCGGCCTGGGCTACGTGCAGAGCGCCCACGACTGCTCGGAAGGTGGCGTCGCGGTCACGCTCGCTGAAAGCTGCCTCGCCGGCGAGATCGGTGCCGAGGTCGCGCTCGACGACGACCTGCATCCGGTCGCATCGCTGTTCAGCGAGTCGCAGAGCCGCATCGTCGTGAGCGTCGCCGAAGAGGACGCGCAGGCGTTCGTCGACCTCATGCTCGACGCCGACGTCCCGTACAGCGTGATCGGCACCGTCGGCGGTGCGAGCCTCACGATCGAGAACAAGATCTGCGTCTCGCTCGAGGACATGCGCGACGCCTACGTGCCTGCTCTCGAGAATGCCGTCGCCGGGCAGCTCCAAGCCGAGGAGCTCTACGAGGGCTAGCACGTCCGGTCCTCGGTGGCCTGCCGAGAGAGCCCTCCCTCAATGACACGAGAGGCCCCTTCGCGGGGCCTCTTTGCCGCTCACGCCCATTTCCTACTTGCGCAAACCTGCTGGCAGGAGTAATGAGGAGAGGGGGAGGAAGGGAGTGCCGTGTACGGCGAAGAGGCCGCGACTCAACAGGTACCGGGGGATTCGAGGGAGCACGCCCGCGACAGCGGACAGGTCGCCGGGCAGCAGGCCTCCTCAGCGCACGCACCGCAGCCCATCTCAGCAGCTCAGACGGCGACTTCGTCGGGCAGCGGCGACGAGCCCGCCGAGCAGCAGAAGCGCAGCGGCCCTCGCCTCGACCTGCAGGCGACCATCACCGAAGAGGATCTCTTCAACTTCAACCGCGCGTGGGCGCATGTGACCGGCGAGCGCGGCCGGTCGGTCTGGATGTGGCGCGCGTGGGGCCTCATTCCCATCGTCGGAGGCGGCGTCATCATCTTCCTCGGCGACTACGTGCTCGGCGGTGCGCTGGTGGCGCTCGGCGTGGTGCTGGCGGCAGGCGCTGGCTTCTACCACCGCGCGTCGGTTCGGCGGGCGGTGGCCAAGCAGGCGTCCGGGCGCAACCCGGCGATGCTCGGGCCCCGGCGGGTCGTGATCGACCAGACCGGCATCTTCGAAGGCGGTCGCTATGACCGGCTTCAGGTGGCCTGGCCGGGAGTCGTCGACCTCGTTCTCGGGCAGGACGCCTTCTACGTCTTCTACGGCACGATGCAGGCGGTCATCGTTCCCAAGCGCGCGTTCCGCTCCGCCGCCGACTTCGAGCGGGCGGTCGGGCTGGTCGAGCGCTACATCGGCCGCCGGGCCACCAACGCCACGAAGGCCTGATGGCCCGTGGTGCGGCGAGGCATCGCAGCTCTGCTCGCCCTCGCGTTCGTCGCCAGCGAGGTGGCGGTCGCAGCGCCACTGCCGACCGTGGCGGCCACGACCCCCGAGGCGTCTTCGTCCGCGACCCCAGGCATCGTCCCGACCGAAGCCGACGTCGCCGAGCCGGCTTCGGCCCTCGAGCCACCTTCCGCGGAGGCGACGCCGGTTCCTGAGAAGCCAAAGCCGGCAGTCAAGTTCCGCAAGCCCAAGATCGCGATCCGCAAGGACCGGGCGATCACCTTGACCGGCACGCTCTCGTTCTCCGGCGGGATCGTTGCGTCCGACACGGTTCGAGTGCGCATCTACCGGTACCAGAAGGGGCGCTGGAAGCTTCGCTGGACGCGGAAGGCCACGAAGCGCCGGATCAACAAGCGCACCGTGCGCTGGCGCGTCGCATTCAAGCCGAAGATGCGTGGTCGATTCAAAGTGCAGGCGATGGCGAGTTCGTGGGACGGTCGCTTCCGCCGGGGCTTCTCGAGCCCTCGGCGATTCCGGAGCGTGTCGGCGCGCTATGTCGCCCTGACCTTCGACGATGGGGCCTGGACGACGACCGATCGCGTACGGCGCGCTCTCGACCGTGGGGGCGCCAAGGCGACGTTCTTCATGGTCGGCCAGCACACGAAGTCCCATCGCGCGGCCGCGAAGCGGGTCGCCGGTAGCGGTCATCAGATCGCGGTCCACACGATGACTCACCCGATGCTCACCGGTCTCAGCAACGGCGCCATCCGCAGGCAGCTCGTCAACTGCCGGAAGCTCCTCAAGCGTGTGACCGGCAAGAACGCACGCTGGTACCGTCCGCCGGGCGGGGCGACGAGCTCCAGGGTCCGCCGGGTCGCCCGGTCGGTCGGACTGCGAGAGATGATGTGGACCGTCGACACGCGCGATTGGACCGGCATCTCGGCAGGAACCATCCGGTCTCGCGCCGTTCGAGGCGCTCGACCGGGCGGCGTCATCCTCATGCACGACGGCGGCGGGAATCGGCGCCCCACGGCGGCGGCGGTACCCGGCATCGTCCGCGACCTGCGGAGCCGCGGCTACGACTTCGTGACGCTCGACGAGTGGGCCGCGCTCCGGTAGGAGCTCGGCCGCTCTGCTCGACGCCTCCGCAGGCCTACTCGTGATAGCCGAGGTACGGCTCGCTTCGGTTGCTCGCGGGCTGCGAATCGCTCGCACGTGGCGCTTCCGGCGGCTGTGCGCCGTCGATCGCCGCGTGAGTGTTCGCGAATCCCGCCTGGCCGGCGGCCTCAGACGCGTGGATGTCGCGCTCCAGGGCCGCCGAAAGCGCCTCCACGTCATCGTGCACGCGGACCACGTATTGCGCGAGTGAGCGCTCGTCGGAGAAGCTGACCGCAGGGGACCGGCCGTCCACCACGAGCGGGTACGACGGCGCACGGGCCGCGCGCGTTGCGGCGGCGCGCGTCTGAGCGACCTCGCCCTTCAGCTCGCCGACCTGCATCGCGAGCGCTGCGATCGCGAGGAGCGCAGCGACCAGCCCAACGCTGAGGGCGCCTGTGACGAACCTATTCATGCTCCACACCCCCGCTCCGAACCGTCCGACCGCCTTCGGCAGTCGCAACAAGCGGGCACCACGTATGTTCCCAGGCCAGCGGGTCGGCGCAGATGGGCCCTTCAGCGTGCTATCCTTGCTGCGTTCACCGCCCCTGTCGTAAGGATGTGCCTGCACGCATGACCCCCAGCACGGACTGGATCCTGTCCGCGCCTGCCGACCATCCCGAGGAAGCCTGCGGCGTCTTCGGCGTATATGCACCCGGTGAGGACGTAGCCCGGCTTACCTACTTCGCACTTCAAGCCCTTCAGCACCGCGGCCAAGAGTCCGCGGGCATCGCCGTGGGTGACGGCGAGACCGTCACCGCCACCAAGAACCTCGGGCTCGTGTCTCAGGCGTTCCGCGAGCACGACCTCTCGACGCTCACGGGCGAGGTGGCGATCGGCCACACGCGCTATTCGACCACCGGGTCGTCGACCTCGTGGGAGAACGCGCAGCCGCATCTCTCGGCGATCGGGCACCAGGTGATCGCTCTCGCGCACAACGGCAACCTTGTGAACACGGTGGAGCTGCGCGACGAGCTGCGCGGCACAAACGGCGTCCGCTTCCGCTCCACCACCGACTCCGAGGTCATGGCCACGCTCGTCGGCCACTTCACGGAGAAGCACGGGTCGATCCGCGCGGGCATCCGCGACACGATGGAGCTCATCCGAGGCGCGTACTCGGTCGTCCTCTCCACCGAAGACGCGGTCTACGCGTTCCGCGACCCCTACGGCATCAGGCCGCTCGTCATCGGCGAGATCGACGGGGTGGGCTGGGCGCTCGCGAGCGAGACCTGCGCGCTCGACATCATCGGGGCGACCTACCTGCGCGACGTCGCTCCCGGCGAGATGATCAAGATCTCCGCCGAAGGGCTTCAGGCCGAGCAGGCCGTGCCTGCGGAGAACCCGTCGCTGTGCATGTTCGAGTTCATCTACTTCGCCCGCCCCGACTCGGTCATGAACGACTGCACGCTCTACGAAGCGAGACGCCAGATGGGCGGCGCGCTCGCCGGCGAGGCGCCCGTGGAGGCCGACCTCGTCATCGGCGTGCCGGACTCGGGCGTGCCGGCAGCCGTCGGCTTCGCGCAGGCGAGCGGGGTCCCCTTCGGCGAAGGGCTTGTGAAGAACCGCTACGTCGGTCGTACGTTCATCTCGCCGACGCAGACGCTTCGTCAGCAGGGCATCCGCCTGAAGCTCAATCCGCTTCCGCACGCGATCCGGGGGAAGCGTCTCGTGGTCGTCGACGACTCGATCGTGCGCGGGAACACGACCCGCAAGCTCGTTCAGCTGCTGCGCGATGCGGGAGCCGCCGAAGTCCACATGCGCATCACCTCGCCGCCGATCGTCTGGCCCTGCTTCTTCGGCATCGACACCGACACGCAGGAGCAGCTCATCGCGTCCTCGAAGTCCGTCGAGGAGGTCCGCGAGTTCATCGGCGCCGATTCGCTCGCCTACCTTTCGCTCGACGCGATGGTCGACGCGACCGGCACCAAGCGCGAGGACTTCTGCCTCGCCTGCTTCAATGGCGTCTATCCGATCGAGATTCCCGAGACGGTCAAGCGCGGCAAGCTCTCCCTGGAGGTGGGCGAGACCTCATGAGCGACAACGATTCGCGTCGGCCGACGACCTACCGCGACTCCGGTGTCGATATCGACGCGGGGGCCGAAGCGGTCGACCGGATCCGCGATGCGGTCCGAAGTACGTATCGCCCTGAGGTCATCGGCGACATCGGCGGGTTCGGCGGGTTCTTCTCCGCGGCCGCGTTCAAAGAGATGGACGATCCGGTCCTCGTCTCCGCGACCGACGGCGTCGGCACGAAGATCGAGGTCGCCAGGCTGGTCGGGCGCCTCGACACCGTGGGCATCGACCTCGTCGCGATGTGCGCGAACGACATCCTCGTGAGCGGCGCCGAACCGCTCTTCTTCCTCGACTACATCGCGATCGGCAAGCTCGACCCCGACCGCGTCGAAGCCATCGTCTCCGGCATCGCCGAGGGCTGCCGTCAGGCCGGCTGCTCGCTGATCGGCGGCGAGATGGCCGAGCACCCGGGCGTGATGGCCGGCGACGAGTTCGATCTCTCCGGCTTCTGCGTCGGCGTGGTCGATCGCGCCAAGGCCATCGACAGCTCGAACGTCGAGGCGGGCGACGTGATCCTCGGCCTTCCCTCGAGCGGGCTGCACTCCAACGGCTACTCGCTCGTGCGGCGCGTCGTGGTCGAGGGGCGCGAGGAGGAGCTCAGCCTGTCGCGCGTCGACCTCGGCGGGGCGACGCTCGGCGAGGCGCTGCTCGAGCCGACGCGCATCTATGCGAAAGCGGTCCGTACACTGCTCGACGCCGGGATCCGGCCGAAGGCCATGGCGCACATCACAGGCGGCGGCGTGACCGAGAACCTCGCTCGCGTGCTTCCAGACAGCGTCGACGCCTCGCTCGTGCGCGGCTCGTGGCCCGTGCCGAAGGTCATCGATGCGGTGGTCGAAGCAGCAGCGCTGCCGGTCGACGAGGCGTATCGCACGTTCAACATGGGCCTCGGTTTCGCGCTGGTGTTCGCCGCGGACGATGCGCCGAAGGCTGCCGCCGCGCTTCGAGAGGCAGGGGAGCGACCGTACGAGGTCGGCGACATCGTCGCCGGCACCGGGGAGGTGACCTACCGTGGGTAATGCGATCCGCAAGCTCCGGATCGGCGTGCTCATCTCGGGATCAGGCACGAACCTGCAGGTCATTCTCGACGGGGCTGCCAAGGACGTCCTCGACGTCGACGTCCGAGTCGTCATCTCCAACAAGGCCGAGGCCTTCGGTCTCGAGCGCGCCCGCCAGGCCGGCGTTGCAGCGGTACACGTCGACCCGACGAGCTTCCCCGATGCTTCCGCGTACAACATCGCGGTCCGCGAGGTGCTCGTCGAGCACGGCGTCGACTTTGTGGTGATGGCCGGCTACATGAAGCTGCTCGGAACCGAAGTCCTCGACGCGTTCCCGAACCGCGTCCTCAACATCCACCCCGCGCTCCTTCCGAGCTTCCCGGGCGCCCACGGCATCTCCGACGCCTTCGACTACGGCGTCAAGGTCACCGGAGTCACCGTGCACTTCGCCAATGCCGTCTTCGACGAGGGCCCGATCATCGCCCAAGAACCCGTTCACGTCGCCGAAGACGACACGCTCGAGACGCTCGAGGCCAAGATCCACGAGGTCGAGTACCGGCTGTACCCCGCTGCGCTGCAGCTGCTTGCCGAAGGGCGGCTCATCATCGAGGGCCGCAAGGTGCGGATCCGGTAGAGAACTCGGAAGCTCGGAAGCGAGCCGACTTCCGAGTAGTCGCTAGAGGTACTTGGCCGCGTCTTCGGCGATGAAGTAGCGACGCTTGGGGTCGTTCGGTCCCGAACCGACCTCGACGACGAGCCCTCGCTCCACAAGCTGCGCAAGACGCTGGCGCGTCGCGCGCGTGGTGCGTCCGATCCGTTCCGAGATGTCGCGCGTTGACAGACCGTCGGCCTGCGCGAGCGCCGCCAGCGCCGTGTGGTCGAGTTCGTCGATCTTGGGCGGGGCGGTCCGCTCGAATCGCAGTGTCACGCGGAACCCGAACCCGATCTCCTCGAACTCCGGGTCCGGCAGACCGGCCTCCCGCATCGCCGCCGTCATGCGACCAACGCCGCTGCCCCACTGCTCGATGAGCTCGAGCTCGCGAAAGAGGCGCCCAATCACACGATTCCGGAGCTTGGACACTCCAGACAGGACGTCGGCGATCGTCAGTCCTGGCACGAGCATGCCCGGGTTGTCGATCTCGATCCGCTCGTCGTATATGGCGAGCCGAAGTGGTGCGCCGCGCTGACTGTAGTCCGCGTGAACGACGGCGTTCGTGACGCCCTCGCGTACCGCCTCCAGGGGGAGGGCCCAGACGCGGCGGCCACGTACACCGCTGATCTGCACGCCCATGGCGATATTCCGGGTCACGAACGCCATCGCCTCGTCCGGTAGCAGCGCGAGCGGGGTGCGTATGTCCCGAGTGTCGACGATCGTGCTCTTGTTCGTGCCGCGGAACCTGCCGGCCATGAGGTACGCGTCCGGGAAGCGCTCCGCGCGCTCTGGACCTCCTGCAGCTAGGAGGCCGGCTACCGTGGGGACTGATCGGCCCTGGTGTTCCGTCGTCGCGCGAAGGGAGCGCAGCGCACTGGCGTCAACTCGGCGTCCCAGGGCCTTGGAGAGAAGCTTCGAGTCAAGCGCGCGAGGCGTCAGGCCCACGACGGGCTCCTCGTCATATGAGGTCCCGGCCGCCGTTCGTCGCAGCTCCTCAATGAGCGGTCCGTCGGCTGCGCGGTTGGTGGAACCGACGCGGACATACGTCCCCTGCAAGGGGCCCAGCTTCGTGACGTGGTATGGCATCGCTGCGCCCGGATGGACGGTGATCGATAGAAGCGAGGTCGACCGCCAGGGGATCACCTCGATCTCCGGGAGGATCCTGGGTGAGATCCCGTCCGAGAGCAGGCTGACGATGCGCTCTTCGGCGTCGAGCGGGTCGGCGACCCCGATGACCTCGCGCGTTCGGTCTTCGACGCCTATCAGCACGGTCCCACCCGCGGTGTTGGCAAACGCCACGATCGTGCGCAGGATCGGCATCGGTGACGAAACGTCGCGCTTGAACTCGAGGGTCTTGCCCTCGTTCTGGGTCAGGATGTCATCGGGCGGTGGCATACTACGAAAGTCTACTCAGAAGATACCAAGTACGCAATACTTCCTAGTAGCTGTCCGATGGGTCCGTGCCATTGCCCTCCACCCTGGGTAGCTGAAAGGCAACGCTTCCTTCACCGCGCACGCATGACCTGCTACGCTTCGCCGGTGTTCACATGGAAGTCACAAGCTTGGACGCTGAGCATTCGATGAACGACCCGAACGGTCGGGAGACCGACGCAAACCTGAATGAGGCCACATCGCGCAGGCGGCAGATGGCGTCCCGGCGTCCGGTCGAGGGCGTTCTCGAGAGCTCGGCAGCTCCTTCTCACCCGAGCGCTTGGCTGCTCGTAGCAGCCATCGTTGCCGCCGCGCTCGTCCAGGTGATCGCCGCACGGGCCCTGCTGCTGGGGTGGCACGGGACCGTCATCGGTTTCGGCGCCGATCTGCTGCTCGTGCTCGGAATCTACTTCCTCGCGTCGACGATAGGCCGCAGGGCCGGCGCGATTGTGCTTGCGGTCGTGGGAGTGGCGGTGAGCGCGCTCGTGCTCGTCGCCGCGATCTACCTTGCCTATTCCGACACGCTGCCGACCGTCGGATTGCTTCAGATCAGCGGTCAGGCCGGGACCGTCCTCGACAGCGTGGGCGACCTCTTCAAGTC
>JACRBU010000172.1 GCA_016213085.1 Coriobacteriales bacterium
GCGCGAGCACCGCTGCGGGCAGTACCGCGACCTCGTCGACGCCGGCAGCCCCGACGTGGACGTCGAGGAGGTCGGCGCCAGCCTGCTGCTGTTCGATGGCGAACGACCGCACGAGCGAGAAGCGGCCTTCGGCGAGCTCGGCGGCCAGCTGCGGCTTACCGGTCGGGTTGATGCGTTCGCCGATCACGCGGACCGGTGCATCCGGTGCGCCGCCGATGCGCACGCACGAACGCGGTCCGGCGAGCACGACGCCCGCCGAACGTGCGGGGCGCTCGACGACATCGCGATCGGAGACGGCCGCCGCGATCTCGGCGGTAAACGCCGGTGTCGATCCGCAGCACGACCCGATCATCGCCGCGCCGGCGTCGGCCGCCCGGCCAGCCCACTCGTAGAACTCGTCCGGCGTGCCCGGGAAGATGGTCTCGCCCACGCTGTTCAGGACCGGCATGCCGGCATTCGGCTGCACGATGAGCGGCAACGCGGTCGCCTCCGCCATCTCTTCGAGCAGCGGCAGCATCTGCTCGGGACCGAGTCCGCAGTTGACGCCGACCGCACTCGCTCCCGCGGCCTCGAGGATCACCGCAGCGGTCGCGGCGTCGGTGCCGGAGAGGTCCATACGCCCGGCTGATCCGATGGTGACCGTGGCGATGACCGGAAGCTCGGTCACCGAACGTGCGGCGAGCACCGCGCAGCGCGCTTCGGCGATGTCGGTCATGGTCTCGATCAGGATCGCGTCCGGCGCCTCGGCCGCGAGCGCGGCGATCTGCTCGGCGTACACGTCGAAGAGCTCGTCGAAGGTCGTCTCGCCGAGGGGCTCGAGCACCTTGCCGCTCGGACCGACGTCGGCGAGGACGTGCGGCGCTCCGTACTGCGAGGCGATTCGAACGGCGGCGCGGTTGAGCTCCTCGACTCTGTCTCCGAGGCCGTATTCATCGAGCTTGGGCCGCGAGCCGCCGAAGGTGTTCGTGATGCAGCAGTCCGCTCCAGCAAGCCGATAGAGCTTGTGGACTCCGGCGACCATGTCAGGCGCGGTCACGTTGAGGAACTCGGGACACTCGCCCGCGGGGAGGCCCGCACGCTGGAGCATCGTCCCCATCGCGCCTTCGACGACGAGGACTTCACGACCGAGTCTCATAAGGATGTCAGGCATGTGCGTCCCTTAGCATCGGACGGGCACGAACGCGAGGGGGCCGGCAGGGCTCTACTCGACCGGAGCTTCGACCTTCTCGCCGAGGCGCCAGACGGCCGCGGCGACCATCTCGTCGTGGTCGAACGCGAGCGACGGCAGCTCGTCGATGAACATCCACTTGGCTTCGGCGGCATCGTCACCGCCGACGACGAGCGGAGTCTCGAGTCCGAGGTCGGCGAGGAACGCGGCGCTCACGGTCCAGCCGCGAGGGTCGCGACCCGGATCGCCGAAGGTCCCGATCGGAACCATCGGCCCCTCCCAGACGAGACCGGTCTCCTCGCAGAGTTCGCGGCGCGCCGCCTCGACGGGGCGCTCGCCCTCGTCGACGAAGCCGCCGGGAAGCGCCCACATCCCGCCGAAGGGATCGACGTTTCGCCGGACGACAAGGATGCGGCGCGCGCCGACGGGGCCGGCGAGGACGACGACGTCCACGGAGAACGCGGGGCGTGCGTATTCGTAGCAGTATTTGGTCATGGGCTCAGTGTAGCCAATCCCAGCGGCGTCAGGTACGTGCATCTGGCTACATATCCGTAACGTGCGGCGTCGGCGCATCACCGGGCCGCGGCTCGCAAGCAAGGCGCCGCCGAACGTCCTCGCGTCCACAGATTCTCCATACGACCGTGACTTCTGCTCCACAGGCGCGAAGCACACTCTCCCTACGGCGCCGCTCCGCCCGTCGAGCCCGCGGGGCGCGCGCCACCTCCCTCACAAGGACGATCCCCGCGACGAAAGGAGTTCGAGGTGTTCCTGGGACTGATACTCGCTGCCGCGGTCATCGTGTTCGCCATCACCGCGCTCGGTGCATCGCCCGTGCCATCGCTCGCCCACGTCTCTCCGATCGACGGAGCGATCCATCTTCTTCGCGGGCGTCTCGCGCGCGGGGAGATCACCATCGACGAATTCGAGCGGATCGCCGACGTGCTTAGGTCGTAGGTCCTTCGGCCGGAGTGGCAGCCGGCCGGCCATTCCTCTCTCTCCCTTCCTGAGACAGCCCGGCGACCCGGCCGGGCTGTTTCGCGTCGCGGGCCGGCCCGTCGCGCCCGCACCCTCGGGTAGAATCCACACGTCCACTCCTTCGTGGAGGTTTCGTGTCCTCAGCCCTCCTTCGGTCCCTTCGGTTCATGCGCGCGTACTGGCCGTACGCGGTCGGCGCGGTGGGCGCCACGCTGCTGTCCGCCGGTGCCGACCTGATCGGCCCGCAGATCCTTCGGCGCATCATCGACCAGGGCATCCAGACCGGCGACATCCAACTGATCTTCCGCCTCTCGGCGATCCTGCTCGCGGTCGCCGTGGCCGGCGGCGTGGCCACGTTCGTCCAGGGGTTCTGGAGCGCGAAGGCCAGCCACGGTGCCGCGTTCGACATGCGCAACGTCATCTTCGACAAGCTCCAGCGCCTGGGCTTCGCGTACCACGACCGGGCCCAGACGGGGCAGCTCATCACGCGGGTCACGAGTGACGTCGATCTGGTTCGCGACTTCGTCGGCGGAGGACTCGTGCAGGCGATCTCGGCGGTGCTGCTCCTCGTGGGCGCGATCGTGCTCCTGCTTCGGATGAACGTGGCGCTCGCGCTCGTGTCCTTCGCGGTCATCCCCGCGGTCCTCGCGATCCTGCTGGTGTTCGTTCGCAAGCTCGGCCCGATGTTCAAGCTCTCCCAGCAGAAGCTCGCCACCCTGAACACCGTGCTCCAGGAGAACGTCGCCGGCGTGCGCGTCGTTCGCGCGTTCGCACGCGAGGGTTTCGAGCGAGAACGCTACGACGTCGCCAACACCGACCTGCTCGAGACCGGGCTTACCGTCCGGACGACCGTGGCGAACGCGTTCCCCCTGCTGTTCGGCATGGGCACCATCGGCGTCGGGTTCGTCACCTGGGTCGGCGCGGTGCAGATCGTGCAGGGCACGCTCACGGTCGGTGAGCTTGTCGCGTTCACCAGCTACCTCTTCCTGCTGCTCCAGCCGATCTTCATCATCGGGTTCGGCGCCCAGCAGATCGCGCGCGCCGGAGCCTCGGCCGAGCGGCTCTTCGAGATCCTCGATGCCGCCGAAGACGTCGTCGAGAAAGCGGACGCCGAGGTGCTTCCGAAGATCGACGGACGGGTCGAGTTCCGCGATGTCTCCCTGCGGTACCCGGGCGCCGATCGCGCCACGCTCACCGATCTCTCCTTCTCCGTCGCGCCCGACACGACCGTCGCGATCGTCGGGGCGACCGGATCCGGCAAGACGAGCGCAGTCAACCTCATCCCGCGCTTCTACGACGTCAGCGACGGCGCGGTGCTGATCGACGGCCGGGACGTTCGCGAGGTCACGCTACCCTCGCTCCGCAGCCAGATCGGCGTCGTCATGCAGGACTCGGTGCTGTTCAGCGGCTCGGTGCGCGACAACATCGCGTACGGACGCCCGGACGCGAGCGAAGAAGATGTCGTCGCGGCGGCCAGGGCGGCGCAGGCGGACGCATTCGTTCGTGAGCTGCCCGACGGATACGACACGCGCGTCGGAGAGCGCGGCATCAAGCTCTCAGGCGGACAGCGCCAACGCATCGCCATCGCTCGCGCGCTCCTGGTCGACCCGCGGCTGCTCATCATGGACGACTCGACGTCGTCGGTGGACTCGGCGACCGAGGCAGCGCTGCGCGTGACCCTCGACGAGCTCATGGCCGGACGGACGAGCTTCATCATCGCGCAGCGTTTGACGACTGCGAAGAAGGCCGACCTCGTCATCGTCATGGATCAAGGACGGATCGTCGATTCGGGCACCCATGCCGAGCTGCTCGAGCGCTCCTGCCTCTATGCCGAGATCGCCGCGAGCCAGCTCGTCGGCGACGAGCGCGTCGAGATCCCGGACGCCTGCACGCTCCCGGAAGGGGGCGAGCTCTGAGATGGCCCACTGGGTGTCGCTGCGCTCGCTTGCCAAGGAGGACCGCCCTACCTCCACGTGGGCTGTTGCCGGGCGCATGCTGAAATACCTGCGCGACTGGACCGGTCAGGTCACGATCGGCATCGTGTGGCTCGTCGTCGCATCCATCGCGAACGCAGCGTTCCCGGCACTCACCGGATGGATCATCGACGTGGCGACCAAGCAGGCTGCGAGCGGCGGAAGCGCACGCGCGCTCGTGCTGCCGGCCCTGGCGATCATCGCCGTGGGCTTCGTCGCCATACTCGGTCAGCGCGAACAGATCTTGAGGCTCGGCACGGCCGGACAGCACGCGCTCTACGCGCTGCGCAACGACGTCTTCGGGAAGCTGCAGGAGCTGCCGGTCGGCTACTACGAATCGGTCGAGTCGGGCGACCTGATGAGCCGCCTCATCAACGACATCGAGCAGATCAACAGCTTCCTTTCACAGGGGTTCCGTCGCGTTCTCGGCTCGACGCTCGCGCTCGTTGCCACGCTCGTCGCGATGCTCTGGATCAACTGGGTCCTGGCGTTGGCCACGCTTCTCGTCGTGCCGGTGATGCTCGGGGTGTCGCGGCTGTTCGGCATGGTCGCGCGACGGGCGTTCCGCAAGCGCCAGGAATCGATCGGTGACGTCTCCCAGACGCTTGCCGAGGAGCTTGCCGGCATCAAGGTGGCGCAGGCCTTCAACCGCACGGCCGCGAACCGGATGCAGTTCGCCGACCGCAACGCTGCGAATCGAGATGCGAACGTCTCGGCGGCGGCGGTCTCGTCGGCGTTCTCCCCGGTGCTCGCCATCATCTCGACCGCGGCGACGGCCATGATCGCCGCGCTCGGCGGCTACCTGGCTGCCGAAGGGACGATCACCATCGGCGTCGTCGTCGCGTTCTTCGGGTTCGCGCGCGCGTTCTTCAACGGCGTGTCGCAGCTCTCCTCGCTCTACGCGGAGACCCAGGCGGCGCTTGCCGGCGCCGAGCGCGTCTTCCAGCTGCTCGATCTTCCGGTGACGATCGTCGACTCGTCGACGGCAGAGGACCTCGGGCGAATCGAGGGGCGCGTGACCTTCGATGACGTGTACTTCCGCTATCAAAGCGGGCCCGAGGTACTTCACGGAATCGACCTCGACGTCGAGCCCGGCTCCACCCTCGCGATCGTCGGTCCCACGGGCGCCGGCAAGACGACGCTCATCAACCTTGTCGCGCGCTTCTACGACCCGACCGACGGAACGGTCTCGGTGGACGGCCGAGAACTGCGCGACGTCACGCTGCACTCCCTGCGCTCGAGACTCGGGATCGTGTTGCAGGAGCCGTTCCTGTTCGCCGGGACGATCGCCGACAACATCCGCTACGGACGCCTCGACGCGACCGAGAGTGACGTGCGCTCGGCTGCCGAGACCGCGCGAGCGCTCGACTTCATCGACGCCCTGCCCCAGGGCTTCGCGACCGACGTCGGCGAGCGCGGTGCGACGCTGTCGACCGGACAGCGCCAACTGATCGCCTTCGCCCGAGCGATCCTCGCCGACCCCGCGATCCTCATCCTCGACGAGGCGACCTCCTCGGTCGACACGCGTACCGAGCGACTGATCCAAGACGGGCTCCACGCGATCCTTGAGGGCCGCACGGCGCTCATCATCGCGCACCGGCTCTCGACGGTCCGCGACGCCGACAGGATCGTGGTCGTCGAGGGCGGCCTCATCGTCGAGGACGGCACCTATTCCGAGCTGCTTGCGGCCCGCGGGGCCTTCGCCCGACTCCACGAGGCCCAGTTCGGCGAGTAGGCCGACCCACCAGCGCTATCGACCCCCACTCGAGGCTCACGTCGGGCCTCTGAGCTGCTGATTCAATCGGAACCTCAACTCGTGCTTCATACCGTTTGCCCTTGTATATGAGTTGTCCTATATTTGTCTTGTCATATATGGACGGAGGCGAGGAAACGGTGTCCCTCGATCACGCGATCCTTGGGTTCTTGGCCGAGCGCGAGCGCTCCGGCTACGACCTGAAGACCCGTTGCTTCGAAGGAGCCGCATCGGCCTTCTGGAGTGCCGACCAGGCTCAGATCTATCGGACGCTCGAGCGCCTCTCGCGGGGCAAGGCCGTGAAGTCGAGAACGCGCCGCCAGTCGGGTCGCCCTGACCGCCGCCTCTACGAGATCACTCCGATCGGCCGTCAGCAGCTCGACGCGTGGGTCGAGTGCCCCCACCCGCTTCCCCCGACGCGAGACCCCCTTCTGCTTCAACTCGGGTTCTCCGGCGACCTCGACGACCCGGAGCTTCGCGAGGTTCTCGCCGCCGCCCGTCTGGAGCATCAGTCGAAGCTCGACGCGTTGCGCGTCCACGCCACGAACCAATCGAGCGACACGTCCCTCGGCGAGCGGACGACGGCGGTTCGGCTTCTTGCCTTGAACGGGGCGATGGCGACGCAGCGCGCGGCGATCGATTGGCTCGACGATTCCATCGAACTGCTCGAAGACACGTCGTCCGGCGGAGCCCGGCGCAAAGGTCGACGAATCGGACGGCGCTAGAGACAGGGAACTGCGGTCGAACGTAGAAGGAGGGGGCTGTGAGGATCGTCGCAATCGATGCGAGCAGGCGCAAAGGGGTCGTCTCCGCCTCAGTCGAGCAGGCGGCCCGCGCTGCAGAAGCCGCAGGAGCTGACGTTCAGCGGCTCA
This sequence comes from Coriobacteriales bacterium, assembly GCA_016213085.1. GTDB lineage: Bacteria > Actinomycetota > Coriobacteriia > Anaerosomatales > JACRBU01 > JACRBU01. The sequence goes on from JACRBU010000172.1 coordinate 6,742, forward strand.
GGCTTACCGACCTCGAAATCCGAACGTGCACCGGCTGCGGGATCTGCCGTGGAAACGGTGTCTGCAAGATCTCCGATGACCTGCCCGCGGTCGCTGCCGCTGTCGAGAGGGCAGACGGCGTCATCGTCGGCACTCCGGGGCTCAAGGGTCGCGACGCGGCCCCCACTCAGGCGCTTGTCGAGCGTTTGGCCGGCTACTTCGGCTCTGACGAGGCCAAGGCAGCCGCAGGCCCGGACAAGGTCCGCCGCGCGATCATCATCACCGCCTGCAAGTCGCCGGAGCCCATCGCGACCTTCTTCAGCCAGGCGACCGGGCCCATCAGGGCGCTGCGGCAAGCGCTCGGTCTCGGCGGATTCAAGACGATCGGGTCTGTGGCCGTGGCCAAGGACTGGTTCGGCGGACTTCGAATCGGCAGGACCGAGCGCGACAGCGCCGCATGCCTCGGCAGGGTGCTCGCCGGGAAGATCTAGGGCTGGCGTCCGAGCAGGAGGTCCATCATCCGGTAGCCCGGGTCGACAAGGACCCCGGTCTCCCGGGCCGCCTCCTCGTCGTACTCTTCAGAGCCGTTCGGGCTGATGCCCGGTCCCGCAAGAACGAACGGCACGGCTTCGCCGACGTGGGTCTTGATCTCGACGGGCGTCGGGTGGTCGGGCATCGCAAGGATGCGCATCGTCGTCGAGGCGGCGTACTCCCTCACGCGAGCAACGACCTCACGATCGATCGCCTCGATCGCCTCGACCTTCCCTTCCCAACTGCCCGCATGCCCCTCCTCGTCGGGCGCCTCGACGTGAATGACGACGACGTCGTGGTAGTCGAGCGCCGCGAGCGCGCCTTCAGCCTGAGCCGCGTAGTCGTTGTCCGCGCCGTCCGTGACGCCGGGGATCGCAAGACGCTCGATGCCGAAGAGGACCGCGAGGCCGCCCAGCAGGTCGACGCCGCTCGTCATCGCCGCGGACGCACCGTACTTCGCCGCGAACGGCTGCATCGCCTGGGGAGTGACGCCAGGCCAGAACGGCCACACATCGGTCACCGGTAGCTCTCCTTCGGCGATCCTGCAACGGTTCACGCCGTTCGCGCGCAGGATCGGCTTCGCGCGCTCCATATACTCGAGGAGCAGATCGGCACCTCCCCCGCGCGGGACGAAGCGGTCGATGCGCTTGCCGCTGATGTCGTGCGGCGGCGTGTACGCGACGTCGAGCAGCTCGCTGTGTCCGCGCACCACGAGGATGTGGCGGTAGGCGATGCCGGGGAACAGCCGGAACACGTCGTCGTCGAGGGTCTCGGCGAGAGAGGCGACGAGCGCCTGGGACTCCTCGGTCTGGATATGGCCGGCGGCGTAGCTCGCCATCCTGCCGTCGGCGATGGTGACGAGATTGAGGCGCAAGGCGACGTCGTCGGGACCCAGTTCGATCCCCATGCTTGCCGCCTCGATCGCGCCGCGTCCGACGTAGTCGGCGACCGGGTCGTACCCCAGGATCGACGTACAGGCAGCCGAAGATGATGGCTCGAAGCCCTGCGGAACGGTAGCCGCCATGCCGAGCATGCCGGAGGCCGCCAGCTCGTCGAGATGGGGCGTGGCCGCCGCCTGGAGAGTCGTCTTTCCGCCGAGTTTGGCCACGGGCCAGCCGGATGCACCGTCGAGAATCACCACGCAGTACTTCACGCCGACCCTTCCCTCGGGAATCTTCTGCACAGATTACCATCTGCTCACGCCCTGGGAGGCCGCATGCCCCGCTTCGCCGACGACATCGCCCGCGAGGAGTTCCAGCGCATCGATCCTGCATCGCGACCGCGTCCCGAACTGCTCGTCGGCCCGCGCGTCACGTTGCGCCCGATCGAGGAGACCGACCTGCTCGCCGTCGCGCAGATCCTCGCCAAACCGGGAGTCGCCGAATGGTGGCCGGTGCACTCCGAGGCGGCGCTGCGAAGCGACATCCTCGAAGACGAGGAGAGCGTCTCACTTGCAATCGAGTACGACGGGCGCCTCATCGGACTCGTGATGTACTCGGAAGACCTGTGGCGCGACTACTTCGCCGTCGGCATCGACATCGCACTCGATGTCGACTTCCGGGGACAGGGCCTCGGACCCGAGGTGCTCAAGACGCTCATCGCGTGGCTTATCGACGTCGGTGGACACCATCGGATCTACATCGACCCCGCGGCTGCGAACACCCCTGCGATCAAGGCGTACGAGAAGGCCGGCTTCAAGCGAAGCGGGATCATGCGCGAGTACGAGCTCGGACCGGACGGCAAGTGGCGCGACGGGTTGCTGATGGACCTGCTCGCGCGAGAGTTCGAACGGCTCGCTTGACAGCGGGACCGCGGGTGCTAATATGAACACTGTTCGTTTTATGAACTGTGTTCATTTAGAGGCCCCGTGGAATCGCCGACTAGCCGTCCCCCCGTCACGCTCCCCAGCGCGACGCGCCGAGGAGCGCGAGCGCGAGTCGAGATCATGGAGGCGGCTCTCGCGCATGCGATCGATGTCGGACCTGACGCCTTCTCGCTCCGCGAAGTAGCCAGAACCGCCGGCTACACCCCTTCAGCGCTCTACAACCACTTCGGAAGCCGCGATGACCTGCTGGCGGCGATCGCGATGCAGGCCATCGGCGAACTCGCAGGCTACCTCGCTCAGGTACCCGCCGCCCCCGCGCCCGAGAGACTTCGTGCGCTCTGCTCGGAGTACCTCCGATTCGCCCACGACAAGCCTGCGGAGTACGCGCTCGTATTCGACTGCCTTCGCAATCCGAAGCACTCGTGGGAGGAGTACGTCTCGGTTGCAGCTCCCTTCACGACGATCGTCGAGACCTGCACCGCCGGACTTGCAGAAGGCTCGCTCGTCGACCGCGCCAGCGTGGGTGCCTCCGGCATCGCGTACGGCTGCTGGGCGCTCGTCGACGGTCACGTTCACCTGCGGGCGAAGCACCTCGCCGAGATCGACGGCGACTTCGAGGCGATGATCGTCGCTGCGGTCGATGCGCATCTCGCGGGCCTTTCGGCCACGCCGAGCGACGCGCGCGAGCGGAAGCCCCGCAAGGCCCCACATTCGAAGCCCAAGACCCGCAAGGGAGAGTCACGATGAGGTCACGTCGCCAGACACTGCGCCGCCTGCTCGTATTCGCGTTCTTCCTGGCGCTGCCCGTCACGCTCAACTACTACTCGCCGTACCTGATGACCCAGGGAACGGCCGAGCGCATCGCGACGTTCTCGCTCGCGTTCTGGCTCGCGGTCTTCGCGACTTCGCTCGTCTGCGGTCGGGCGTTCTGCGGGTGGGCGTGCCCCTTCAACGGGCTGCAGCAGGCCGCCGAAACCGTCGGCTACAGGCCGCTTCGCCGTGTGCGCTTCCTGCCGGTCGTGAAGTACGCGCTGTGGACCGCGTGGGCGGGTGCCGTTGTCGGCGTCGCGATCTCAGTCGGCGGATGGAGAGGGTTCGACCCGCTCTACATGACCGAGTACGGCGTTTCTGTCTCGGAGGCCGGCAATCTCGTCACGTACTTCGCCCTCGTCGGCTTCACGCTCGCGCCACTCGGGCTCGGGCGACGCGGCTTCTGCCGCAACCTCTGCCCCTTCGGCGTGTGGGGGATCGTCGGGGAGAAGCTCGGGCACCTGGCGCGCATCCCGAGGCTCAAGCTCAACGCCGACTCGGGAGCGTGCTCGTCGTGCGGCACATGCACGCGCAACTGCCCGATGCAACTCGATGTCGAGTCGATGGTCGCGCGAGGGGACATGCGCGAGACGGAGTGCTTCATGTGCCTGACCTGCGCCGACATCTGCCCGAAGAAGGCGATTCGCGTCGGGTTCGGGCGGGGCTAGGGCAATTCGGCGATCGGTCGCCGCACCACCACCGGCGCGATCAGTCCTCGTGCCGACGCTGACGCCAGCGACGGAATACCGTCGAGAGGAAGAAACTCACACCCACGCCGAAGGAGCCGACAAGTACGAGGCCGGCGATTACCTCGAGCCACATCGGGATGTCGCTCGAAAGCAGCCACGCGCAGGCGATCACGAATGCCGAGACGACGACCGCGAAGGCGAGGCGGTCGACAGTCTGCTCGATACGTGACATCAGGGGGTCATAGCCCCCGGGACGGACCGTCATGCGGAGGTCGCCGTCGCCCACGCGCTTGATCGCGCGATTGACGTTGTCGGGGAGCCCGCGCATCGCGCGCAGGGTCCGACGGAACGTCGAGAGAAAGTTGCGGCTGAGCGCTGGGGGCGCCATCTGCTCCTCGATGATCCGCCTGGCGAACGGTGTGACCGACTCGACGAAGTGGAACTCCGGGTCGACCGATGATCCGAGCGCCTGGATCGTCGCGAGCGTGGTCAGCAGGAGCGCGTACTCCGACTGCAGGTTGAGCCCGCGCCTTCCGATCAGCGACATGATCTCGACGACCAGCTCACGCGTGTCAACCTCGTGCAGGCGCAGGTCGTAGTACTTGATGATCAGGTTCGTCACATCGCGCTTGAGCCCGACCGCGTCGACATCGGCGACGCCCTGACTGACTTCCATGAGAATGTCGCCCGCCGCGTCGCCGTCCTGATCGATGATCGCGACGAGAAGGTCGGCGACGTGTCCGCGCGCATCGTCGGAGAGCGTCCCGGTCCGTCCGAAGTCGGTGAACGCTACCCGTCCGTCGGGCATCGCGAACAGGTTTCCGGGGTGCGGATCGGCGTGGTAGAAGCCGTGGATGAAGATCTGCTCGTAGTAGCAGGTGATACCGCGCCGCGCGATCTCGTGGCGGTTCACCCCCTCGGCGTCGAGGGTCTCCAGCCGGTTGAAGGGGATGCCGTCGATCAGCTCCATCGTGAGCACGGTCGCCGAGGTAAGTTCCCAGTGCACCGCGGGGAAGTGCACGGTCTCGTCGCCCTCGAACGCATCCGCGAGCCGCTGCGCGTTCTCCCCCTCCTGCACGTAGTCGCACTCCTCATGCAGCACGCGCGCAAACTCGTCGACAAGCCCGACTACGTCGTAGCGCTTGCCGAGGTCGGTCCGCCCGTGGATGCGCCTCGCCTGCGTCCGAAGGATGTCGAGATCGGCCTCGATGATCTCGCGGATACCGGGGCGCTGGACCTTCACCGCGACTTCGGTGCCGTCCCTCAGAGTCGCAAAATGCACCTGGCCGATGCTCGCCGCAGCGGCTGGGGTCTCGTCGAAGGCCGAGAACAGCTCGGAGAGCGACTGCCCGAATTCGGCTTCGATCTCCTCGCGCGCCTGCTCGAACGGGAACGGTGCCATCTCGTCCTGCAGCTTGGTGAGCTCGGCGGCGAATGAGGGCGGGATGAGGTCGGGGCGCACGGAGAGCATCTGGCCGATCTTCGCGCAGGTCGGGCCAAGACGTTCCATCGTCCGGCGCACGCGCTCCACGGCTGAGAGCTGGAGGTCGGGGTTGTACGCTCGGTTGCCCCGCAGCGCCGCGAGCC
>JACRBU010000169.1 GCA_016213085.1 Coriobacteriales bacterium
CGCGGCATCGGCCTCCGAGACCAGTTGGGCTCCTCGGCCGAGAAGCTCGGCGGCGATGTCTTCGGACTCGACCTGGTTGACCTTGCAGCCGAGCGTCTTCAGCGCGACTCCGATGCGTGCACCCGGCGCAGTCATGATGAGACCCCATCGCTCAGCGGCGCGAACATGCGTCTCAGCGGTCCTCTCCGCGATGCAGCTCGTGCATCTCGGCGATCACGAGCGCGGGGGCGACGACGCCGGCGGTCTCGGTGCGCAGTATGGTCGGCCCAAGCGTGACGGCGATGGCACCGATCTCGCGCAGCGAGGCGACCTCGGCGCCGGTCAGACCGCCTTCCGAGCCGACCACGACGGCGACGCTCGAATCGGCCGAAGCCCCAGCAGCGCGCAGGGCTCCGCCCACGGTCGGCGCTTCCGGGTGCGAGAGGGCCTCCTCCCATGCGACGAGCACGACGTCGAGGCCGGCAAGCATCGGCAGCAGGTCGCGCAGGGTGGCGGGCTCGGCGACCTCCGGCACGAAAGCGCGTTGCGACTGCTTCGCGGCGGCGAGAGCGACCCGACGCCATCTCTCGGCTCGCGCCTCACGTTTGCGCGCTTCGAGCTTCACGATGTCGCGCGTGAGCATCACCGGCCACACCGCCCGCACGCCCACCTCGATCGCGCCCTCGACAGCGTCGTCGAACTTCGCGCCCTTCGCGATGCCGAGCACGAGCGTGACGTCCGGCTCCCACGGTCGCTCGACGTCGGCCTCCCAGCGAGCCTCGACGCCCTCCCGGTGCACCGAGGTGAGCACGTAGACCGCGGCGTTGCCTCGCGGGTCCACCCCGACGATCTCCTCGCCGGGTCTCAGCCGAAGCGAATCGGCCGCGTGCCGAAGGTCCTCCGGGGTCAGCGGCACACGAGCGACCGTACGCCCGCGCGGTGGTGCGGTGAGAAAGAACCTCGGTCGTGCCATCAGCCTGTGAGCCAGTCCTTGAGCTTCTGCAGGGGCGAACGCTCCTGGAAACGCGTCGAGTCGCCGAATTCCTCGGCGAGCTCCTCGAGGAGCTCCTTCTGGCGCTTCGAGAGCTTCTTCGGCACTTCGAGGTCGATGTGGATGTAGAGATCGCCGCGTCCGTCGCCGCGCAGGTGCGGCATGCCCTTGCCCTTCACCTTGATCGTCTCACCATGTTGCGTGCCCGAAGGGATGCTCACCTCGTTCTCCTCGCCGAGCACGCCGCACACCGTGAGGTCGGCGCCGAGTGCAGCCTGGGTGATCGTCACGCGGGCCGAACAATGCAGGTCGTTTCCCTGCCGATGGATGAAGTCGTCCTGCTTGATGCGGATGCTGACGAGCAGGTCGCCGGCGGCTGCGCCCCGGATCCCCGCCTCGCCCATCCCGCGCACGCGGACCTGCTGGCCTTCGGCGATGCCCGCTGGGATGTCGAGCGTGATGCGCTCGCGGTCGGGGACGCGTCCCGAGCCCTGGCACTCCGGGCACGGGTTCTCGATGACCTGTCCCGTGGCTCCGCACGTCTGGCAGGGCGCGACCGTCTGCATCATGCCGAGGAAGGTGCGGCGCTGCTCCACCTGCTGACCGGTGCCGCCGCACGTAGGGCAGGTGACGACCTTGCCATCGGGGCCGGCCCCCGAGCCTCCGCAAACATCGCAGGTAGCGAGGCGATCGAGCGTGATCTCCTTCGACACGCCTTCGGCAGCTTCCTGAAGGGTGATCGTGAGCGCCATGACCATGTCGCGGCCCTCGGTACGCATCTGCCCGCCCCGTGCCCCGTACACCCCGCCGAAGAAGCTCGAGAAGAGGTCCTCCATCGTGACCCCGCCGCCGAAGAAGTCGCCCGCGTCGCCGAAGCCGCCGCCCGGGTAACCGGTGGGCCCGCCGACGCCACGGCCGACCGTCCCGTACCGGTCGTACATGTCGCGCTTCTGCGGATCCGACAGGACGTCGTAGGCTTCGTTGAGCTCCTTGAAGCGCTCCTCAGCGTCGTCCGCCCGGTTGACATCCGGGTGGACCTCGCGGGCCTTGCGGCGGAACGCTCGCTTGATCTCTTCGGGAGTCGCGGTGCGCTCGACACCGAGCACGCCGTAGTAGTCCTTGGTACCTGCAGGCACGTGCGAGTCCTTTCCTGGCGCGCTACCCGAGCGCGGATTCGAGGCGACTGGCGACGGTTCGTACCGCCGCGATCGCTCGCGTGTAGTCCATCCTGGTAGGTCCGATGACGCCGATCACGCCGTCCGACGCCGACGTAGCGTAGCTCGTCGCCACTATGCTGACGTTGCCGAGCTCCTCGCGACGGTTCTCGCTGCCGATGCTCACCGCCACGCCGTTCTCCCCTGCTGCGTCTGACAGGGAGTCGAGCATGGCGACGCCGTCCTCAAGGACGACGAGGAGCGGCCGAACGCGCTCGGCATCGTGGAACTCGGGCTGCGCGAGAAGGGCCGGCACGCCGACGTGGTAGAGGCGGTCGCGGTCGGCCTCGTCGAGGCAGTCGAGAAGCTCGTCCATGAGGCGGACGACCAGCGCGTCTCCGGGGTAACGGCGCTCGGAGGCGATCGCGTCGCGCATCGGCCGGACGTCGCACGCGCGCTTGCCGACGAGCGAGGCATTCAGCGAGCGCTCTACCTCGGCGATGCGCTCGGGCGTCGAGGGGTCGGGCAGGTCGATGTGGCGGTTCTCGACCTGACCCTGATGCGTGATGAGCACCACGAGGGCCCTCCGAGGAGCGAGCGACAGCAGATCGATCCGGCGGATCCGGGCGAGCGAGACCGTCGGGGCCACGACGACAGCCATGTAGTCGGTCAGCCGCGTGAGCAACGCAGAGGTCTCGCGCATGAGGTCGTCGACTTCGTTGGCCCTCTGAAGGGCATGCTCGGGAACGTCGTCCGAGGAATCGTCGAACCCCTGGCGTGCGAGAAGCTCGTCGACGAAACTGCGGTAGCCGGTATCGGTCGGGACTCGGCCGGCGGAGACGTGAGGCTGCAAGAGGTAGCCGGTCTCCTCGAGGATCGAGAGCTCGTTTCGCACGGTGGCGGGGCTGCAGCCGAGGTCGTAGCGGTCGACGAGCGCCCGGCTCGCGACCGGGGTCGCGCTTGCGATGTATTCGGCTACGAGCGCTCGGAGCACTCGGCGGCGGCGTTCGTTGAGCATCGACATGTCACCTCGATTCCGGCACCAGGGAGTATCTGCGCGTTTTGGCAGTCAAGTATACCGAGTGCTAACTCCGTTCGGGAGGGTTGGTGCGCGATTCGGACGGCGCGCCACCGAGAGCACGCAGGGCCGGCGCCTCTACTCCCGGCCTTCGATCGCGATTCGGCCGAGGGCCTCTTTCGCAGCCGCGGCCTTCCGGTCCCCGATCTCGAGCGCGCGCGGGTCGCGTGAGCCAAGCCCCGCCACCCAGGCTTCAGCGCTTTCGGCCAGCAGCTGGAAGTACTCGTCGATGTCCTCGCGCGAATCGGCGTAGGCACCAGGTTGCATGGTCGCTAGTTCGTCGTCGGCTGCCGCCACGCGTGCGGAGAGCGCTCGAGCGCGCTCGAGCTCCACCGCGGTCACACCGGTCGGCTCGGCGGACTGCGAGAGGCTCTTGGCGGATGATGCCTTCGCGAGTTCCCTCAGTTCGCCATGCGTGGTCTGGGCCTCGGTCAGCGCGCGGTAGAGTTCGGCGCCGTACGCGTCGGTCTGCTTGAGCGTGCGCTGTGAGGTGGGCACGCACCCGGCGACCGCGACAGCGAGCGCCACCACGCCGCAGCACAGCAGCAGGGTCCCAACCGCCGTCGTGCACCTGCGCTTCAAGCGCTCCTCCTCGTCGCGTCGATAGCCTCCGAAGACACGCTAGCACCTCCGAGCTGCCTGCGGACATCCCTCTTCGGATGCGGCCGCGCCCCCCGCGCCTACTCCCCCGCCCACACTCGAGCGAAGACCTCGTTGCCGAGCAGCCAGCCACGATCGGTGAGCCGCCATCGGTCAGGCTCGGCGACCTCCGCCTCGTGATCATCGGGCACAACGTGCTCGACGAGACCGGCCGCCTCGAGATCGACCAGGACGTCGATCACGCCAGCGCGCGCCGCCAGCTCGCCGAGGATCCCGTCGCGCAGACGCAAGCCGAGCATCGCGTCTTCCCGGAGCGCCTCGGCCGGGCTCAGCACCTCGTCTTCGGCGTGTGGCGCCGTCGATGGCGCGGCGAGCCACTCAGTGATGTCGCGGGTTGCCGTCCAGCGACGCCGCCCGCCGTCGGGAAGCGGCAGCATGCTCGCGGCACTGGGCCCGATGCCGATGTAGGGCCGACCGGTCCAGTAGCCGAGGTTGTGGCGAGACTCGGACCCCGGTCGCGCGTAGTTGGCGGTCTCGTATCGGACGAGGCCAGCCGCCTCGAGCAGCTCGGAGGCCGCAACCATCTGATGGGCGGCGACATCGGGACTCGGTTCGGCCGCCTCCCCGCGCGCGATCCGCTCCGCGAGCGGCGTGCCCTCCTCGACCGTGAGCGGATAGATGCTGACGTGAGCGGCGCCGGTCGAGATCGCTCTGAGCACGCTTCCCATCCACGAGCCGTCGAGCTGACCGGGGATCGCACAGATCAGGTCTACCGAGAAGGGCAGGCCGGACTCGTGCACGATCGCAGCCGCGCGCACCGCCATCGGCATGTCGTGGCATCTGCCGAGGTAGCGAAGCGCATCCTCGTCGAATGATTGGACGCCGACCGAGAAGCGGTTCACGCCCGCGTCTGCGAGCGCCCCGACGAGTTCGGTGGACGTGACCTCGGGGTTCGTCTCGACGGTGATCTCCGCGTCCGGTCGAAGGGACACCAGCTCGCGAATCCCCCTGAGCAGCCGAACGAGTTCGCCTCCGAGTACCGTTGGCGTGCCTCCGCCGAAGTACAACGTGACGACGTCGTCGAGCACGCCATCGGTCCCGCGGCGGCGCACCTCAGCCAGAACAGCATCGACGAAGCGAGTGTGATCGTCGGGCGAGCTCCCTGAGACGCTCGCGAAGTCGCAGTAGGCGCACTTCGACACGCAGAACGGCACGTGGATGTAGAGCGATGTCTCCTGGCCGCTGCGGCTCATCGCCGCTACGCCGCGCTTCGTGTCACGAAGGCGCGGTATTCTGCGAACAGCTCCTCGAGATCGGCGAGGGTAGCGCACTCGAACGCGCGGGCCCTGGCGTGCGTGGCGCCCGGCATTCCTGTCAGGTACCACGCCACGTGCTTGCGCATCCGCGGGAACGCTCGCTCACCCGCATAGCGGACGAGCTCACGGGCGTGTTCCAGCGCGATCTCCAAGCGCTCCACCGCCGTTGGCGGGGCGACTCGCTCGCCGGTCTGCAGGAGCGAGCGCGACTCGCGGAAGATCCACGGGTTGCCCTGTGCACCGCGCGCGACCATGACGCCGTCGGCGCCGGTTTCGGCGAGCATCGCAACGACGTCATCGGCGCTGAAGACGTCACCGCTGCCGATGACGGGGACCGAGACCGCTTGCTTCACCTCGGCGACGATGTTCCAGTCGGCGCGGCCTTTGTACATCTGGCCGCGGGTCCGCCCGTGCACGGCCAGTCCGGCGGCTCCTGCGGATTCCATCGCGAGAGCGAACTCGACGGCGTTGCCGTCGTCTTCA
>JACRBU010000170.1 GCA_016213085.1 Coriobacteriales bacterium
AGGCTCCGGTCAGACTCCGGGTCCCGGTTGGGGCCCGTGCAGCGCGGTCGGCAGGTTTCTGTGGCGTGGTCTTTGTTTGGGAGGACCTGGACATGGGAAAGGAGAAGTTCGTTCGTGACAAGCCTCACGTCAACGTGGGCACCATCGGCCACTTCGACCACGGTAAGACGACGCTCACCGCGGCGATCACGAAGCGCCAGGCCGAGAAGGGCTTTGCTGACTTCACGCCGTTCGACCAGATCGACAAGGCGCCCGAAGAGCGCGAGCGCGGTATCACGATCGCCATCGCTCACGTCGAGTACGAGACCGATGAGCGTCACTACGCTCACGTCGACTGCCCGGGCCACGCTGACTACGTCAAGAACATGATCACCGGTGCCGCGCAGATGGACGGCGCGATCCTCGTCGTTTCCGCCGCCGACGGCCCCATGCCGCAGACCCGCGAGCACATCCTGCTCGCCCGTCAGGTCGGCGTGCCCTACAGCCTCGTCTTCCTCAACAAGGTCGACATGGTCGACGACCCCGAGCTCCTCGAGCTCGTCGAGAGGGAAGTTCGCGAGCTTCTGAGCGAGTACGAGTTCCCGGGTGACGACACCCCGATCATCGCCGGCTCCGCCCTGAAGGCTCTTGAGGGTGACGCCGACATGCAGGCCAAGATCGACGAGCTCATGGTCGCCCTGGACAGCTACATCCCGATGCCCGAGCGCGACATCGACAAGCCGTTCCTCATGGCTGTCGAGGACGTCTTCACGATCACGGGTCGCGGTACCGTCGCGACCGGCCGTGTCGAGCGTGGCGTCGTCCACGTCGGCGACGAGGTCGAGATCGTCGGCATCCGCGACACCCAGAAGACCGTTGTGACGGGCGTCGAGATGTTCCGCAAGCTTCTCGACGAGGCACAGGCCGGCGACAACATCGGCGTGCTGCTCCGCGGTGTTTCTCGTACCGACATCGAGCGCGGGCAGGTCCTGTGCAAGCCGGGCTCGATCACCCCGCATACCGAGTTCGAGGGTCAGGTCTACGTTCTGACCAAGGACGAAGGCGGTCGCCACACCCCGTTCTTCGACGGGTACCGTCCGCAGTTCTACTTCCGTACCACTGACGTGACCGGTGTTGCCCACCTTCCGGAGGGCACCGAGATGGTCATGCCGGGCGACAACGTCGAGATCCGCGGTGAGCTCATCGCCCCGATCGCCATGGAGGAGGGGCTGCGCTTCGCAATCCGCGAGGGCGGCCGCACCGTGGGCTCGGGTCGTGTCACCAAGATCATCACGTAGCAGAACGACGACCTTGGGCGTCGTTCTGCCCGCGGCATCGAGCAGACTCGCTGCGCGAGCAGCTCATGCCGCGGCGATCCTCTCTACGACGCGACGGCGGGCCCGGCGAGACGATCGCCGGGCCCGCGTTTCGCCCCCGCGAACAGGCGGGTAGGCGGTTTGACATCAGCGAAAAACGGGTGCTAGAGTACCCAACCGCGCCTGCGCTCCGAGTGCGTCGGCGCATCTCAGAAAGGTCGATCGATGCGCAACCTGGTCACGCTGGCCTGCACGGAGTGCAAGCGCCGCAACTACACGACCACAAAGAACAAGCAGAACAATCCGGAGCGGATCGAGTTCAAGAAGTACTGCAAGTGGTGCAAGACCCACACGGTGCACAAGGAGACTCGCTAGTCTGGATTGTGCCTTGACGCAGGCCAGTAGCTCCAATTGGTAGAGCGCCGGTCTCCAAAACCGGATGTTGGGGGTTCGAGCCCCTCCTGGCCTGCCAGAGAATCGCCGTCGCGGGTGTGACCGCGGCGTTCAAATGGTAGGCGGCCCCTCACGTGGCCGCAGAAACGGATGGATGAACGATGGCGAAGGCGACGACCGCGCCGGACGATTCAAAGGTGAAGGGCAAGGGGGCCAGCGGCAAGCCCGCGAAGGCGACCTCCAAGACCCCTGCGAAGCCACAGGGCCCGTCGGGGTTCTTCCTTGTCCGCTGGTACAGGGGGCTCGTCACCTACATCAAGGACGTGCGCACGGAGATGAAGCGCGTCGTCTGGCCGACACGCTCCGAGGTCGTCAACTCGAGCGTCGTCGTGGTGGTCACGCTGATCTTCTTCATCGCCTTCACGCTGGTGGCCGACCAGATCGTCATCCAGGTCCTGAAGCTCATCAACCGGATCGGCGGCTAGCATGGCGCGTCGCTGGTATGTCATCCACACGTACTCGGGATACGAGAACAAGGTCAAGACGAATCTCGAGCACCGGATCCAGTCCATGGGCATGGAAGACAAGATCTTCGAGGTGCGCGTGCCGACCGAGACGGTCACGGACCTGAAGGCCGGGGGCCGCAAGGTCACGCAGGAGAAGAAGGTCTTTCCAGGCTACATCCTCGTTCAGATGGAGCTCGACGACGACTCCTGGTACGTCGTGCGCAACACGCCTGGTGTCACCGGCTTCGTTGGCTCGCAGGGCAAGCCCGTCGCGCTGTCGCGCGAGGAGTTCAATCGCATCGCCCGTCGCACTGAGCCGGGCGTGAAGGCCCGCACGTCGACGGACTTCAATGAAGGCATGGCCGTCAAGGTCACGTCCGGTCCGTTCGCGGACTTCGACGGAATCATCTCTGAGGTGAACCTCGACAAGGCGACGGTCAAGGTAATGGTGTCGATCTTCGGCAGGGAGACGCCGGTCGAGCTCTCCTTCGACCAGGTCGCCAAGCTTTAGGACGCAATCGGTCCGACCGGGCTGCGGGCACAACACCGCGGGCGCTTCTCCCGATCGGCCGTGCGATAGAGAAGAACCGAGCACGCCGAGGGCGTGAAGAGAAGGACGGTACGAGGACAGTGGCCAAGAAAGTCATCGGCTTCATCAAGCTGCAGATCCCGGGCGGCCAAGCCAACCCGGCACCGCCGGTCGGCCCGGCGCTCGGGCAGCACCAGGTGAACATCATGCAGTTCTGCCAGGCGTTCAACGCTGCCACGCAGGACAAGATGGGCACGATCATCCCGGTCGAGATCTCGGTCTACGAGGACCGGTCGTTCGACTTCATCATGAAGACCCCGCCGGCGGCGGTGCTGCTCAAGCAGGCGGCGGGCATCGAGTCGGGTTCCCCGGCCTCCAACCGGCAGAAGGTCGCCACGATCTCCAAGGACCAGCTCCGAGAGATCGCCGAGACCAAGATGCCGGACCTGAACGCCAACGACATCGACGCCGCGATGAAGGTCGTCGCCGGCACCGCCCGCTCGATGGGCATTGAGATCGGCGACTAGTTGTTCGATGCGCGGCGAGGGCGTCGCGCTTGACGTGGGAGGGCCGGGCCGGCCCGCTGAACCACACGGGAGGTACCACCATGGCCAAGCTCGGAAAGAAGCAACGGGAGTCGCGCGCCAGGATCGAACACGACCGGCTCTACACTCCGCTCGAGGCCGCGACGCTCGCCAAAGAGGCTGCGACCGCGAACTTCGATGAGACCGTCGAGGCGCACTTCCGCCTCGGTATCGACACCCGCCAGGCGGACCAGCAGGTACGCGGCTCCGTGTCGCTGCCCAACGGCACCGGCAAGGAGGTCCGCGTCGCCGTCTTCGCACAGGGCGACAAGGCGCGCGAGGCCGAGGCCGCCGGCGCCGATGTCGTCGGCAGTGACGACCTTGTCGAGCGGATCCAGGGAGGGTTCCTTGACTTCGACGCCACCGTGGCGACGCCGGACCAGATGTCGAAGGTCGGCCGTCTCGGCAAGATCCTCGGTACCCGTGGCCTGATGCCTAACCCCAAGCTCGGAACCGTGACCCAGGACGTGGGCCGCGTGATCAAGGAGCTCAAGGCCGGCCGGGTCGAGTACCGCGCAGACAAGTTCGGCATCTGCCATGTCGGGATCGGTAGGCGCTCCTTCACCGAGCAGCAGCTCGTTGAGAACTACGGCACCGTGCTCGATGAGATCCTGAGGGCGAAGCCGGCTTCGGCGAAGGGCAAGTACATCAAGTCGATCACGGTGACGACCACGATGGGTCCCGGTATCAAGGTGGACCCGGGCGTCACGCGCAACCTGCTCGAGGGCTAGCCCCGGGCAACGCCGCCTGCGACGTGGCGGCAGCTTGACGCGATCGCGTCGGGCGCGGATACTACGACGTCGCTTGACATCTTGCATGTACGACCGCTGCCGAAGACAGCCGGTACCCACGAGGGTGTAAAGGGTGACCGCCGGCCGAGGTGGCCGCAGAATCGTCGCGCTTGATCGCGCGGCGTTGCAGATCGATTGCTCGCGGCCTCCGTTGCCTTCCGGCGCGGAGGCCGCTTTCGTTTCCGGTCAGAAGACCGGATCGTGCGCGGCTCCGAATGGCCCACCCGGGCCAGCAGGGGCGTGCATGCGCAGGAAAGGAGGGAAGTGTATGCCCACAGCACAGAAAGAAACGATCATCGCGGAGATCCGCGAGCGCATCAGTGGTTCTCAGGCCTTCATCCTGACGGACTACCGTGGCCTCTCCGTCAAGGAGATGCAGGAACTCCGCAACAAGCTTCGAGAGCAGGGCGGCGAACTCTCCGTCTACAAGAACCGGCTCACGCGCATCGCGCTGCAGGAACTCGGTCTTCCCGAGATGGACGAGATGCTCCAAGGTCCGACCGCGTTCCTCTTCGTCGAAGGGGATCCCGTCGGCCCCGCCAAGGCGCTCACTGGCTTCGCCAAGGACCACCCAGCGCTCGAGGTGAAGGGCGGCTACGTCCAGGAGCAGCTCGTCGACGCTTCGGGCGTCAAGGCAATTGCTTCGCTGCCGTCCCGCGAGGAGCTCATCGCGAAGCTCATGGGCACGATGCTCAACCCGGTGCGCCAGTTCATGTCCATGGCGAACGCACCGGCCGGCGCGTTCGCACGCGTTGTCCAGGCGGTCGCCGATCAGAAGGCCGCCGCATAGCACGACCGAGAATGTAGGTACTCCGGCGACGCGAGGTCGCGCGCCGGGAGTCATCGATCCAAGAAGGAGAACGACATCATGGCCGATATCACTCGTGAGGACGTTCTGGAGTGGGTTAAGGGCGCTCCGGCCCTTGAGCTCTCTGAGCTCGTCAAAGAGATGGAAGACGTCTTCGGCGTCTCCGCTGCCGCTCCTGTCGCCGTCGCGGCCGCCGCTGGTGGCGCCGCTGCCGGTGGCGAGGCCGCTGCTGCCGAGGAGAAGGACAGCTTCGACGTCGTCCTGACCGGCGCTGGCGACAAGAAGATCCAGGTCATCAAGGTCGTGCGCGAGCTCACCTCGCTCGGCCTCAAGGAGGCCAAGGACCTCGTCGAGGGCGCGCCGAAGCCTGTCCTCGAGGGCGTCGCCAAGGACAAGGCCGAGGAAGCCAAGACCAAGCTGGAAGAGGCTGGCGGAGCCGTCGAGCTCAAGTAGTCGAATCGGGGACGTGCCCCGATTCGACCGGTCGGATCGAGCAGACACGCTTCGCGTGCAGCTCATCCGCCCGCGAGGTTGTGTCGCGTCCGACCGCCAAGATCGAGCAGACGCCTTCGGCGCAGCTCGATTGGCGGGGCATAGCGATTGTGAGAAAGGCCCTGGAGGGTGCCTCCGGGGCCTTTCGCTGTCCGATCAGGCGGCCGCACCGCCGGTTGCGCCCGTCGGGAGCCCGTCTACCGAATCAGTGCACGATGGAGCAGCATTGCGGGATGCTCGAAGCTATGCTGGCTGTGCGTCTTTGGGGGAAGACGCAGGGGAAACGGCGCCCGCCTTCCGCAATCAGTCCACCTTCAAGCCATGGCCGGCTCTGTTGGCGCGCAAGCGCGCGGCAACGGTCGCCGTCGCGTCTCCCCACGCAGTGAGGGCTGGTTCGTGGGGCTTGGGGGCTTCAGGTATGGCGTCGATCGTCATCTGTGATTCCTGTGATGTGTTCCGATTGGGTCTGGCCTCGCGCATCCGCCGGGTGCACGACGTGAAGCTGCTGGCATCCGCTGAGAACCTGCGCGAGGCGCGCGTCGGGCAGGCGGATCTGCTGATCCTGGACACCAATGGCGCGAAGAGCGCGATGCCGTCGCCCGCGACTCATGATGTGCCCGTGTTGCTGCTGGTCGGCGACGGCGACCTCCCCGTGTTGCCCGAGGTCCTCCGCCGAACCGCGCCCGCTTCGGTCCTGCATCGCAATGCACCGGTGCGCACCGCGCTCGTCGCCGTTGACACGACGCTGGAGGGAGGGCGCTACATCGACCCGGCACTTGCGAGCTGGCGAGAGGACATACTCGACGCCGCCATGACGAGCTGGGGGCTCACGACGAGAGAGAAGGACGTCTGTCGGGCCGCGGGCAGCGGGGCGACCGTGTCCCAGATCGCTGTCGAACTACGCTTGAGCCGCCACACGGTGAAGCATCACCTGAGCAGCGTGTATTCCAAGGTCCAAGTCTCGGGTCGTGAGGAGCTACTGCAGCGACTGTCGCCCTTGTGGTGGCTGCGCTGAATCGGCGCTGGGCCGACGAACCCCGGCACCGCGGTGTCCCATGATCTGCGCCGATTCGACACCTCCGAGCTATTGAGTCCGTCACCCGGCTGCGTGATTCCATCTTCCGGGGTACCCCTGACGGCGACTCAAGGACGCGCCGGAACACGCGTGTCGCAACGGTCAGGGTTGGGGAAGCCGCTCCAGGAGGGGGGTGTTCGCATGCTTGGTGCTCTGCTTGGCCTCGTCGGCACGATCGCCTGCCACCTCTTTGGACTCGTCGGGAAGATCCTCGGCGTGCTCTAGGGTGTGAGCGGCCGCCCCGATGAGGGGCAAGAGGACCCCGGAGCATCGGCGCTCCGGGGTCCTCGTTCGTTCAGGTTTCGGGCCGGATGACCCTTCGTCGGTGCCTGCGTGGCGGCACCGTCCGGGCGGTTCGGGGTCCACGTTGTGCGACTGTACCATTCTCGTGAATACAAGCCTTGACACGGGGTATGTGGTGGACTAGCCTATCACTTTGCGGCCATTGCCTGCCGCGTCGTCAGAGCGAAGGAGGAGTCGCCTGGTGCCCCGCGGAGAAAGCTCCCCCGTGATCAGCGCCGGTCTTCGTGAACGCAGGACGTTCGCAAAGATCCCCGAGATTCTCGAAGTACCAAATCTTATCGCCATTCAGAGAGACAGTTTCAAGTGGTTCCTCGATGAGGGACTGAGGGATACCTTCCACGACATCTCACCGATCGAGGACTTCACCGGGACGCTTGCCGTCGATTTCGGTGACCACGAGTTCGGTGAGCCCAAGTACTCCGTCGAGGAGTGCAAAGAGAAGGACATGTCGTATCAGGCGCCGCTCTTTGTCGACGTCCGGTTCATCAACCAGGAGACCGGCGAGATCAAAGAGCAGTCCGTGTTCATGGGCGACTTCCCGCTCATGACCGATCGCGGCACCTTCGTGATCAACGGCACCGAGCGAGTCGTGGTTTCGCAGCTCGTTCGTTCGCCGGGCGCTTACTTCCAGCTCAAGAAGCAGGACGAGCACATCGAGGGTGTCGTCATCCCATCGCGCGGCGCATGGCTGGAGTTCGAGGTCATGAGCCCTCGGTACTACAGCGACCTGCCGACCGACAAGCGCGAGACCGGCTCGGCCCGCTTCTTCGGGTCTGTCTGGGTCCGCGTCGATCGCAAGCGCAAGGTGCCCGCGACGATGCTTGTGCGCGCCCTCGGCATCGCCGAGACCGCCGAGGAGATGAAGGAGCTGTTCGGCCCCTCCATCACCATCGACCGGACGCTTGAGAAGGACGCGACGACCACGCAAGAGGACGCGCTCATCGAGATCTACCGTAAGATTCGTCCGGGTGAGCCTCCCACAGTCGAATCAGCGCGGTCGCTCCTCGACAACCTCTACTTCAATGACCAGCGCTACGATCTCGGCAAGGTCGGGCGCCACATGATGCGCAAGAAGCTCTCGCTCGTCGGTCAGCCCGCCGAGGAGGACATGCGCACGCTCAGTCGCGAAGACATCGTCGCGATGATCCGCTTCCTCATCGGCGTGTGGGAGCACCAGATCGACGAGGTCAAGCTCGGCGAGCTCGGCCACACCGAGTACCTGGTCAACGGTGGCAACATCTGGGCCGATGGCCAGAACCACGGTGGCATCCACGGCAATCGGTTCACCCTCGACGACATCGACCACTTCGGCAATCGCCGAATCCGCTCGGTCGGTGAGCTGATCCAGAACCAGTTCCGTATCGGTCTCGCGCGCATGGAGCGCGTGGTGCGCGAGCGCATGACGACGCAGGACGTCGAGGAGATCACGCCGCAGTCGCTCATCAACATCCGGCCCATCGTCGCGAGCATCAAGGAGTTCTTCGGCTCCTCGCAGCTCTCGCAGTTCATGGACCAGACGAATCCCGTCGCCGGCCTCACTCACAAGCGCCGCTTGAACGCGCTGGGCCCCGGTGGCCTCTCGCGCGAGCGCGCTGGTTTCGAGGTGCGCGACGTGCACCCGAGCCACTACGGCCGCATGTGCCCGATCGAGACGCCTGAAGGTCCGAACATCGGTCTCATCGGCTCGCTCGCGACCTTCGCGCGGATCAACGAGTTCGGTTTCATCGAGACCCCGTACCGCAAGGTCGTGGGTGGCAAGGTCACGACCGAGATCGAGTACCTCCAGGCTGACGATGAGGAGTCCTACATCATCGCGCAGGCCAACGAGAGGTTCGACGCGAAGACCGGCAAGTTCGTCAACGAGCGCGTTCTCTCGCGCCTGCCGGGCGGCGAGCCCGAGGAGGTCGAGCCGACGCGCGTCGACTACATGGACGTCTCGCCGCGCCAGATGGTCTCGGTGGCCACCGCGCTGATCCCGTTCCTGGAGCACGACGACGCGAACCGCGCGCTCATGGGTTCGAACATGCAGCGCCAGGCGGTTCCGCTCGTTCGTGCGTCGGCGCCGCTCGTCGGCACCGGCATGGAGCATCGCGCCGCCGTCGACACCGGTGAGATCATCCTCGCCCGCCGCGGTGGCGTGGTCGAGACCGTCGACAGCCAGAACGTCGTGGTTCGCGCCGATGACGGCACCCTCGACGAGTACCACCTTCCGAAGTTCCAGCGCTCCAACCAGGGAACGTGCATCAGCCACCGGCCGCTCGTCTTCGAAGGCACCGTGGTGAAGGAGGGCGACGTTCTCGCCGACGGCCCGGCGACCGAGCAGGGCGAGCTTGCGCTCGGCCAGAACCTGCTCGTCGCGTTCATGCCGTGGGAGGGCTACAACTACGAGGACGCCATCATCCTCTCGGAGCGCATCGTCAAAGACGACCTTCTGACCTCGATCCACATCGAGGAGTACGAGGTCGAGGCGCGCGATACCAAGCTCGGTCCCGAAGAGATCACCCGCGAGATCCCCAACGTCGGTGAGGACGTTCTCGCCAATCTGGACGAGGACGGCATCATCCGTGTCGGTGCCGAGGTCTTCCCCGGCGACGTCCTCGTCGGCAAGGTGACGCCGAAGGGCGAGACCGAGCTCACCGCCGAGGAGCGGCTCCTGCGGGCGATCTTCGGCGAGAAGGCCCGCGAGGTCCGCGACACGTCGCTCAAGGTCCCGCACGGCGAGACCGGACGCGTGATCGCAGTCCGCAAGTTCAGCCGCGATGCCGGCGACGACCTGAGTCCGGGCGTCAACGAGCTCGTGCGCGTGTACGTGGCGCAGAAGCGCAAGATCAACGAGGGCGACAAGCTCGCAGGACGTCACGGCAACAAGGGCGTTATCTCGAAGATCCTGCCCGTTGAGGACATGCCCTTCCTCGCCGACGGCACGCACGTCGACGTCATCCTCAATC
>JACRBU010000173.1 GCA_016213085.1 Coriobacteriales bacterium
GTCGAGTCGATCGGGCTCACGAACGCCTATGGAATCGGCGGGTCGACCGTGCTGACCGACAAGGCTCTCGAGGATCTTCGGCAGGTCGGACTTCAGACGACGCGGAGCGCGGCCGGTGCCGACGCGTACGCAACAGCTTCGTCGTTCGCCGCGCTCTCCCGAGAAGAGGGCTGGGCGTCCGGGGAATACGTCGGACTGGCCGATCGGGCCCGCTCCGCAGACTCGCTCGCCGCGGCCGGAAGTGTTGGATCGAGCCGGGGGGCACTTCTGTTCACCACCGGTTCGACTCTCCCTTCCTCCACGAGGAACGCGATCGCCGCCTTCTCGGCGGATAGGTCGATCAGGGTCTTCGGCAACACGAGGACCGTGACGTCGTCAGTGCTCATCCAGGCCGGATCGGCGCTTCCGGACGTGACGATCTCGACGCCTTCCGCGCCGTCTTCGATGAGGCGAACGCGGTCCTATTCTGTCAGCGGCTACCTGAAGCCTCGGCATACTCCGGGTGCGCGTCCGGTCCGAGTCTACCGGTGGCGCTACGTGAATCGCACGTGGAAGAGCTACGGATACGTGTGGGCGAAAGCCTCCAACTACTCCACCTACACGAAGTACTCGTGCTCCATGCGACTCCCTTACGCGGGCAGGTGGCGCGTCCGTGCGTACCATCCCGAAGACTCGCAGCATGCGGGGACCTGGTCGCGTTCGTATGACTACGTGACGGTGAAGTAGCAGAGGTCATCGCTCCTTTCGGCCATGCCCGTCGCGCTGGCGCGTGTCGCCGCGCGCCCCTCCCGCATGTGACTTTCTCGGCTCGGCATCCGTATTGCGTTATGAAGGGTCGATCACGGAGTCCACCGAAGGACCGCATGCGACACGCCGACTTCGACGAGATCTATCGGACGAACGTCCAACAGCTGTACAGGTACTGCCTCTTTCGGACGAACAGCCGAGAGCAGGCAGAGGACCTGACGGCCGAGGTCTTCGTTCGCTATCTCCAGAACTCGACGAAGGTCTTCGGCCCGCGCGTGGTTCCGTGGCTCTTTCGCGTGGCTCACAACCTCTGTGCGGATTCCCGCGCGCGTGAGGTGATGCACGCCAAGGCGGTCGGCGCACTCGACGTTCGGGTGGCCGAAGAACCGGCTTGGATCGATCCCTCGGTCTGGCGGGCCATGCGCAAGCTACCCGCCGAACAGCAGCAAGCGCTCTTCTTCAAGGCGGTCGAAGACCTCACCTTCAAGCAGATCGCGAAGCTGACCGGCCGCACGCAAAGCGCGGTCAAGATGTCGTACTACCGCGGCGCGCAGGCGCTCGCGGCCGAGCTGAGGGAGCACCGATGAGCGAGCACACGCCCACCGACGAGCAGGTAGCGCGGCAGGCCATTCGCGATGCCTTCCCGATGGACGCCGGCCTGTCCGCCGACAAGACGTGGCGGATGCACTCGGAGCTGCGACCGGTCGCGGTCGAGAGCGCCCAGCGTCGCCGGGCCGGCTTCTCCACCGCCATGGCGATCGCGGCGACGCTCGCAGTGGCGGCAGGCGTGCTGAGCGTCTTCGTCATCACGCAGAACCGGCTCCCGGAACCGAGCATCGCCGAGCGACCCGACTCGACTCCAACGGTCAACCGACCGAACGCCGCTCCCACGCAGTCCTCCCGTGCGATCCCCGCGCTGGCGCTGCACGCACTCAACCCGTCCGGAGAGGTCCTTCACTTCACCTCGGTGGCCAAGACCGAGTTCGGCCCTGAGGCGGGGGAGAGCGTCGAGGAGATGTGGTCCGATCCCGAGACCGGGGCGGGAAGGCTCGTTCGCACCGTCGGCAGGGGCAAGAACGCAGTCACTACGCTCGTCATCTCCGACGGGTCCGCCGCATCGATCACCACTCGGATACCGGGCCAGCCGTCCCGAACGCAGCCAGCCGACCTGAGCGGGCGCCTCGGCAAGTCATTCGACCGCCTCTCGGCGTATCGACGGATGCTCGAAAGCGGCGTCGCGACGGTCACCGCGCGCGGCACGCGTGACGGCGTGAAGACGTACAAGCTGCGCGCCCAGGTGGACGGATTCGCCGACGGTCAGCTCCAGATGGTCATGGAAGCCGAAGTGCGCGCCGACGACTACTTGCCGATCGGATATCGTTCCGGATTCGTCGATTCGTCCGGCAAGACGCTTCCGCTGCGCACGCGCACCTTCTCCGAGTTCGAGCACGTCGACGTCGACAAGCTGCCGAAGGACTGGTTCACGCCTGCGGCTGGCAGCGGCGAGGGCGACGGTGAAGCGTCTGAGCTCCTCGACCTATAGCGCATCGCGCTCGGCGTCGCCGCCAAACGATCGCTACACCCTGCTCGGCGGGGCGCACTGACGCTAGTGCGCGCGCCTCAAGGTCGCCACAGCGCGAAGCAGAGTCCGTGTCCCGGCGCCGCCGAAGTCGATCGTGGCGGTCTCGTCGTTGGCGGTGGTCACGACACCGGTGCCCCAGCTCGCGTGGAAGATGCGGTCTCCCACTTCGAGGGGATCATTCGCGCCGACTTCGGACGGTTCCGAGCCCTGAACGGGGCCGAGCCCCGCGAGAAAGCGATCTGCGACGCCTCTCTCGGGGCGCTGGAGTCCCTCGGCGAGCTTGGCGACGGACTGACCGAGACTGACCACGACGTTGCCGCCCAGTTCCAACACGTCAGCTGGTCTCAAGTGCCGCACGATGTGGAGCTTCAAGGCGCCGCGGACGGCGTCGAACGCGCGCGCGAGAATGAGCGCCCCTCCCGGGCCAGCCTGCGCCAGACGGCTGATTGCGGTCTCCGAGTGCTTGGCGGGGCGACTGGAGGTCAGGAGCGCCACTGCCGATCCGACGAGCGCGTCATCCCCGTCGCTGAGGGAGCAGGGTCCGCCGCTGGCGAGGGAGTCCGAGGTGCGCTGGGCTATGACGTCCAGGCACGCGTTCAGGAGCAACAGCGTCGTTTCCCCGCTTGAGGGCCCTCGACGGCCGATCGCATCCAGCACCGCACGCGCGGCCTGGGGAGAGAGCCCGTTCTCCTCCTGGATCGCTTCGGTCGCGATGCCCGCGATGGCCTTCGCGTGGCCCTTGAGCCACTCCGAGAGCTGCGCGATCGAATCCGCGTCCTCGGCCCTGAGGAGGGAACGGACAGCTGCATCATCAAGTCCGGCAGCCGCCGGGCTGGTGGCGAGAGTGACGTTCGGGCCGACGGCGCTTCGGATGGGCTGGACTTGGACCATGGA
>JACRBU010000176.1 GCA_016213085.1 Coriobacteriales bacterium
CTCCACACGGGACCGTACGCGAATGCGCTCGAGGCGAACGCGAAGACGAGAACCGCAGCAAGGGCGGCAACGAACAGGGTCTTCTTCATGGAAATGACTCCTTGGTTGAGTTTAGTCGAGTTCATCTCTTTCATCCGAGCACCTCCTTTCCGAGATGGATTTCGGTAGAGCGATTCACAGACCGCTCCACGCAAACACCACAATACACTCAGACTCGTTAAGAGACAAGGGTTTTCCTTAAGAAATCGATGTTTCTTCGGTAACCGGCACCGCCGTGGCAGCGGCTGCAGCGGCGGCCGCTGCAGCCTCCTTCTGCCGCTTCTTCTCGTTCCTCCGGCGCCACGCCAGGAAGAGCAGGAGGAGGAGCAGGAGGAGGAGCGGGATCAGGCACGCGCGAAGCGGGCCGGACAGCGCGCGGCGCGCGGCAGCCGCTGCATCGAACGGACCCGAATCGGGGATTCGGATGATCTGCACCCGGCTGTTGCCGGCGTCAGCGATAGCGAACCAGTCGCGCTGCGGGTCGTACGAGATGCTCGACGGATAGATGAAATTGCCGTCCTGAGGGCCGTACTCACCATACTTGGCGATGAACTTCCCGTCCTTGGGATCGAATACCGAGATGCTGAAGTCCATCGAGTCCACGACGACGAGGCGGCCTCGGCCGTCGATCGTGATGTCGGCGGGCAGCTGCAGCTTGGCAGGAGCGTCGGTCTGACTCGACGCGGCCATGGCGCCGCCACCGCTCAGGTCGACCTTGTTGCCCGGGGCGCCGGTCTCGACGATCCAGAGGCGCTCACCTTCGGTGTCGTAGGCGCTGAGTCGGTTGTTATAGGCGTCGACGACGTAGATCCTGCCGTCCTCGCCGATGGCGACACCGTTGACGGTGTCGAACTCGTTGTCCTTCTTGCCTCGCGCGCCGACGACCTTGACCGGCTTGCCGTCGTTCGCGTTGATGATCGCGAAGCCGGCGGTCGAGCCGACCACCATGCGGTCCTCGTGAGCGGCCAGGTCGATCGGGTTCGGGAACGTGATATAGCCCATGTCCTGAGCGGAGCGGTCGAACACACGGATGCGGTCCATCGCCGGCTCAGCGACGAAGAGTCTCTGGTCGAGGGCCTGAAGCACCGGCCCCACGGTAACGATCTTCTCCTTCGAGTTCTCGCCGACGGTCTTGGCGAGCTTGCCTTCCGGAGTGAACGCTATGGCGCGGTCGGGGTACCTGGCGTCGGTGACCCAGATCAGACCGCCGTTATCGATGGACAGCTCCTGGGGTGACATAAGCTGCGTCTCGGGGGTCGAGCCCCATCCGTAGATGGACTTGACCCAGGTGAGGCCGCCAGCCTCATCGCCGGTAGCAACGCCGGCGCGCGGGGCGACCAGACTCAGCAGCAGCGCGGTGATCGCGGCGAGACCGAGCAGCAGCAGGATGATGATGATGATCATCAACCGGCGGCCGCGCTTGGACTTGTACTCGCCTGTCCCCTGCTGCGGGACCGGAGCTACGTTTGCGGCAACATCTTGGGGCATGTCGGTCATCGCTCGACTCCGATCTGCTTCAAACCATTCAAGGCGGCGGTGTCATCAGGGATGAACTTGAGGGCGCGGCGGAAGTCCTTCTCGGCACCCTTCTTGTCGCCGGTCTCGGCGCGAAGGATCCCACGGCGTACGAACACGTCGGCCGCGGTCTCCTTGTCCTTCAAGTAGACGCCGAGGGTCTTTACGGCGGCCTTCTTGTCCTTGCTCGCCGCCTGGGCCTCGGCCTTCACGAGGAGCATGTCGTAGTAGTTCTCGTTGATCTCCTGGTTGAGCGCCGCGGGAGACCCGGCCTTCTTGCGCTCCGAGTCGTACCACTTGCGGAGCTTGGCGCGGACCTCATCGGCGGTCTTGATCGCCTTGTCGTGCTTCTTGGTGGCGACATAGAGCTTGGCCTGGGCCGCAAGGATGTCTTGCGTGCCCGCTTGGTCCACGCTCTTGGATGCGCGATCGATGACGTCCTGCGCCCTCAGGTACTGCTTGCTCAAGATGAGCGCCCCCACGTAGTTCGCCCAGACCTCGGTGTCCTTAGGCGTCTGCTTTGTGAGTTGCTCGTAGTAGCGGATATCGCGCTCGACCCTCGTCCGCGGCTCAGCAGGGCTCAGGATGCCCATGAGCAGCGCGGCGAGAACTGTGGACAGGTAGAGAATAACGAGCAAGGCGGCAACGAGAGCGAGCCCACGCACGACGGGGTCGGCGAAGATCGACCTGCGCTTCGATCGGGGGCTCGGTGCGGCGGCCGGCTGTTCGGCCGATTCACCTTGCGTTTGGTATGCATCTGGCATGCAGGTTCCTCCCATAAGCGAGAACCGGGTCAGGCAGCGCGTCACATCGTATGCGCTTCCGATGTATCCTTCAATGCTGATACCGTGCCAAGTCTCAGAAATCTTCAGAGAAACTAAGGAAGCTTGATGGCGAAGAGCAACAAGGGACGCAAAGCCGAGGTAGCTGTAGCGAAATCGCTGCCGGAAATCATCGGCTGGTACGCCCTTCTCGCGTGCGTCGCGCTGGTCCCTGTCGTCATCGCGGTCGTGGCTCGCCCTGGCGGCGGCACCATCGCCTTCACCGAAGACCCCTACCACGTCCCGAAGCTCCTGCTCGCCTCCGTTCTACTGACCGTCGCGACGGCGGCGTGGCTGGTCGACCTCTTTATGAACGCGCGCGAGGTGCGCGCTGGATACGCCTTCGCCGCGCTCGCCGGCTTCGCGGTGCTCGTGGGCCTCTCGACCGCATTCGGCATCGAGCCGGCGAACTCGCTCTTCGGCGCGAGCGGTCTTATGACCGGCGCGATCACCTGGCTGATCTTCGCTTGGATGGCCGTGCTCGTGGGTCAGCTGCTCACGACGAGCGCCCGCCTCGAAGAGATGTCCTGGGCGATTCTCAGCGGCAGTACGATCGTCGGACTCATCGCGCTCGTGCAGTCCACCGGATTCGATCCCATCGGCACACCGATCACGCCAGCGACGCAGTTCATCATCGACCAGGGCGCCGCGACCATCGGTAACCCCAACTACACAGGGCTGCTGCTCACCGTGCCCGCTGTGCTCGCCGTCGGCCTTGCTTTCGCAAGTCAGGTCGACTGGAAGCGATGGACGGCCGGAGCGTGCGCCGTCGTCCTGTTCGGGGCGATCGTCATCACGATCACTCGCGCGGCCTGGCTCGGTGGGATGGTCGGACTGGCCGTCTTCTTCTTCCTCGCGATGTCCGACGCCAAGCAGGCACGGCGCCTTGCGCTCGTTCTCGGTGGAGCCGCGGCTGGCGTGGCGCTGCTCGGACTGCTTCTCGCGGGCCCGGCCAACGTCTTCAGGCGGATCGGCCTGCTGTCTGCCGGCCTCGACGCCTTCTCCAGTGGACGCCTCACCATGTGGGCCGACACGCTGCGCACGATCGCTAGCCGCCCCTTCCTGGGAACCGGCGCCGACCGGCTCGCACTCGGAGCCTACGACGTGCAGACGAAGGTCGTCACCGAGGGGGTCAACCGATACGTCATCCAGGACCCCCACAGCCTCCCGTTGCTGATCGCCGGGTCCTTCGGCGTGATCGCGCTCGCCGCGTTCCTGGCGTACGCGGTAGTGGTGCTCGTCGATGCATTCAAGGTCGCCGTCGCAAACCGCGGACAGTCGCCGAAGCGCCTGCTCTACGCGTCGTGGGTCGCCGCCACCGTCGGCTTCCTTGCCGCTTCGCTGCTCTCGGTCTACACGATCACCGGCGTCTTCGCGCTGTTCCTGGCGCTCGGCGTCATCGCAGCCCCGAACCTGAAGCCCCTGCGCGGCGGCGCGCTCGCGTCCGCACCTGTCGCGCTCGTCGCCTCGCTGATCGTGGCTACGGCTCTCTTCGGCGGCGTGCAGAGCTTCCGCGCAGCCAGGCATGTCATGTTGTCGCTGTCCGGTGACTCCGAGTATCACTTGAATGAAGCGATGCGTATCGCGCCTTGGGACACGCGCACGCGGGTGACCTACCTGTGGCGCAAGGCGGGGTCGTTTCGGGCTGTGATCACCGGACCCGACGCGGCATCGGCGCGCCAGACGCTCGCCTCGCTCGACGAGGAGATCAAGGCGCAGATCGCACGCTCCCCCCACGAGCTCCTTCTGTATCGGATGCGCGTCGACCTCTACCGACTTCCGAAGGGCTTTCCGGGATACGACCCGAGGAAGGTCCTCGAAGCGATCGAAGACGCGCTCGTCGTCTATCCGAACGACCAGGAGTTCCTCCAGTGGCGAGAGGATGCCCGGCGAGAGGTGCAGGGATCCGATACGAACTGAGGCCACACCCGACGCCGATCACCTCTACGAAGAAGGCCGGCCCCGAGGGGCCGGCCTCTTGCGTTCGCGCTGCTGGCGATGGCGCCAGCGACGTGTCTAGTACCAGAACGTGACCGTCTTCCCCGGCGAGTTGACAAGTGCCGTGCCGAGGCTCGATCCCTCGTCGTCGTACTCGCTGTCGTACCATCGGACTCTCACGGAGTAGGGTTGCGAGCTTACGGGCACGCTGATGGTGAACCATCCGGCCGGACTCCACGCAGGCGATGACGCCTGGTAGACCACCCGACCCTGAGCGTCGTAGACCGTCGCTCTCGCCCACGAGCCTTCCGGCGGGTTGTTCCAGGCCATGGTGATCGTGCCCGTACCGGCGTTGATGTTGAATGACGCGGACTTGCGCGGCGCCTCCACGTTCCCGCTGTGGTCGACCGACCAGAACTCGAGCACGTGGGGACCGGACGTCGCGACCGTCACGCTCGTACCCATCTGCTGGGCGCCGCCGTCCAACGAGTAGTACGTCGCCGCCACTCCCGCGCCGCCGGCATCCGCGGCCGTGAGGTTGATCGCCGCGCTGCCCAGGTAGGTGGACTGTGTGTTCGACGTGGTCGTCGGAGCGGTCGTGTCGCTGGGCCACACCTCGAACGTCACCGACTTCGGCGTTTCGGAATTGAAGGCGTTGTCCTGTGACCAGAACTCGAGGGTGTGCGTCTCCGGACCGGCCCCTGCGGGCGCACCGAGGTCGATGGAGGTGCCAACGGTTACGGCCCCTCCATCCAGACGGTAGAACGTCGACCTCACCCCTGAGCCTGAATCGGTGGCGCTGAGCGTCAGCGAGGCTCCGCCGGCATACGAGGGTCTCGCGTTCGACGTCGTGACCGGCGCCGTGGCGTCAGGCAGGTAGTGGCATGCTCGGCAGTCCCCGGGTGCGGCGGGCGTCGGTTCACCGTGGCACCCGAAACAGTCCTCGCCGTAGTACTGCTCCATCTCCTGGCGCATGTGGTCGTACGGGACACCCGTGTGAAGCGTCCCGTGGCAGCCGGCCTGCTGACATGTCCCATTCCATGGGGACACCTCGCTGGCGAGTGGATGGCACTTGGCGCAGTCTCGACCGTGAACGATCACCAGATCTTGGACCCCGTGGCACGCATTGCAGGTGACGTTGGTGGCGTGAGACACCCCTGCGTGAGGATCTCCGGAGTGGCACGAGGAGCACACGAACGAAGGCGTCACGCCGTCATCGTGGCACGCAGTGCACGCCGGGCCCCCGGCGTGGATCGTCATGGCGTTGGCGGCATGACACCCGGGGGTGATACAGCCGCCTTCACTCAGCTCATGCTGCTCTTGATGACTCGTGGTGTGACAAGCCCCGATGCACCCGGTGCCGGAAGTGCTGGGATCGACGGCCGGGTTGTCGTGGCAGAGATCGCACGAGCGGTCGTACTCGGGATGCGTGCTTCCCGGCCCGACGTACGGTTCGTGGACGATCATCAGGTTCTTTGTAGTGGAGTGACATGCCGACGTGAAGCATGAGGAGTCGGAGGTCGAGACATGCTGAGCCACGTGCCCGGCCCCCTCGTGACACGCGACGCATGTCACGTTGTTCGCGGCGATAGCGGCCACGACCGTCGGGTTCGTGCTCGAGTGGCAGAGCGCACAATTCGCCGAGTGGGCCGCCGAGGTGTTGCCGGCATGGCAGTCAAGGCAGGTGGGATCTGTGGTCCCGTTGTCGTGGAGCGGTCCATGGTCCGTCGCAGTCCCGTGGCACGCTCCGCACGTGACGTTGTTCGCGGCGATCGCCGCAACGACGATCGGATCCGTGCTGGAGTGACAGAGTGCGCAGTTATCAGAGTGAGCCGCGGCGGTGTTGCCCGCGTGGCACCCCAAGCATGTCGGGTCTGCGGTGCCGTTGTCGTGAAGCGGTTGATGGTTCCCCGCCGCAACTCCATGGCATGCCGAGCACGTGATGTCATTCGCCGCGATGGCAGCCTGGACGGTCGGATCCGTACTCGAGTGGCAGAGCGCGCAGTTGTCGGCGTGAGCGGCCGACGTGTTGCCAGCATGGCACCCGAGACAGGTCGGGTCGGTCGTGCCGTTGTCGTGGAGCGGCCCGTGCCCGGCGCCGACGTCGTGACATGCCGAGCACGCCACGTTGTGAGTACTGATGGCATTGACGACCACAGGATCGGTGCTCGAGTGGCACTGGGCGCAGTTGTCGGAGTGAGCCGCCGACGTATTGCCCTCATGGCACCCGAGACAGGTCGGGTCGGTGGTGCCGTTGTCGTGCAGCGGCCCGTGACCCGCGCCGATGTCGTGGCACGCCCCGCAACTCGTGTCACCTGCGGTGATTGCTGCTTGGACCGCCGCGTTGGCGCTGTTGTGACAGGTGGAACAGGTGAAGAGCGGATTCTTCTCGTGCTCGGTGACCAGTCCCGTCGCGTGACATTGATCGCACCCGGTGGTCGTCGTCTGGTGGGCAACGTCTACGGCTGCGGGAACATGCTGCGGCACCTGCGGATAGTACGTGGGCTCGTGGCAGAACGCACAATCGCGATGCCACTCGGCGTTGTCAGGTATCGCCGAGAAGGCGATGTACCCCTCGCCCACCGAGCCGTCCGTATGGCAGACCTCACACCGGATGTCTCGGTGGTTCTGCACGGTGGTCGTGTGGCAGTTCGAACAGACGTCACCGCCGCTCATCGCGGAGGCTTGCTCCGCCGCCGGCAGAAGCCACAGCAGGCACGCTGTCACTACAAGAAGCAGCAGCATGAGGATCGTTCGGCGACCTCGCGCACTCCCCAGGTCCAACGATCTTCGCGCGTCGATCGCCAGGTCAGCCGATCCATGCGAGTACCTCAAGGTAGGACCCCCATTCGTCTCCGGCATGACGCGCTGATGACCCCCAGGCAGCACGCGTCAGCTAGTCCTCCCTATGGCCATTTACCCCCATGGAGAATGTGATGTCAATCACACTTGGCCTCGTCGGAGGCGGTGCCTGGGCCGCTATCCGATGTCGTCCGGCAGCGCGATGTGCCCGGCCACAGCAGTGGCCGCCGCGACGGCCGGTGAGGACAGGTAGACCTCGCTCGTCGGGTCACCCATTCGACCGACGAAGTTGCGATTGGTCGTGGCAACCGCACGCTCTCCCGCGGCAAGGATCCCCATGTGTCCCCCAAGGCACGGACCGCACGTCGGCGTCGAGACCGCGGCGCCCGCGTCGAGGAAGATGTCCATCAGTCCCTCGTGCATAGTCTGACGATAAACGTCCTGCGTAGCAGGGATGATGATGAGCCTAACCCTCTCGTTGACCTTATGGCCTTCGAGCACCTTCGCAGCCACCCGCATGTCCTCGATGCGCCCGTTCGTGCACGAGCCGATGACGACCTGGTCAACCCAGACGTCGCGGCTCTGGGCCGCGGTTCTCGTGTTGCTCGGCAGGTGCGGGAATGAGACGGTCGGCTCGATGGTCGAGGCGTCGATCTCGATGACACGGGAGTACTCGGCGTCGGGGTCGGAGTGGTACTCGGTCCACGGCCGCTCCGCGCGTCCTTCGACGTAGGCGCGGGTCACGTCGTCGACCGCGATTATCCCGCTCTTGCCGCCCGCCTCGATGGCCATGTTCGTGATCGTCATGCGCGCGTCCATGTCGAGCGCGGAGATCGTGGATCCGACGAACTCCATCGCCTGATAGAGCGCACCATCGACGCCGATCATGCCGATGATGTGCAGGATGATGTCCTTGCTGCTCACCCAGGGCTGCAGTTCACCGTCGACGACGAACTTGATCGACGACGGAACCTTGAACCAGGCCTCGCCCGTCGCCATGCCGGCGGCCGCGTCGGTCGATCCCACGCCCGTCGCGAACGCGCCGAGCGCGCCGTACGTGCAGGTGTGACTGTCCGCGCCGATGATCACGTCACCCGGGCCGACCACGCCCTGCTCGGGAAGGAGCGCGTGCTCCACACCCATGCAGCCGATCTCGTAGTAGTGCGTGATGGACTGCGCGCGCGCGAAGTCGCGGACCATCTTCGCCTGCTCGGCGCTCTTGATGTCCTTGTTCGGCGTGTAGTGGTCGGGTACGAGCGCGATCTTGGCCGGGTCCCACACGCTGCCGACGTCCATCTTCGCGAACTCCTTGATGGCGATCGGAGCGGTGACGTCGTTGGCCAGGACGATATCGAGCCTGGCCTCGATCAGCTGGCCGGGCTCGACTTCATCGAGGCCGGCGTGTGCGGCGAGGATCTTCTCGGTGATGGTCATGGGGCGGGGCATGAGCTACAACTCCTCTTCCACGGTGCGCTCCTGGGCGCCGAGCATGCGATTGAGTGCGTTCGTGTACGCCTTGGCAGAGGCGACGATGATATCAGTGTGTGCGCCGCGGCCGGTGAACACACGGCCGCGATCGTCTGCGACGCGGATCGTGACCTCGCCGAGCGCGTCGATCCCGCGGGTGACCGACTGCACGCTGAACTCGGTGAGATCGTTCGGCACCTCGATGATCCGGTTGATCGCGCGGTAGAGCGCGTCGACCGGCCCCGTGCCGTGGCTCGAGTCGATGAGGTGCTGGCCCTCGCGGTCGACGAGCTCGACCGTGGCCGTCGGGATTCCCGGCTCGCCGCTCATCACGTGCAGTGCCTCGAGATGGAAGACCTCGTTGAGCTCGCGCTCGTGCTCGCCGAGAAGCGCCTCGAGATCCTCGTCGTAGATCTCCTTCTTGCGGTCCGCGACGCGCAGGAACTCCTCGTAGACCTTCTCGAACTCGTCATCCTCCATGGTGTGGCCGAGTTCCTCGAGCCGGTGACGCAACGCGTGGCGCCCGCTTCGCGCCGTGAGCACGATCTCCGAACCGCCCGCGCCCACCTCGACCGGGTCGATGATCTCGTAGGTCGTGCGCTCCTTGAGGACCCCGTCCTGGTGGATGCCGCTCGAATGTGCGAACGCATTCGCCCCGACGATGGCCTTGTTCGGCTGCACGCGGATGCCGGTGATACTGCTCACGAGCTTGGAGGTGCGCAGGATCTCGCGGGTGTTGACGTCGGTGTGCACGCCACCGATGAGGTTGCCGCGCTGGCGGATCGCCATCACGACCTCCTCCATGGCGGTGTTGCCCGCGCGCTCGCCGAGCCCGTTGATCGTGCACTCGATCTGCCGGGCCCCCGCCTTCACGCCCGCCAGAGCGTTCGCCGTCGCCATTCCGAGGTCGTTGTGGCAGTGCACGCTCACGGTGACGTTCTCGATGCCCGCGACGTTGTCCATGAGGCCGCCGATGAGTCCGCCGAACTCCTCGGGATAGGTGTAGCCCGTCGTGTCCGGGATGTTGACCACCGTCGCGCCCGCCGCGACGACCGCCTCGATCATGCGGTACAGGAACTCCGGATCGGCACGCCCGGCGTCTTCGGCATAGAACTCGACGTCACCTACGAAGGTGCGCGCCAGCTTGACGGCGGCCACACCACGCTCCAGCGCCTCCTCGGGCGAGATCCGCAGCTTGTCACGCAGGTGCGACTCGCTCACGCCGATGCCGGTATGGATGCGCGGCCGCTTCGCGGTCTTGAGCGCGTCCGCGGCAGTCTCTATGTCCTTGGGGACGGCACGAGAGAGCGCGCACGTGATGCATGCATCGCCGACTTCGGCACCGATGCGCCGAACGCTCTCGAAGTCGCCGGGGCTCGAGATCGGGAATCCGGCCTCGATGATGTCGACGCCGAGGTTCACGAGCTGCCGCGCGATGACGAGCTTCTCGTCGGTGTTCATGGAAGCGCCGGGCGACTGTTCTCCGTCGCGCAGCGTGGTGTCGAATATGTAGACCTTGTCGTTCATGTCTGTGCCTCCTGACGTGGCGATACCCGAATCGGCGAGTGGTGCCGGCCGCCTCGCTACGAGGCCGCCGGCCCGCTAAGTCGCCGCGCCGGGACAGCGCCGGGCACCAGCGCGAACACCGCCGGGATACATGCGTACGCGACAGGCATGAACGATTCGCTCCAGTAGTTGACCGGTGCCCCGCTGAGCGGGTCGAGAGCGCCGTTTCCGACGAACAGGAACAGCACCATCGGCGTCACCAGGACGACGAGCGCGAAGGACCGCCGCCCCACGTCGGGCATGAGTACCGCACCAGCATAGGCGAGAACCGCGAGAACGGCGGCGATTCCCGTGCCGAACGTGAGCGTGCTGAATGTCAGGCCGCCCAGCGCGAAGGCGATGCCGCCGCGGCCGAGAAGCTCCATGCCCGGCGCGCCGGTGAGAAACGGTTGGACCGCCGCCACGTGCGCCACGTATCCTGCCGCGGCGACGAGAGCGCCCACCCCCCACGCGACGAGCGACCAGCGCCGACGATCAGCCGGGCCGAGCGCTGCGGCCAGCGCACCTCCGACGAAGAGCGTGCCGGCGAACTCGCGCACAAGGAATGCAAGCACCGCGACCGAGACCGCGGCGGCGACCCACGGACGCCAGGGCTCGCGGCGCACCGAGACCGCGAAGAGCGTGAACGCGACGAGCGCCAGCGTTCCCATCCAGAGCTCCGACGTGTAGAGCATGATCGTCGTGGAGAACGGGATCGACCACGAGAGGACAGCGAAGATGCCGGGCAGCACGAGCGGCGCCCTCACGACATCTCGCAACGCCGCGAGGATGCCGATGGCCGCGCCGCTGACGAGCATCAGATACGCGACGAACACCGCCATCGCCGAAGGCAGCGCCGCAAGGAACCAGTACAACAGCGGCTCGCGCAGGTTCAGGACGCCCGAGGGGCCCTTGATGGTCCCGCTGCCGTCCCGGTCGAGCGCCTCTGACGCCGCCGGGTAGTAGCTCTCTCCGGCCTTGAGCTTTCGAACCACCACGAGGTGGTACAGGCCGTCGTTCGTCTTCATCGCCTCAGGCGCGTTCCCGGTCTCGATGATCTGCTCGAGCGAGGGCACCGCCAGGCCGGTGTTGGCCTCGAGGTAGCCTTCGCGGTTCGCGGTGATCACCCCGGCCCACATGTTCACGACTACGATCGCGATCGCGAGCCACAGCAGCCAGTCGGGCTTGAGCCACCGCTGTTCCACCACGTACGAGACCCCGGCCGCGACCGCCGCGGCGAGGATCGCCCATCCAACGAGCGCCTGCGGCGCGTACGCCGGATTCCCCACGAACCAGAAGACCGCGGGCCCGGTCATCGCGCCGACAGCGTACACGCCGAGGGCCACCGTCAGCGCCGCGAGCCAACCAGGCGCCACGAGCGCGGTCACGATTCCCAGCACGACCGCGACCTGCGGTCCCGGCCAAGACTTCATGACGCCCCCGGCGATCGTCCAGTACGTGAGGACGGCGACCATGACCGAAAGCACGGTTCTCCACGCGGTCGTGGAAGCGAATGCCGACAGCGTCGAGCGAACACGGGCGTCCAAGGAGAGGGCGCCCTGCGGTGAGGGCGCCTTCCCCTTGGACGTGCCGGCTCTGTCGCGCTTACGCTTCGCCATAGTCGACCTCTCTAGAGCTCCACGCTCCAAGCGTTGTTGATGCCTGCCTCGGCGACGATCTTGTCGAGCAGCTCGCGCGGGACCGGAGTATCGACGTTGATGCCCATGAGCGCCTCGCCGCCGACCTTCTTGCGGCCGACCTGCATCGACGCGATGTTGATGTCGGAGACGCCCAGCAGCGTGCCGATCTTGCCGATCATGCCGGGACGGTCCTCGTAGGTGAAGAACGCCATGTAGCGGCTCGGAACCATGTCGATGTCGTGCTGGTAGAGGCTCACGAGGCGCGGCTGGTTCTTCTTGCCGACCAGGGTGGCGCCCACCTCGACGGGGCCGCTCGGCGTCTGCGCGCGCACGATCATCTGCGAGACGTAGTCGTGCGTCTCGGTGCGGTTGATCTCGGCGACGCGGATGCCGCGCTGCTCGGCGTAGTAGTCGGCGTTGACGAAGTTCACGGACTCCACGCCGACGACCGAGAGCAGGCCCTTGAGCACGGCGGTGCGCACGATGCGCGTGTCGACGTCCGCGAGCGAGCCGACGAACTCGACGTCGAGCTCCTCGATGCCGCCGCGTACGATCTGCGCGACCATGCAGCCCAGGTCCTCAGCGAGGTCGATGTACGGGCCGACCTTCTCGAGCACCTCGGGAGCGACCGGCGCGATGTTGACCGCGGTCGGGACCATGTGGCCCTCGAGGCCGGCGATCACGTACTCGGCGATCTGCTCGCCGGCGCGGTCCTGCGCCTCAGCGGTCGACGCGCCGAGGTGCGGCGTGAGGATGACGTTCGGGAACTCCATGAGCGGCGAGTCCGTGCACGGCTCCATCTCGAAGACGTCGATGGCCGCGCCTGCGACCTTGCCGTAACGGATCGCCTCGGCGAGCGGCTCGTTCTGGTAGATGCCGCCGCGAGCCGTGTTCACGAGGCGCACGCCCTGCTTCATCTTGGAGAACTCCGCCGCGCCGAACATGCCGATGGTCTCTTTCGTCTTGGGCAGGTGCACGGTGATGAAGTCCGCGAGCGGGAGGATCTCGTCGAGGCTCTCGTAGAGCTTGACGCCCATCTGCGCGGCGCGCTCCTCGGAGATGTACGGATCGAATCCGATGAGATTCATGCCGAAGGACCGCGCCCGCTCCGCAACGAGGGCGCCGATGCGTCCGAGGCCGAAGACCGCCAGCGTCTTCTCGTAGAGCTCGGCGCCGGTGAACTTCGAGCGCTCCCACTTGCACGAGTGCATCGACTCGTTGGCCTGCGGGATGTTGCGCGCCAACGCCATCATGAGCGCGACGGTGTGCTCGGCTGCCGACACGATGTTGCTCGTCGGGGCGTTGCATACCACGATGCCGCGTTCGGTCGCGGCATCGACATCAACGTTGTCGACACCCACGCCCGCGCGACCGATGATCTTGAGGCTCGTGCCGGCCTCGATGACCTCACGCGTGGCCTTGGTGGCCGAACGCACGATGAGCGCATCGTAACCGGGGATCTCCGCCACGAGCTGCTCGGGCGTGAGGTCCGTCTTCACCTCGACTTCGAACGTCTCGCGCAGCTTCTCTATGCCGGACGGCGCGATCGGTTCCGCAACAAGTACCTTCATGCTCCCTACCCTTCCATGAAGACGAGTTCTGCGCCCTTTATGCCGGTTCCGGGCTCGAACTCGTAGCCGAGCTCTGCAAGCGTCATCTCCAGCGCTGCAAGCGTGGTGATGATGTCAAACTCGCCGAAATACCCGAGATGACCGATGCGGAAGATCCGGCCCGCATAGTCGTCCTGGCCTCCGGCGATGGTGACCCCGTGCTTGTCCTTCATGATCTTGACGATCGCCTTGCCGTCGACGCCCTCAGGCACCCACACGGGAGTGACCGCGCTTCCTCGGCCGTCTTCTGGAGCGAAGAGCTTCAGGCCGAGAGCCTCGACGCCGGCACGCGTGGCTTTCGCGAGTCTGGAGTGGCGGGCGATGGTGTTCTCGATCCCTTCGTCGCGCATCATGTCGAGCGCCTGGTTGAGACCGAGGACGAGCGTGACCGCAGGGGTGAACGGTGTGGTGTCCTTGGCGACGTTCTTCTGGTACTTCATCCAGTCGAAGTAGTACTTCGGGAGCGTGGAGCGCTCGTAGGCTTTCCATGCCTTCTTCGAGACCGTGCACGCCGCCAGGCCCGGCGGGAGCATCAGCCCCTTCTGGGAGCCCGTCATGACCACGTCGAGATTCCACTCATCGGTCTTGCAGTCGACCGCGCCGATCCCGGTGATCGAGTCGACGATGAGCACGGTGTCCTCGAGCGGGCCGACGATCTCGCCAATGGCCTTCACGTCGTTGAGAACGCCGCTCGACGTCTCGGACTGCGTGACGATGACGCCGCGAACGCCAGGGTTCGCGTCGAGCGCGGCCTTGATGTCAGCCGGCTTCACTGTCTCGGTCCACTCGTACGCCAGGTCGATGACGTTGAGACCATAGGTCTCGCAGATCTGCTTCTGGCGATCGCCGAACTTCCCGTTGCGCGTCACGATGACGGTGTCGCCCGCCGAGAAGCAGTTGACGATCGCGGACTCCATGACGCCCGTGCCCGAGCATGCGAACAGCAGCACGTCCGACTCGGTCTGGAAGACGTACTTGAGCCCTTCGACCGACTGCTTGAACGCCGCCGAGAAATCCGGCGTGCGGTGGTGGATGATCGGCGCGGCCATCGTGAGCATCACTTCAGCCGGTACCGGCGTCGGCCCCGGCGTCATAAGGTACTTCTTCTGCATTCGATCCCGTCCTTCGTCTCCGATACCAGGCAGGTGCCTCACGCACCGTCGCCGGCATGAGCTGCCGCGAAGCGGTCTGCTCGATGCCGGCGGGCTAACGCGGCCAAGTCCGCGTTAGCCCTGCTTCAGCCACGTGAACATCGAGCGGAGCTCGCCGCCGACGCTCTCGATCATTTCCTCGGCCTGGATGCGGCGCATCGCCTTGAAGTTCGGCGCGCCGGCCTTGTTCTCGAGGATCCAGTTGCGGGCGAAGGTACCGTTCTGGATCTCCCAGAGGACTTCGGCCATGGCCTCTCGCGTCTCTTCGGTGATGATGCGCGGGCCGGTCATGTAGTCGCCGTACTCGGCGGTGTTCGAGATCGAGTCACGCATCTTGGCCATACCGCCCTCGTACATGAGGTCGACGATGAGCTTGAGCTCGTGCAGGCACTCGAAGTACGCGATCTCAGGCTGGTAGCCGGCGGCGACGAGCGTCTCGAAGCCCGCGGAAACCAGGTGCGTGGCACCGCCGCAGAGCACGGCCTGCTCGCCGAACAGGTCGGTCTCGGTCTCCTCGGCGAAGGTCGTCTGGATGACGCCTGCGCGGGCGCCGCCGATGCCGGCCGCGTACGCCAGTGCGATACCGAGCGCATCGCCGCTGGCGTCCTGGTGCACCGCGACGAGCGCGGGAACGCCGGAGCCCTCGGTGAACACGCGGCGGACCATGTGGCCCGGGCCCTTCGGAGCGATCATGACGACGTCGACATCGGCCGGCGCCTCGATCTGCGCGAAGTGGATGTTGAAGCCGTGCGCGAACGCGAGGACCTTGCCCGAGCTCATGTGCTCGTGGATCTCGCTGTAGTAGATGTGCGCGGCAAGCTCATCGGGGACGAGCATCATCACGAGGTCCGCTTCGCCGGCGGCCTCGCGGGGAGTCATGACCTTCAGGCCCGCGTCGTGCGCGGCTTTCGCGCTCTTCGAGTCCGGTCGAAGGCCGACGCGCACGTCGACACCGGAGTCGTGCAGGTTCAGCGCGTGAGCGTGTCCCTGGCTGCCGTAGCCGATGATCGCAACCTTGCGGCTCTTGATCTTCTGCAGATCGGCGTCTTTCTCGTAGAAGATGGTCGCCATGTCGTTCGTCGCCTTCCCTCCGTCGCGGCCCGCACCGGGCCGAATGCTTCCGTTTCCTGCCACCGGCAGCGGTGGCGCTTCGTGATTGTGCCCTAGCTCTCTCTCGACCCTCGGGCGAGCGCGATCTTGCCGGTGCGCACGAGCTCCTTGATCCCATACGCCCGGAACAGGTCCTCCATCGCGTCGATCTTGTCAGCCGAGCCGGTCGCCTCGATCGTGAGCGAATTGCGCCCGACGTCGATGATCTTCGCGCGGAACACGTTCGCGATCTCGATGATCTCGTGGCGCTTCTCGGGCGCCGCGTTGATCTTGAACATCACGAGCTCGCGCTCGACCGAGTCGGCCGGATTGAGGTCCTGGATCTTGATTACGTTGATGAGCTTGTGAAGCTGCTTGGTGATCTGCTCGAGCGGCGTGTCAGCCGCGTTGACCACGAGCGTGATGCGCGACAGGGTAGGGTCCTCGGTCACGCCGACTGCGAGCGAGTCGATGTTGAAGCCCCGACGCGCGAAGAGCGACGTCACCCGGGTGAGTACGCCCGCCTTGTTCTCGACGAGCACTGACAGTGTGTGTTGCATCTACTCCCACACCTCCTCGAGCAGCTCATCGTCGAGCATCTCCGAAACAGGGCATCCAGGGATGCCGCCGAGCATCTCGTCGATCGACCCGCCCGGCGCCACCATCGGGAACACGCACTCCTCACCAACCACGCGGCAGTCCACGACGGCCACGCCCGGATGGTCGAATGCCTTCGTGAGCACGTCGTCGAGCTCGGCGGGCGTCGTCGCCCGCAGGCCGAGCGCCCCGTATGCTTCGGCGAGCTTGACGAAGTCCGGGCAGTCCTGCGCGAGCACGCTCGCCGAGTAGCGCTTGCCGTAGAAGAGCTCCTGCCACTGGCGGACCATACCCAGGAAGCCGTTGTTGAGGATGACTACCTTCACCGGGATGTCGTTGACAACCGCGGTCGCCAGCTCCTGCGGATTCATCTGGAAGCTGCCGTCGCCCGCGATGTCGATGACGAGCGAGTCCGG
Organism: Coriobacteriales bacterium; assembly: GCA_016213085.1. Classification (GTDB taxonomy): domain Bacteria; phylum Actinomycetota; class Coriobacteriia; order Anaerosomatales; family JACRBU01; genus JACRBU01. Next base: position 16,631 of record JACRBU010000176.1, read on the forward strand.
GCGACCCACCTTGGCGCCGATTGCCGCCGGGAACCCGTAGCCCATCGTGCCGAGACCGCCGCTCGACACCCACGAGCGAGCGCGACGGATGGTGTAGAACTGGCACGCCCACATCTGGTTCTGGCCGACCTCGGTCGCGATCACCGTGTCGCGGTCCTTCGTCAGCTCGTTGATGCGCTGCACGACGTACTGAGGCATGAGCGCGTCCTCCCGGTGCTGGTAGTGCAGCGGGAAGTTCGTCCGCCAATCGTCGATCGCGCGCATCCACGGCTCGGTCTTGGGCTCCGCGCCGCTCTTGCGCAGCTCGGCCACGAGCGCGGCGATGACCTGCTTGGCGTCGCCGACGATCGGCACGTCGACCAGCTTGTTCTTGCCGATTTCGGCAGGATCGACGTCGATGTGGATGATCTTCGCCTTGTTCGCGAAGCTCGAGAGCTTGCCGGTCACTCGGTCGTCGAAGCGCACACCCACGCCGATGAGCAGGTCGGTCTCGGTGATGGTGTAGTTCGTGTACTTCGCGCCGTGCATGCCCGGCATCCCGATCCACAGATGGTGGTCTTCTGGGAAGCCGCCCTTGCCCATCATCGTCGTGGTGACGGGGATCTGCATGAGCTCGGCGAGGTCCTTGATCTCCCTCTCGGCACCGCTCGCAATGACGCCCCCGCCCACGTAGAGCAGCGGCTTGCGGGCCTTCGAGATCATCGACGCGGCCTGCTTGATCTGCTTCGCGTGGCCCTTGAACGTGGGCTTGTAGCCGGGCAGGCTCACGGTCTCGGGGTAAGCGAAGTCGAGCTCGCCCTTGCTCACGTCGACGGGGATGTCGATGAGCACCGGCCCCGGGCGTCCGGTCGTCGCGATGTAGAACGCCTCCTTCACGACCTCCGGAAGGTCGCGAGCGTCCTTCACGAGGAAGTTGTGCTTCGTGACAGGAAGCGTGATGCCTGTGATGTCGGACTCCTGGAACGCGTCGGTGCCGATGACGCTCGTGGCGACCTGCGCGGTCATCACCACGATGGGGATCGAGTCCATCCATGCCGTCGCGATTCCCGTGACGGTGTTCGTCGCTCCGGGACCGCTCGTCACGAGCGCGACGCCGGCCTTGCCCGTGGCGCGTGCGTAGCCATCGGCCATGTGCACCGCGCCCTGCTCGTGCCGAGGCAGGATGGTGCGGATCTGCTTCGAGTCGTACAGCGCGTCGAAGATCGGAAGCGCCACACCGCCGGGATAGCCGAAGATCACCTCGACGTCTTCGGCCTCCAGGCTCTTCACGAGCGCTTCTGCGCCGTTCATGCGTTTCGTCATGAGAGCACCGCCCCCTTGTCTGCACTTGTGACGAGCCGCGCATAGCGCGACAGCACGCCTTCGGTCACGCGCGGGGCGCGAGGCGCCCAGGCCTCTCGCCTGCGAGCGAGTTCGGATTGGTCGACGTTGAGCGTGAGCGCCCCCGCGTCGATGTCGACGGTGATCGAATCGCCCTCCTCGACGAGCCCGATCGGGCCGCCAGCTGCCGCCTCGGGCGAGACGTGACCGACGGCCGGGCCCTTGGTGGCTCCGCTGAAGCGTCCGTCGGTCAGCAGAGCAACGCTCGACGAGAGCCCCATGCCGCTGATCGCGGATGTCGGGGTGAGCATCTCGCGCATACCCGGACCGCCCCTCGGCCCTTCGTTGCGGATGACGACCACGTCACCGGAGACGATCTTGCGGTCGAGGATCGCGGAGACGGCCTCCTCCTCGGACTCGAAGACGCGCGCCGGCCCGGTGTGCGTGCGCATCTCGGCGGGCACCGCGGACTGCTTGACGACCGCACCGTCCGGCGCGAGGTTGCCGCGCAGCACGCGCAGACCGCCTTCGGGGTAGTACGCGTTGTCGACGCCGTGCACGACCGTGCCGTCGGGCGCGGGTGCGTTGGCGGCGATCTGGCCCGTGGTCTGTCCGGACACCGTCATCGCGTCGCGCGCGAGCAGGCCCGCCTCGTCGAGCTCGCGCATGATCGTCGGGATTCCGCCGACGTGGTAGAGGTCCTCCATGTGGAAGTCGCTCGCCGGCGAGATACGCACCAGGTTCGGCGTGCGCGCGCTCACCGCAGCCCAGTCGTCGAGCGTGATATCGGCGTCCGCCTCGTGAGCGATGGCCGTCAGGTGCAGGACCGTGTTCGACGACCCGCCGAACGCCATGTCGAGCGTCATCGCATTACGGATAGCGTCGGGCGTCATGATGTCGCGGGCGGTAACGCCCTCGCTGAGCAGGTCCATGATGCGCATGCCCGCCTTCTTGGCCAGACGGATGCGCTCCGAGTACACCGCAGGGATCGTGCCGTTGCCCGGGAGGCCCATGCCGATGGCCTCGACCAGGCAGTTCATCGAGTTCGCCGTGAAGAGCCCCGCGCAGCTGCCGCACGTCGGGCAGGCGTTCTCCTCGAGCGCGCAGAGCTCGCCCTCGTTCATCAGGCCCGCGGTCACTTTGCCGACCGCGGTGAACACCGTGTCGAGGTCGACCGGCTCGCCCTTCGGTCCGCGCCCGGCGAGCATCGGACCGCCGCTCACGACGATAGTGGGCAGGTCGAGACGCGCGGCCGCCATGAGCATGCCCGGGATGATCTTGTCGCAGTTCGGGATGAGCACGACCGCATCGAATGCGTGGCCGGCCACGGCGATCTCGACGCTGTCGGCGATGACCTCGCGGCTCGCGAGCGAGTAGCGCATGCCGGCGTGATTCATGGCGATGCCGTCGCAAACGCCGATCGTGGAGATCTCGAGCGGCGTGCCGCCGGCCATCAGGACGCCGGCCTTCACGGCCTCGGCGATCGTGTCGAGCATGAGGTGGCCGGGGATGATGTCGTTGCTCGAATTGACGACGGCGACAAGCGGCCGGTAGATCTCCTCGTCGGTGAGGCCGTCAGCCTTGAGCAAGCTGCGATGCGGGGCTTTCGAGAGCCCCTGCTTCATGCGGTCGCTTCTCAGCTCCATCTCCCGCCTTCCTGTCCGAGGGCAGGTGGCGCCGAAGTCGGCCGCACGAGCTGGAGTTCGCCGAAGGGGGCGCGGGAAACGGTGTCCGGACCCTACCGGTGCGTGGCGATGCGCCACTCGCGCCGGTTCGGCGAGCGAGTACGAGGGGTGCGCAGACGAAACGACCGCGGAAAGCGTGTGCTTCGCCCGTCGCCGGGACGAAAGCTCGATGCTCCCGCGGTACCACCCCGCTTGGCGCCAACCTCACGCGCGACGCGAAGTCACGCGGGGCCAGCGCCCACTCGTACGGCAGATATCGGTTGCCACCGACCCGGCCTACTTGCCCGGGCTGCCTGCGAAGGTCGTTCGCGTGAGAGGCAGACCGGCTGTTCTTCCGGGTGGCTCAGGGGCCAGTTTCGAGACGTCCTGCGTCGGGCTTCCACCTTGACCCGACTCTCTGAAGCGAGGATTGGCCTCTACTCGTCCCCGTCAACGCCACTGCGTTGTTCGGTTGTAAGTCCTGCGTGGAGCGCTAACTGCACACATGCCCGCGATGATTCTGCGGGCCTGTAGTGGCGGAGTATACCGGAGGCCCGATGCAGCGTCCACCTGCGGGTGTTGCGGATATGTTGCCTTGGCGGGTCGGTTCGAGCCGCCCTGCTAGGCCGCCGCCTCATCGACGATCTCGGTGATAGAGCGCTCGACTTCGGCGGCTATCTCGTCGAGATCCGCCTGAGGGAAGAAGCCCCCGATGAGCGTGGGCCGCATGGTCGAGATGTTCACCGTACCGTCCTCCTCGTAGACCATCACGGGACACGGCAGCATCAGGCCGATCTTCGGGTCGCGAGCCAGTACGGCGTGGGCGTGCTTGGCGTTGCACATCTCGACGATGGTCATCGGCTCGCGCTGGAAACCCTTCTCAGCGAGCGTCTCGGCAACGTCGTGCACCATCTGCACGCGGAACCCATGGTTCTGTGCCGATTCGACGACGGCCTTGACCGCTTCGGCGTAGGTCTTGTCCGTTCGAACGGTGTAGTCCATCTGCATGTGGCACCTCGCAGCCGGTAGTCTGATGCGCCGAAATATACCACGGGGGGTATTTCCCGCGCAACCGCACGGTGGGCGCGACACTCAGAGCTTCGCGCCGCTCACGATCATGAACCGCGAGGTGCCGTCGGGATGGACTCGCAACAGGGCGGTCGACTCGCCCTGCACCTGGTTGCCCTCGATGAACAGGATCGACTTGCCGTCCGAGGTCCACCCGAGCGGATAGGCATCGCGCCTGAGCGAGAGCGCCTTCGGAGTGCCGCCTGCGACAGGCATCGTGAACATCCGCGAATAGCCGTCGTCCCCGATCGCCGCGAACGCTAGGACCTTCCCACTGGGCGAGAGCGTCAGGTTGGCGATCGACCCTGTCTGCCCCGCCGGCAGCCCCTTGAGGATGCGCCGAACGACGCCGCCGTCGAAGCTGACCTCCCAGATTCCCACGGCGTCTGTCGGCTCGTGCACTGCCACGAGGACGCTGTCCTTCCCCGCCGCGATGCCGCTGACATTGCCGGGCGCCTGGAAGGGAGTGCGGGTGACGTTGCGGATGATCTCGACTCGGCGAGCAGCGACCCCCTCGGTCGCTTGCGGCCCGATGACGAGCGTACCCTCGGGGCCGGCCGCCATGAGCACGCCGGTGCCTGTCACGATCGAGGTGCCACCGTCAGCGGGGACGCGCAGGACCTGCGGCGCAAGCGACTCCGCGGTGTCGAGCCGCCGAAACAGCACGGCCGAAGAGTCCGCGAACCACACCGGTCGAACGTCGGCCACGTTGCCCGCAACGAAGGGTTCGCCGCCGTCGACGGCCTTGATCATCAGTTGGTGCGTGCCCTTGTCGACCCACGCGACCTTGGTCCAGTCGGGCGAGATGGCGTAGAAGCCCTCGGAAGACGTGGAGAGCGCCTCCGCCTCGCTTCCGTCCTCGTTGGCGACGTAGATCGTCTTGCCGAGGCGGAACGCGATCTTCGGCTTGGTCTTCTCGGGAGTCTTGTCGGCGTCGTCCGGCTGCGCGGTGTCAGTCGCCTCGGCGGTCTCGGTCGGCTCTTCCGTGACGGTTGGCTCCACGGAGGGAGTGGCCGTGGTCACCTGCGCGGGCTGGAAGTCCCGGCGACGCGGAGCCGACTCGCGAGTCCGGCCGAAGATCAACCACGAACCGGCGACCAGGATCGCGACAAACACGATGCCCGCGACCACGCCGAGAATCACCTGACGACGAACGACAGCGTCGTCAGGGATCGGCTTGGTTGTCGGGCCGTCTGTCACGAGATGCCGTCCTCGGTTCGTCCCATGTCAGAGCCGGTCGCCGCCGCACTTCGGCGCGCGGGCGCGCCTACAGGCGCTCGATCACGGCGTCAGCATACGCTTGCGTCCCGACCGAACCCTCGGTCGAGCCGGTGTTGGTGCGCTTGATGTCGTAGGTCACGTGCTCGCCTTCAGCGAGAACCGCGCGAACCGCGTTGAGGACGCGGTCGCCGGCCTCACGCTCGCCGAGATGGTTGAGCATGAGCACCGCCGAGAGGATCTCCGCGGTCGGGTTCGCCATGTCTTTGCCGGTGTACTTCGGCGCGGATCCGTGGACCGGCTCGAAGACCGCGTACTCGGCGCCGATGTTGGCGCCTGGAGCCATGCCGAGGCCGCCGATGAGCCCGGCCGCCAAGTCGCTCAGGATGTCGCCGTAGAGGTTCGGGAGGACAAGGACGTCCCACCACTCGGGATGAAGAACGAGCTGCATGCACGTGGCGTCGACGATGTAGTCCTCGAACTCGACCCCGGAATCGGCATACTCCTCGGCGACCTCACGCGCCACCTTGAGGAACAGGCCATCCGAGTGCTTGAGGATGTTGGCCTTGTGCACGGCGGTGACCTTCTTGCGGCCGTTGGCGATCGCGTAATCGAATGCGAACTTCACGATCCGGCGCGAGCCGGTGATCGAGATCGGCTTGAGCGAGATTCCCGAATCGGGGCGAATCGTCCCGGCGCCTTTGGATTCGACCCATTCGATCAGCTCGCGCGCGTCTTCGGTGCCCTGCTCGAACTCGATGCCGGCATAGAGGTCCTCGGTGTTCTCGCGAACGATGACCAGGTCGATATCGTCGTAGCGGGCGCCGGTGCCGGGGATCGAGAACGCCGGGCGAAGGTTCGTATAGAGGTCGAGCGCCTTGCGAAGCGCGACGTTGACACTACGGAAGCCGGTGCCGACGGGGGTAGTGATCGGGCCCTTGATAGCGACCTTGTTCTTCCGAATGGACTCGAGGACGTGGTCGGGCAGCGGCGTGCCGTACTTGTCCATAACGTCCGAGCCGGCCTCGACCCGCTCCCACTCGATGTCGACGCCGGTCGCTTCGACAACCCGCGTCATCGCAGTGGTGATCTCCGGGCCGATGCCGTCGCCGGGGATCAGGGTCACAGTGTGCTTTGCCATGTGGTTCGGGACTCCTTCGGATGCCTGGGGCGGATCACAGCGTCACGCCCGCTGACAGGTGCTGGACAAGTCTACACACGGGTGACGCCGTGCGAAAGGGTGACCGGCCGCCGCGCGTCACCACCCGCACCCGCGCAGATGGGCCTTGCCGCCGCTTGGCTTGAGAAGGTAGTGATCCCAGAGGAAGTCCACGAGGACGTGGATGTTGTCGACCTTCGTGTCGATCCCCGACGCGCCCTCCCACGACCACCGAACGATCAGGTCCGCGGCTTCAAGTACGTGCAGGTGGTGCGAGATCGTGGACGGACTTCGCCCGAGCGCGCCCGCGATGTCGTTCACGCCACAGGTGTAGTTAGCTGCGAGGAAGAGGATGTCGCGCCGAGTCGGGCATGCCAGGGCGTCGCAGACGGCGGGGACTACCCCGTGGCGCGAGCCATAGAAGATCTTCATTCCAGCCTCCGGGACGTTCGCGCGGGCGACTGCAAGCCCGCCAAACGACAGCGTCCCGCGAGCCCCTTACCGGAGTCCAAACGACTTGAAAGGTCGAAGCGCTTGACGCCGAACCCCGTGCGCAACGAGACCCCACCCCCCCCCCCCCCCCGGGGGGC
>JACRBU010000175.1 GCA_016213085.1 Coriobacteriales bacterium
CCGAGGCGCCGAGGAGCCACACGACGTCGTCGTCGAGTCGGACCGCTTCCACCCGCCAGACCGACGCCGCCTGGGGCGCGGCGCTTTGCTGCTCGCGGTACAGAACGTCATCGCGCCATTCGAGGTCCGGCTCGTCTTCTGCGTCTACCCTGATGAGTCGGAGCCGCCAGAAGTCCTCGGCAGGGCCGATCACGCTCACCGGCTCACTTCACCGTCTCGAGCTTGGTGTACTGGTCGTTGGCGGAGACCCATCCCTCGACGCCCTGGCCGTCCTCGACCTTGAACCAGTTGCCTTCCTTGCTTATGAAAAGAAGAGTGTCGCCGTCGTCGAGGCCGCGGATGGGGTTCGCGTCCGGTGCGGGAGACTCCCGGAAGTTCAGGCCCTGGATGAGCACTCTGACGACCTTGTCGCCCTTCTTCGGCTCCTCCGCCTTCTTTGAGGACGCCTTGGACTTCGAGTCGCTCTTGGCAGCCGCCCCCTCCACCTTCGAGGGCTGGATGGTCGCCTCTTCGGAGCGCGCAGCGGAGTCGCGTGCGGAACGATACTGCCCCCAGAAGCCGAGAACTACGAAGAAGAGCACGACGATGATCGCCAGCCCGAGAAGCGCTCGCATGGTGCGGTTCATCTCGATCACAGGTAGAGGCCTCCGCCGTAGATCGATTCGTCTTCGAACCGGCAGATCTCACATGCCGCGTGAAGCTCGCTGCGCGCGGCTGCGAACACCTGCCGGATGCGCCCGAGGTCGATCGACGTCAGGGCGTCGAGCGCTTCCTCATCGCGCATCCCCACTTGTACCTTCCCTGCTTCGTCGTAGACGACGTACGCTGCGTCGGCAAGCGCCTCGGCCACGGGAACCAGCCTTCGGGGCATCGGCTGGGTGTCGAGCTCCTCGCTGAGCTCCCGAGCGTGCTGGGCGGTCTCGGTGAGCACGTGGCGCTCCACGGACTCCGGGTCGTCTGCGAAGGTCTCGATGGTCTGGTCATCGGATTCCGCGAGGCGGGCGACGACCCCCTCGAGGGACTGAGCCACCGCCGTGACGGCTTCCCGCTTGCCAACGAGGTTGACAAGGAACCTGCGCTCGAACGCGCGGTAGCCGAAGACCGCCGCTACGCCTATCCCCGCCAGGAGCGCGACGACGCCGGCCCCGATCGCTATCCAGGCCCACAGTGGCATGGCGACTACCTCCTATCACGCTTCGGCGCTCGTCGGGCGCTGCGTCGTGTCAGGTCTGTTCCCGCTGATCGAGCACGCGCTTCGCCTTGCCCGCCGTGCGCTCGATCGTCCCGGGTTCGACGAGCGTGACCTTCGCCTTCAGGCCGACCACCGACTGCAGCTTGTTCGCAACGTCACTGGTGAATTCCACCATATCGGCCATGATATCGGAAAACACCTGCTCCTCGACCTCGATGCGCACTTCGAGGTCGTCCAGGTTGTGCTTGCGATCGATCACGATCAGGTAGTGCGGGGCGATGCCCTCGATCTCGAAGAGCACGTCTTCGATCTGGCTCGGGAAGACGTTGACGCCACGGATGATCAGCATGTCGTCGGTGCGGCAGCGGACCTTCTCCATCCGAGCGAGCGTCCGCCCGCACTCGCAGCGCTCGGTGGTGAGTCGAGTGAGGTCATGCGTGCGATAGCGAAGGACCGGGAACGCCTCCTTCGCCAGCGTCGTGACGACGAGCTCGCCCTCCTCGCCCGGCGCGCGCGGCTCCCCCGTCTCGGGGTCGACGATCTCGAGGAGGAAGTGGTCTTCGGCCACGTGCAGACCGCACCCGCACTCGCACTCCCCTGCCACCCCCGGGCCCATGAGCTCGGTGAGTCCGTAGTTGTCGGTCGCCTTGATCGCCAGGCGCGCCTCAATCTCCGACTTGGCGAGGTCCGACATCGGCTCGCCGCCGAACAGACCGAGTCGCAGTGGCAGCTTCTGGAAGTCCACGCCCATTCGCTCGCCCACCTCGGCCATGTAGAGCGCGTAGCTCGGCGTGGACACGAGGACGGTCGTGCCGAAGTCCTGCATCATCATGATGTGGCGCTCCGTGTTGCCCGAACCTGCAGGGAAGACGGTGGCGCCGATGCGCTCGATCCCGTAGTGCATGCCCCAGCCGCCGGTGAACATCGAGTAGAGGAACGCGACCTGGACTCGGTCGCCCGAGTGCACGCCCGCAGCGGACGCGACCCGAGCGGTCAGCTCGGTCCACGTGTTCAGATCGCCCCGCGAGTAGCCGACGACGATCGGCTTGCCGGTCGTGCCGCTCGAGCTGTGGACGCGAACGACCTCGTCGAGCGGAAGCGCGAACATGCCGAAGGGCTAGGTCTCCCGAAGCGCTTCCTTGTCTGAGAACGGCAGCTTCCGGATGTCGTCGAGGGAGCGCACGTCGCGGGGGCTCACGCCGCCAGCATCGAGCCTGTCTCGGTAGTAGGGAACGCGGTCGTAGACCCACGCGAGCGTGGTCTGCAAGCGCCTGAGCTGCAGGTCTTCGAGCGCGCCGCGTTCGAGCGTCTCGTACTCGGCGTTCCAGATCATGCGCTCTCCCCCTCTTCTCCGGGCCACGAGCCCAGGTAGATCGTGCGAACGCTGTCGTCGGCGAGAAGCTCGGCCGAGGTCCCGTCGAGAACGACCTCGCCCGTGCGCATGACCGCCCCTCGATCGGCGTGCTTGAGCGCGAGCATCGCGTCCTGCTCCACGAGGACGATCGTCACGCCATCGCGACGCAACTCATCGATAACGCCGAAGATCTCGGCGATGACCTTCGGGGCCAGGCCGAGCGACGGCTCGTCGAGGAGCAGCAGCCTCGGTCGCGACATGAGCGCCCTGCCGATGGCGAGCATCTGCTGCTCGCCGCCGGAAAGCGTCGCCGCAGGCTGCCGCTCGCGCTCGGCAAGCACCGGGAACAGGCGCCGGACGCGCGCGAGGGCGTCCTGGCAGGCCTGCTTCTTGCCCGCGGTCGGCAGACACGCCGCACCGAGTTCGAGATTCTCGGCGACGGTCATCGGGCCGAAGAGCCAGCGTCCCTCAGGCACGAGTGCCACGCCATCGCGCACGAGGCGCTCCGGCTTCTGCCGCCGAAGCGTCGCGCCGCGCAACACCACCTCGCCCGCCGACACCGGGACGAGGCCGACGATCGCCTTGAGCAGCGTGGACTTTCCCGCGCCGTTGGCGCCCAGGATCGCAAAGACCTCTCCTTCGTCGACCGCGAGGTCGATGCCGTGCAGGACCTCGACGTGCCCGTAGCCGGCGCGGACGCCCCGAAGCTCGAGTAGCCGCTCAGACATCCGCAGCCACCTCCTCGCCTCCGAGGTACGCCGCGATGACGGCGGGGTCCTTCTGGATGAGCCTCGGCGGGCCTTCGGCGATCTTGCAGCCTCGGTCGAGAACGAGGATCTCGTCGGAGACCTCCATGACGAGCCCCATATCGTGCTCCACGATGAGCACCGTGGTGCCCATGTCTCGGATGCGGTAGAGCGTCTGTGCGAGTGCGCGGGTCTCGGTGGCGTTGAGCCCCGCCGCGGGCTCGTCGAGCAGGGCGAGCTTGGGGCCTGTCGCCAGAGCGCGGGCGATCTCGAGCAGCCGCCGGATGCCGGCGGGGAGGTCGGCGGCCTCGGTGTCGGCCCAGCGCTCGATGCCGACGAGCCGCAGCAGATGCGACGCTGCTTCGGCGGCTTCGCGTTGTTCGGAGCGTGCCGGCGGCAGGTGCAACGAGGCCACGAGGAACGACGTGCGCTGCCTCGCCTGAGCCCCTACCATGACGTTCTCGCGGGCCGTCATCTCGTCGAAGAGCTGGGTGTTCTGGAACGTGCGGGCCATCCCCTGCCCGACGAGGTTGCGCGGACGCGTGGCAGTGACGTCGCGGTCCTCGAAGCGAACGGCGCCGGTGTCGGGGCGCTCGAAGCCGGTCAGCAGGTTGAAGACGGTCGACTTCCCTGCGCCGTTCGGCCCGATGAGGGCCTTGATCGTCCCCTCGAACACCTCGAAGGAGACGTTGTCGACGGCGGTGAGCCCGCCGAATCGCTTGGTGAGGCCTTGGACGGCGAGCAGCGTCACCCCGACTCCCCTCCCCTCGCGCGCCTGCGCCACAGTGCGGCGAGACCGCCCGGTGCGAAGAGCACCACGAGGATGATGGCGAGTCCATAGAGATCGGGCTGGTACTCCTGGATCGTCTGCGCCGCGCTGCGCGACAGGCCGGGGACGAGCGCGTCGGTGTACTCGAGCAGCGTGAGGAGGGTCGCCGCCACCGCGGGTCCCGCGAGGGAAGCCGTCCCCCCGATCACCGCCATCGCGAGGTAGGCCACCGAGCTTTGCAGGGTGAAGACGCTCGGCGAGATGAATCCGACGACGCTGGCGTATAGCGCCCCGGAAAGCCCCGCAAAGGTAGCGCTGATGACGAACACTCGGACCTTCACGCCCGTGACATCGACGCCGCTCGCGACCGCGCCAAGCTCGCTTCCGTGCACCGAGCGCATCGCGCGTCCCGGCCCGAAGTTCACCATGTTGGCCGCAACGAGGATCGCGATCGCGGCCACACCCCATACGAGCCAGTACAACCCGGCGGGCTGCCGCAGCTCGAAGCCCATGATCGACGGGAACGGGATCCCAGTGAATCCGTCGACGCCGCCGGTGATCGGGTCGGCTTCCGTGAACACGAGCGACATGAGCTCGCCGAACCCGAGCGTGGCCATCGCGAGATAGTGCCCTCGCAGCCTGAGCGACGGGATGGCGAGCACGAGCCCGCCGAGCCCTGCGACCGCGCCGGAGAGCGCGAACGCGACGATCCACGGCCAGTCGAGGCGCGCCGTCAGGTACGCGCTCGTGTAGGCGCCCATGCCCACGAACGCCGCGTGCCCGAGCGAGACCTGCCCCGCGTAGCCGAAAAGGAGGCCCAACCCGACCGCGACGATCACGTTGAGACCCACGAAGGTGAAGACCTTGATGAGGAATCGATCGGCGATGACCAGCGGAAGCACGGCGACAAGCAGCGCCACCACCGCTGGGACCGCCCATCTGAGCGCCCGGGAGCTCATCACACCTTCTCCCTGGCGGCGCCGCCGAACAGCCCCTGCGGTCGGATGAAGAGCACCAGGAGCAGAACGACGAGCGCGACTGCGTCCTTGTAGAGCGGATCGATGTAGCCCGCGGTGAGCGACTCGAGAACGCCGAGGATCAACCCGCCCCCGACCGCGGCCACCGGATTGCCAAGCCCCCCGAGGATCGCCGCAGCGAAGCCTTTCAGGCCGATCGCCGAGCCCACGTTGAACGCGGTCTGCGTCAGCGGGGCGACCACCAGGCCCGCCATCGCGCCGAGCGCGGCCGAGAGCCCGAACGACGCCGTGACCATCCCGGCAGCGTCGATGCCGACCAGGCGCGCCGCCTCGGAGCGGATCGATGTCGCGCGCATCGCCTTCCCGAAGCCGGTGTAGCGGTACATCGCGGCGAGCGCCAGCACCGCAAGCAGCGTCAGCCCCCAGATCCAGACGGTCTGCCGTTCGATAGCAGCCCCCAGCAGCCTGATCGACGGACCGCGCGTGAACGCCGGGAACGTGAGCTCGTCGGGACCGAAGGCATGCAGAGCCAGCTGCCGAAGGAGGACGGACCCTCCGATCGTCACCATGATGATGCGGAGTGGATCTCCGCCCTCGATAGGACGCACCGCGAGGATCTCGAAGACGACACCGATCGCGGCGGTCAGCACGATCGCGCCGAGCACCGCGAGCGGGATCGGCATGCCGAGCGAGAGCAGCCAGACGCCGATCACGCCGCCCAGCATGAAGAACTCTCCCTGGGCGAAGTTGATCGCGCCGGTCGACGCGTAGACGATCGTGAAGCCCAGCGCCAGGAGCGCGTAGATCGCACCGCTCTTGAGGCCCGCGACGATGAACTGCGCAAGCGCCTCCACGTCAGTCACACCTGGAGGTCATCGTTGCGCAGCCCCTACCACGTGACACCCTTCGTCGGATCATCGCGTTCGTCCCCGGGACGCCTGAGCGCCCCGGGGACGTCGCGATCTCTTGAACGTTACGCGCGTCTGCTAGTTCTCGGGAGCAAGGACCCACTTGCCGTCCTTGACCTCGTACATGACGATGTCGTTCTCGGACAGACCGTTGTGGTCCTCCGGAGAGAACGTGAACGTACCGCCTATGCCGACCCAACCCGCGGTCTTCTCGATCTCGTCGCGCAGCGCGGCGGGCGTGAGGTCTCCCTGGGCGCGCTTGGCCGCTTCGGCGATGAGGTTGATGGCGTCGTAGGCGTGGCCCGCGAACGTGTCCGGAGCCTTGCCGTTGGCCGCCGTGTAGCGGTTCACGAAGTCCGTGGCGACCTTGTAGGCCTCGGTGTCCGTGCCGTAGGTCTCGGGCAGCAGGATCTTGCCGGCCGGGAAGCGGAAGCCCTCGGCGGCGTCACCGGCACCCTCGATGAACTCGGTCCTCGCGTTGCCGTGCGTGCCGTAGACCGGCATGCCGATGTTGAGGTCCTTGGCTGCCTTGGCGATGGCCGAGGCCTCCTTGCCTGCTGTCGCGATCACGAGTGCGTTCGCGCCGGAGTCCTTGACCTTGGTGAGCTGAGCGGTGAAGTCGGTGTCGCCAGGATTGAAGGTCTGGCTCGACGCGATCTCGACGCCCGCGCCAGGCGCGGACTTCTGCAGCACGGCGAGTGCGTCCTTGCCGAAGCCGCCGGAATCGCTGATGACGCCGATCTTGGTGATGTCGTGGTCCTTCATGTACTTGAGCAGGTACGGCATGACGATCTTATTCGACCACGGAGTCTGGAAGACGAGGTCGTCGAAGGTCTCGGTGATGACCGTGCCGCCAGCCATGGAGACCTGCGGGATCTGGGCCCTATCCACGTCGCCTCGGACGGCCATCGTCGGCCCGGTTCCCGTGGCACCGATGATCGCGACGACCTTGTCCTGTTCGATGAGCTTGCTGACGGCCGCAACCGCCTTGGTCTCATCGGTTCCGTCGTCCTCGAAGATGACTTCGATCTGACGTCCGTTGATTCCGCCAGCCTTGTTGATGCGATCGACTTCCATCTCGATCGCCTTCTTCTCAGGATCACCGAGGCCTGCGTACGTGCCGGTGAGCGACACGATCGCGCCGATCTTGATGGGCTCGCCCTGAGTGGTGCCCTCCCCTTGCGTCTCGGTCTGCTGGGCCGGCGTGCAACCCGCCATCGTGACCGCCAAAGCTGCGACCAGGACGGCGACGAGTACCGCCATCAGCAACCGAAGGTCCCTACCTCTCATGTGCTTCCCTCCCGTTCGTTGCCGGCATACTTGACCCCGTGACCCCTAGACCGACGCCATGTCCTCCTGCTCGACGAGCCTGATCGGCTTGTCTTTGAGGAGACTGCGCGCGCGGTCGACGTCCGCCACGTTGATCACGACATAGGTGGAGATGAGCGAGTAGACGTACTCGATGTTCACACCGGCGTCGGCGACCTCCTTGAGCACGCTGGCCAGCCCCCCTGGCACATCGGTCAGCTCGACGCAGAGCACTTCGGACTCCTTGACCGTGAATCCGGCGTCGCGAAGGGCCGCCGCCCCCTTCTCTGGCTCGTCGACGATCAGCCGGACGATCCCGTAGTCGGCGGTGTCCGAGACCGAGAAGCCCCGGATGTTGACCTCGGCCTTGCCCAGCGTGTCGCTCACTTCGCTCACGCGGCCGGCCTTGTTCTCGATGAACACGCTCAACTGACGAACGTTCACAGCTCGCACTCCCCCCGTTCACATGCCTGACGTCCCAGCTCGAAAGCTCGCAGGTTCGCTTCGACGGTCTTCGGCGGCACCCTGGCGGAGATCACCTCTCGCCAGAGCGTTTCGTCGAACCCGAGACCGAACGACAGCGCGCCCATGAGCACTATGTTCGCAGACTTCGGACTTCCTGCCTCGCATGCAAGCTCGTCGGCGTCGATGAAGACGGCCCCCTCGTCGGCGAGCACGGCCTCCATGCCGAAGGGCGTCGGCGAGTCTCCTATGAGCACCGGCATCGGCTGTACCGTTCTCGAGTTGACGAGGAGGCGTCCTTCCGGCTTCACGTAGTGGATTCGCCGGGCGGCCTCGATGACCTCGAAGGAGACGAGGTGATCGACCATCCCGGGGTCCGTCACCGGCGAGTACACGCGCTCGCCGAAGCGAACGACCGTGTCCACCGAACCGCCGCGCTGCGCCATCCCGTGGACCTCGGAGAGCTTCACGTCGAGGCCCGCTGCCGCTGCCACTTTGGCAAGCACGTCGGCCGCGAGGATGGTGCCCTGGCCACCGACGCCTGCGAGCATGACGGTCACGACGTCGCTCATCACACGTCCCCCAGATCGCACGCGGGTCCCGTGTGAACGATCGCACCGTAGCGGCAGACCTGCACGCACTGCCCGCATCCGACGCACAGGCTCACGTCGATGTCCGCCTTGCTGAGATCGGCCTTCGAGATCGCGGGGCAACCAAGGCGGATGCACACGCCGCACGCCGTGCACGCGTCCACATCGACCGCGTAGGGAGTAGGGTGCTCGCGAACGAGCAGAGCGCACGGCGCCCTCGTGATGAGCACCGATACGCCGTCGAAATCGATCGCTTCGCGCAGCGCTTCCTCGACCGATGCCATCTCGTGAGGGTCGACGGTACGAACGTGCTCGACGCCGAGTGCGCGAACGAGCGGCTCGAGTTCGAGTTCGCGGGACGTACGGTTCTGGAGCGTGACGCCGTTGATCGGATTGCCCTGGTGGCCCGTCATCGCGGTGATGCGGTTGTCGAGGATCACGACGGTGGCGTTGCCCCCGTTGTAGACCATGTCCATGAGCCCCGTGACGCCCGAGTGCGCGAAGGTCGAATCACCGATCACGCCAACGACCGGCCGCTTCTCCCCTGCGCCGCCGACGAGCGACATGCCATGCGCCATCCCGAGGCTCGCACCCATGCACACGCAGGAATCCATCGCCGAAAGCGGCGGCAGCGCGCCGAGGGTGTAGCAGCCGATATCGCCGGTCACGACCGCATGCAGCTTGCGCAGCGTCGCGAACACCGGCCGATGCGGGCATCCCGGGCACATCATCGGCGGACGCGCGGGCAGTCCCTCTTCGGGCTCGCGAAGCTCGGGCTCCGCCATGCCGAAGGCGCGGCGTATGGCGCCGGGGCTCAGTTCGCCTGCAGCCGGGAGGTCGAGCGTCCCAGGCTCGATGCCGAGCTGGCGAAGCTGACGGTCGAGGTACGGGTCGGCCTCTTCGATCGTGTAGACGGTGTCCACCTGCTCGGCGAAGCTGCGCACGAGCGCCGGGGGCAGCGGGAAGGTCATTCCGAGCTTGAGGACCGACACCTCGGGCAGCGCTTCGCGAACGTACTCGTAGACGACGCCGCCGCACACGATGCCGACCGACCGGTCCCTGATCTCAACGGAGTTCAGGTCGGTGGTCTCGCCGAAAGCGGCCAGATCGGCGACGCGGCGATCGAGGTCCGCTCGACGGCATCGCGCCATGGCGGGCATCATGACCCACTTGCCGAGGTCCTTCTGGTATTCGTCACGCTCCGGTACCCGGCGCTCGCCGGTCTCGACGAGGCCTTTCGCGTGCGATAGGCGCACGGTCGACCGCACGAGAACCGGAATGTCGAATTCCTCCGATATCTCGAAGGCACGCTTCGTGAAATAGAGCGCTTCTTGCGAATCGGAAGGCTCGAGCAGCGGCACTCGCGCGAATGCCGCGTAGTTGCGCGAGTCCTGCTCGTTCTGGGACGAGTGCATGCCCGGGTCGTCCGCGACGAAGATGACGATCCCGCCACCGACCCCGGTGTATGCCAGAGTGAAAAGCGGGTCGGCGGCGACGTTGAGCCCTACGTGCTTCATCGTCGCTATCGCGCGCGCTCCGCCGAAACTCGCTCCGCTTACCACCTCGAGAGCGACCTTCTCGTTCGGGGCCCACTCGGCGTAGACGCCGGTCTTGCGCGCAAACGATTCGAGCGCTTCGGTGGAAGGCGTACCCGGGTAACCCGCGCCGACGGAAGCGCCCGCTGCCCAGGCGCCCTGCGCGACCGCCTCGTTGCCTGAGAGCAGCGTGCGGCTCACCCACGTCCTTCCGTTGAGTCCCGGACTCCCCGACCGGAGAGCTTCGAGAATCGTAGCACAGGTAACCTCGTTTTCACGCTGGTTTCGTGCGGAAACGCACGCGACCGAGCGCTCTTGGCGAGGCGGTCGAAACGCGGGTTTCCGAAGCGCGCGAAAGCCCGATCCGGAGAGCTACGGACGGCAGGCGCCGACGTAGTCCCCACGGCTCGAGATGCGGCCATCGAGCGACGAGATCTTCACTACAGCCCCAGTGTAGGGCGCCTCGATGAAGTTCCCGCCACCGCTGTAGATCCCGACATGGTGAACGCGGTCGGGATCGCCGTTCCTGCCGAAGAACACGAGGTCGCCGGGCTCGAGCAGATCGCGACGATCCGGCGGGATGAACGCTCCGATCTTGAACTGCTCGCGGCTCGTCCTCGGGATGGAGATGCCGATCTTCGCGTAGCTGTACTGGCAGAGTCCCGAGCAGTCGAAGCCGCTGGGCGTGGTCCCGCCCCACACGTAGGGCACGCCGAGGTACTTCATGGCGACGTCGACCACCTCGGGGTGCGGGGAGCCGAGCGGCCCCGCGGAGCGCGAGGACCCCGACCCCTTCGTCCGTTTGGCGGCCGCGCGTGCACGGCGAGCGCGCTCCGCGGCGAGCTTGCGCTGGCGCGCCCGCTCCTTGGCGACGAGCTTCGCAAGGTCCTTCCGCATGGACGCGAGGTAGGATCCCTGCGCGTCGAGCGCGTGCTGGACTTCGGCCTTCTTGGCGGCAGCCTGGCCGCGAAGCACGACCTCTTCGGCCCTGCGCGACTCGAGCGAGGCCTGGGTTCGCTCGACGGCCTCGCGAGCGGCTTTGACGTCTGCAACGGTGTTGGCGTCACTTCGCCCGATGCGCGCCATGAGGTCGACCCGCGACGCGAGGTCCTCGAAGCTGCGTACCCCGAGGAATACTTCGAGCGGCTGGAGCGAACCGTTGCGATAGATCGAGGTCGCTCGCTGCGACAGGCGGGCCTTCGCCTTGTCGAGGCGGCGCGTCTCGCGTTCGAGGTCCCACTCGGACTGCCGAAGATCGGCGGTCGTCTTCTCGAGTGCCGCGGCGATCTCGGCGTACTCCTCGGCGCGCTCCTCGAGGTCCGCCTGGAGGTCCTCTATGGTCGCCTCGGCGTCGGCGACGTCCTGCTTCTTCGCCTAGATCTTCGAATTGGTCACGGCGAGCGCAGGCGCGCCGAACGAGGAGGGTGAGAGGAGCGCCACGGCGAGTGCCGC
>JACRBU010000177.1 GCA_016213085.1 Coriobacteriales bacterium
GGTGCGCGGCGCGCTCGTAGCCGACCCAGTCGGCGATGAGCACCTCCCCGCCCCAGATGCGCCCGTCCTCGCCGTAGCCCGTGCCGTCCAGCGCGATGCCGACGACGGGCTCGGAGATCCCGTGCTCCGCGGTCACGCTCGCGATGTGGGCGTGATGGTGCTGCACGCCCACCTTCGGCTGTTCCTGCTCGAGGGCCCACTTCGTCGTCTGGTTCTCCGGATGCAGGTCGTGGCCGTCGATTCGCGGGTCGATCCGGAAGAGCCGCTCGTAGAGCTCGAGAGTCTGGCCGAAGGAGCGAAGCGTCTCGGCGTTCTCGAGATCGCCGATGTGCTGCGACACGAAAGCGTGAGAGCCGGACAGCAGCGTGAACGTGTTCTTCTGCTCGGGGCCGACCGCGAGGATGTCGGTGTCGGTCTCGAATGGGAGCGCAAGCGGGAAGGGCGCGTACCCGCGCGCTCGCCGGACGAATGCCGTGGCGCCGTCGATGACGCGGACGACGGAGTCGTCGTAGCGCGAGTAGATGTCGCGATCGTGAAGCAGGAAGGCATCGGCGATGGAGCCGAGACGCTCGATCGCTTCGGCATTGTCCGTGGCGATGGGCTCGTCGCTCAGGTTGCCGCTCGTCATCACGAGCGGCCTGCCGAAGGCGCGCAGCAGCAGGTGGTGCAGGGGTGTGTAGGGGAGCATGACGCCGATCTCGGTGAGCGGACCCGCGATCGAAGGAGCGAGAGGGCCTTCGGCAGGCACGCGGCGCACCAGGACGATCGGCCGGACGGTGCCCTCGAGCGTTCGGGCCTCGTCGTCGTCGATCTCGACGCCGAGCGTGCGGGCAGCCTCCTGGTCGGCGACCATCACGGCGAGCGGCTTGCCCCAGCGGTGCTTCCGATCGCGGAGCCGGGCGACGGCCGTTTCGTTGGTCGCGTCGACGGCGAGATGGAAGCCGCCGAGGCCCTTGATCGCGAGGATCGCCCCCTCGCGAAGGAGGCGTGCGGTCTCGGCGACGATCTCGGTCGAGCGTTCCCGTTCGAAGTCGCGGCCGCGATGCGGGCGGGGCACGACCTCCGCCGATGCGCTCCACGCCCATCCCGCCGGCAGCGACGCGGGCGTCTCGGCAGCCGGGGAGGGCATCAGGTAGAGGCGGGGGCCGCAGACGAAACAAGCGTCAGGTTGGGCGTGGAATCGGCGGTCTGAGGGGTCTCGGTACTCGGCGGCGCACTCGTCGCACATCGGGAAGTCGCGCATCGTCGTCATCGGGCGGTCGTAGGGGACGTCTTCGATGATCGTGAAGCGCGGGCCGCAGTTCGTGCAGTTGATGAAGGGGTAGGCCGCCCGCCGGTCGCTTGGGTCGAGGAGCTCGGCGAGGCAGTCGGGGCACGTCGCGATGTCGGGAGAGACGAGCGTCCGGGCCCCTGCCTCGCTCCGCGACTCCCGAATCTCGAAGTCAGTGAAGCCCTCGGGCTCGACGTCCTCGACGACGACCGACTCGATGACCGCCATGGCGGGCGCGCGATCGCGCACCGCCGAGGGAAAACCCGCGACAACCGCGGGGTCTCCCTCGACGACGACGTAGACGCCGTCGCTCGCGTTCAGGACCCAGCCGGCCAGGCCGAGCTCGACCGCGAGGTTGTAGACGAACGGGCGGAAGCCCACGCCCTGCACGATCCCGGTGACGTGCAGTGACGACGCGGACGTCAGCGCGCCTTCGGCGTTTGTCGAACGTGCGGCGGGGCCGGTCACGCGACGACGTCCGGCCGGATCGCGAATCGGTTGTTGAGGTGGACGAACAGCCGATACGCCTGGTCCAGCAGGGCCATCGCCTCGCTCGCCGTTCGGGTGTCGAGGTTCTGGATCGGAGCCTCGAAGGCGGAGTCATGGATGAACGCGTTGCGGGAGGCGCGCAGTGCGCGCCAGCGCTTCGGGAAGTCGCGAAAGCCCTCTTCGGCGGCGGAGTCTTCGAACGTGACGCTGGTGAGGGTCGGGAAGAGGCGTCCGAGGCGCTGGCCGACGGAGCGCTGCGTATCGAGCACGGACGCCCGCAGCTTCAGGCTCGCGCCCTGGCTCTCCATGATCCTCGCGAGGATGTCTTCGAGAAGCGTCTCGAGGAAGGTCGCCACGAGGATGACGACGATCTCGGACTCGCCATCGGAGTGGTAGCGCCTGATGCGGGCGTCGAGCCGCCTCAGCCGCTCCGGCGGGAAGATCCGCCGCCCATCGCGCTCGGCCCCACACGAGGGGCACGTCACGTCGCCGGTTCCAAACGACGTGTCGGCGGTGAGGAAGCCGCAGACCGGGCACTCGTAGTAGACGGGCGGCTGTCCCGCCCGGTGAAGTACGCCCTTGGGTCTCACTCCACGCTTGCTCATGAGCGGGATTGTATCGCGGCGGGGTCGGCGTACCGAACGGCGGCCGGGAGCTCCAGGCCGTGCTCGACCAAGAGCTCCTCGTCCGCGAGGAGTTCTCGTGTGGGTCCATCGGCCACGATCCTGCCGCCGTCGAGAACGATCGCCCGGTCGGTCAGGCGCCATGCGAGGTCCATGTCGTGCGTCGCGATGAGCGCCGTCGCGTCCAGGCCGGCGAGCAGATCGGTCATCGTGCGTTTCGCCCGCGGATCGAGGTTGCTCGTGGGCTCGTCGAGCACGAGCACCGAAGGCCGCATCGAGAGCACCGTCGCCAGCGCGATCCGTTTTCGCTGGCCGAACGAGAGGTGCTGGCTGGGCTTGCTCGCGACATCGGCCAGCCCGACCGCGTGCAGCGCGCTGTGGACACGCTCGTCGACCTCGTCACGGGAGAGCCCCATGTTGAGCGGGCCGAACGCCACGTCATCGTAGACGGTCGTCATGAAGAGCTGATCGTCCGGGTCCTGGAATACGAGCCCCACGCGCGAGCGCACCTCGCGGACTGTGGCGTCGGCGAGCTCGATGCCGTCGATCGCGACACTACCCGCGGTCGGGCTATACACGCCATTCATGTGGAGGATGAGCGTCGACTTCCCGGCACCGTTCGGACCGAGAAGCGCCACGCGCTCGCCGGGGCCGACACACAGGTCGACGCCGTCGAGCGCCCGGGTCTTGTCCGGGTACTCGAAGACCAGGCCGGTCAGGCGGATCGCGTATTCGTTCGTCTCGGGCGCCAAGCGAAGTCCTCGCGTCGGGAGCGGTCAGTACAGGAGCAGTGCGGCGACTACGAGCATCGACGTAGCGACGAGCAGGTAGTCAGCGGGTGAGGCGGTCAGCTCTTCGGCGCTCGGGAGGGTGCCGTCATATCCCCGGGAGAGCATCGAAGCGTAGACGCGCTCGCCCCGTTCGTAGGCCCGGATGAAGAGGTTGCCGGCGAGATTGCCGTACAGCCGGATCAGCCCTGTCCCGCGCACGTTCCATCCCCGGCTCGCCACGGCCCGGCGCATTGAGCGCAGCTGGTCACGCAGCACGTCGACGTAGCGATAGAGAAAGGTCAGCATCGTCAGGAAGATCGAGGGCATCCTGAGCGCCTTCAGCCCGTGAAACAGCACAGGAGGAGGCGTGCTCGCACTCACGAGCAGCACGACGAACGCCGACATCCACGCTTTGCTCACGATCGTCCACATCGTCGGCCAGCCGGACGCGTAGGCGGTCGCGATGCCCGATGCGGTGAAGCTCGTCGCATGTGCGAGGGGCGCGAACAGGGCGATTCCGCCCGCGATGGGAAGCACGATGGCGGAGCGAACGAACATCCACCCAAGCGGGATGCGGGCGAGTATCGACAGCGTCGAGACGAGCGCCACGAACAACAGGAACTCGAGTCCTCGGGCAGGCGGGCCGAGGACGACCCCCATGATGACGAGCGCTGCGGCGACGATCTTGAATCGCGGGTCGAGCTGGTGGACGGGCGATGAGAGGTACGTATGTCGCTCGAAGCCCAGAGCGTGTGCGTGTTCGTGAGCGTCGACCGCCAGGGCGCGGTGGTGGTGGGGGTGCGCGTGCGTCTCGCCATCGTGCTCGTGCTCGTGCCGGTGGACAGAGAGCGCGTGCTCCCGGTCATCGTGCAGGCGCCCGGCGTCAGCGCCCTCGGGGTGCGCATGTGCTTCCGCTTCGCGGTCGCCGTGTCGGTGCTCCTCGGCGGTCATGCGTCAGCGTCCCCCGTTTGCGGGCGGGCCCTTCCGGGACTGGCGGGCAGCGGAGCCTGCGGCGAAGAGCAACGCACCGACCACGACGATACCGACGAGTCCGGCGAGGACTCCCGCGAGCGTGTCGTTCGCAATGCCGGGAAGCACGTAGTCGGGCGCGAGGCCCTTGAGGAGGGTGACCTCCTTGAACCGCGCGCCGACGCCTTGTTCGAAGTACACGAATTCGAGGCCGTCGGGATGCGTCGAAGCAAGCCACGAGAGCGCCACGCCGCACACGGACAACAGCGCGAGGCCTATCGCGAGCGGCCGGATGGAGAGCTGGGTCATGCGCCGGTCGTCGCCGCCAACCAGATCGGGGCGGACCTTCAGCACGTAGGCCACGAGCCCTGCGGTGATAGCGCCTTCACCCAAACCGATGAGCGAGTGCCAGATCCCCATGGCGGACATCACGGCAGTGAAGTTCGCGTTGCCTGACGCCCAAATCTCCACGCCTGCGGCAAGCGCCGAGGCCACGGCCGCTACCCACGCGGCGATGAAGGCGGCGACGACCTTCGTCACGCGGCCGCGACCGAGCGAGACGATGGCCTTCCACACCGCGAAGCCGACGAACGGCCCGATCACGGCCATGTTCAGGACGTTCGCGCCGAGCGCCAGCACTCCGCCGTCGGCGAACACGAGCGCCTGGACGAAGAGGACGGTGGTCATCACGATCACGGCCGGCCACGGGCCGAGGAGGATGCCCGCCGCCGCTCCGCCTGCGAAGTGGCCGGAGGTTCCGCCGGCAACGGGGAAGTTCAACATCTGCAGCGCGAAGATGAGCGCCGCCATCACGGCCATCAGAACCACACGCTGCTGGTCGAGATGCTTGCGGACCCATGCGACCGCATATCCGACGAACCCCACCGAGGTGGCCCCGGTCGCCGCGACCGTCGCGTTCGAGAGCATGCCATCAGGTATGTGCATCGGGCGACCTCACAATCCGCTCGTAGTCGTCATGACGAGACGGCCGTGTTTGACACCCTTGGTGCCGAGAAGGGTGTCCGCGATGCCCTTCACGTCACCGGCGCGCCCGCGGAGAACCAGGACTTCAAGGCAGTTGTGGGCGTCGAGATGCACGTGCATCGCCGAGACGACCTCACGATGGTGCTCGTGCTGCAGGGCGTCGAGCTTGTCCGAGAGATCGCCGGTCCCGTGGTTGAACACCATCGTGATCGTGCCGACGACCTCGTCGTCCTCGTCCTCGACCGCGCTGTCGACGATGGCCTCGCGGACGAGGTCCCGGACCGCCTCCGAGCGGTTCACCCCAGGACCGCGCTGCTTCACAAGCCCGTCGAAGCTGGCGAGAAGATCTTCGTCCATGGCGACACCGAATCGAACGAGCTTGCCCATGATGCTGCCTTCCGCAGTGCGTAGCACGAATGCAGAAAGCGTAACACCCTCGGACGTCGTCTCACAACGCCGAGGGTGCTCGGGTTTCTTCAGGTTTGAGGCTGTGTGTTACACGAGTTCGACGCTAGCGTCGGGTCCGCCGGTCTCGCCTTCGAGCTCGTCTTCGGCCACGTTGAGCTTCGCGCGCGCCTCGCCGACCATCACGGACGCCTGTGCGACCGCGGCGCTCGGCTCGGAGAGCTCGGCGTGGTCCGCGAGGTGGTGGATCTGCTCGAGCCACTTCTGCGCCATCGCGAGGGCGTCATCGGCTTGAGAGACCATCAGCTTCATCTGTTCGGTGTTGACGCCCTTCTGACACATCTGTTTCCTCCTGAAACCGGTTGCCGGACCGGGTCGGCTTAGCCGAGCCAGGGCTTGAGTTCGTTGAGCAGCGCGGACTTCGGCATGGCGCCGACGAGCTTCTTGACGACCTCGCCGTCCTGGAAGACGAGCAGCGTCGGGATCGACAGGATGTCGAAGCGGGTCGCGGTGTCGGGGTTCTCGTCGACGTTGAGCTTGGCGACGGTGATCGCGTCGTTCTCGTCCGCGATCTCCTTGAGGACGGGCTCCATCATGCGGCACGGCCCGCACCAGGGCGCCCAGAAGTCCAAAACCACGGGCTTCGAAGACGAGGCGACATCAGCCTCGAAACTGGCGTCCGTGACGGTCGTAAGATCTGCCATGCCGATCCCCTTTCAACGGCTCGCACGTGCGAGCGCTCGCTGCTCGAATTCTGATTCCCGGGAAGCCGATGGGCAACCCGCGAAAGCTCTAAAGCGGACAGACCCGTTCTTCGTCGACGTAGCGTACCGCTTCGAACGCGGCGGACGCTCCCTTGGCGGCGGCGGTGATGACCTGCTTGAGGTCGGAGTCGGTCACGTCGCCGGCGGCGAACAGGCCAGGGATCGACGTGCGGCCGTCGTGGTCGATCCGAACGAATCCTGCGTCGTTGGTTTCGGCGAGACCGGAGACGATCGAGCTCACCGGATCGACACCGACGAAGATGAAGACGCCTTCGACGGGCAGGTGGAGGTCGGGCTCTCCCGCGGTGCTCTTGAGCACGAGCGACGAGACCTTGGAGCCGTCACCCACGATCTCGCCGACGACCCTGCTCCACACGAGCTCGATCTTCTCGTTGGCGAAGCAGCGCTCCTGGATGCACTTCGTCGCGCGAAGCTCGTCACGTCGATGGATGACGTACACCTTGCTCGCGAACTTCGTGAGGAACATCGCTTCTTCGACCGCGGCATCCCCGCCGCCGACCACGCAGACGGTCTTGTCGCGGTAGAGCGCACCGTCGCACGTCGCGCACCACGAAACCCCGCGGCCGGTGTACTCCGCCTCGCCGGGTACGCCGAGCTTGCGCGGGATCGCGCCGGTCGCAACGATGACCGCGTCGGCTTCGTAGGTTTCCTCGCCAGCTTCGATCTCGAAGTGGTCATCCTTGGACTCGAGTCGCGAAACCGGCGAGAAGCTCTTGATGACCGCACCGAACTCCTCGGCCTGCTTCGTCATGAGATCGCCGAGTTCCGCGCCGGAGATGCCGCTCGGGAAGCCGGGGTAGTTCTCCACCCAGTCGGTCGTGACGATCTGTCCGCCCGGGATGCCCCCCTCGAACACAACGGTGTTGGCGCGCGCTCTCGACGCGTAAAGCGCGGCCGTCAGTCCCGCGGGACCCGCGCCGATGATCGCGATGTCTACGTGTTCCACGCTAGAACGTCCCTCCGGTGCTATCCACGGTCCTGCCGGCGGCCTTGGCGGCA
>JACRBU010000174.1 GCA_016213085.1 Coriobacteriales bacterium
AGCGTCTGCGGGCTTTCGCAAGATGTCCGCCCCATCGGACCCCGGTTTCGCACTCCAGTGGGGGCTTCAGACCATCGGAGCACCCGCCGCCTGGGAGCAGGTCGAGGCGACATCGGCGGTGAAGGTCGCGGTGATCGACACCGGCGTCGACTACCGGAACAAGGACCTCGCGTCCCACATCGACACGGAGAACGCATACGACATCCTCGGCAAGAGCCGCATCGCGCAGGACCGTGAAGGACACGGCACCTGGGTCGCCGGCATCGTCGGCGCTCAGGCGGACGACTACGGTGTCGTCGGCGTTGCGCCGGGCGTGACTATCCTGCCGGTCCGCGTGCTGGGAAGCGAGGGCACCGGCGACGATGTCACCGTGTCCGACGGAATCCGCTGGGCCGCGGACCACGACGCTGACATCATCAACCTGAGCCTCGGTTCGGCCACGTGCAGCGATCTGCTCGTCAAAGCGATCGAGTACGCGACCGGCAAGGGCGCGATCGTCGTGGCCGCTGCCGGCAACGCCGAGACCGACAGCTTCATTAGCGAGATGGGCGACCCCTACCCGGCGGTCTCCTACCCGGCCGCCCTGCCCGACGTCATCGCCGTTGGCGCAACCACCCTGAACGACACCGTCGCTGGCTTCTCGATAACCGGGCCTCAGGTCGATATCGCAGCACCCGGCGTTTCTGTCGTCTCCGACAAGCTTGGCGGCGGCGTCATGGGCGCCGACGGCACCTCGGCATCGTCTCCGATGGTCGCGGGCGCGGCGGCACTTCTGCTCAGCGACGATCCGGGCCTCGATGCCGAAGCCGTCCTCGGCCGCCTTCGGGAAAGCGCGCACGACATCGGTGCCCCCGGCGACGACGTCGCATCCGGGGCCGGGAGGCTCAATATCGGCAAGGCGCTCGATCCCTCGGCATCCGAGGGCGGGCGGCCCGACGGATTCGAGCGCAACGAATCCACGGGTGTGACGCTCCCGCCGAGTCCCGTGAAGGGCGACGTGGACACGGGTCTCGGGATGCACGACGTCTTCCACGTGCGCCTGCAGGCGGGCCAGCGTTTCACCGCGAGCACCACGTCGCCCGGTGACGAGCCTGCGGGTGTGTCGCTGTTCGCACCCAACGTCTCCAGCGTCTTCACCGATGCCTCGCTGGCGTCGACACTGGACTACTACGACGCGAAGATCGACTTCATCGCCCTGAACACCGGGGACTACGTCATCGACATGTCGCCCGGCTACTTCGCCGGCTCAGGCATCCCCAATCCCTACACGCTCACCTACAAGATCACGACTCCGGCTCCGTCGGAGTACGCACTCCCGGGCGTTTCTTTGCCGGCGTCGCCGGTCACTCGCACCGTGCCTCTCGGCGCCGAGACGGCCTACTACCGGGTGCACCTCGACGCGAACCAGCGGTTCGGCGTCAAGGCGACGTCGAAGAGCCCGGTCATGGGGCTCTATGACGCCGATGCCTGGAGCATCGAGTCACTGACTTCCTACCTCGACGGGAACGGGCCCACCGGTGAGGAGCCTGTCGCCGTTTCGGACAACTTCGGAGATGCGTACTACGAGGACTACTTCTGGGGAACCCCGCCGACGAAGGACGCGTTGTCCTTCGTCGCCGAGGAGGAAGGCGACTTCCTCCTCGCGGTCATGCCGAGCGCCTTCTCCTCGCCGTTCGTGAAGCGCAGCCTCACGCTCGATTGGCGCATCAGCGACCTGACTCAGCCGAAGGACATCCCAGGTGAAGCACTGCGGGCGTCGCTCGATGAGACTAGGGGCGTGGACCTGGCCTCGCTGGACCGGGCGTTCGACCCCGACCGCGTGTATTCCATCGACCTCAAAGCCGGTGAAGGGTTCGCGGCCTCGCTCGCAAGCTCGACCACGATCGATGCCGACCTCCTGGTCTACAGCCCCGGTTCACAGAGCGTTCGCGCGAGCACGCCCCTAACGGCGTCGATGCGCTCCGGCGGCCTGGAGGGCGTGTACTTCACAGCCCCGATCGACGGCACGTATTACGTGTGCGTCAGCGCCTACCGGGGGGCTGGCGGCACCACGCTTTCATGGAACACCGGACCGGGTGTCGTTCCAGAGCTGTCGGCACGCGCGTCGACCGTCGCTCCCGCATACGGCAGGAGCGTGACGATCAGCGTCATCGCGACCGACACAGTGTCGGGGCAGCGAGCGGCGGGAATCCCGGTCGCTGTCGAGCAGCTCGTGTGGGACGAGTTCTGGATGCCGGTGGGACTCGCGATGACAAGAACCGACGGCACCGCGACACTTAGCGTGAAGCCATCGGTTGCTGGAAAGTACCGTGCGGTCGTGCGCGACCTGACCGAGGAGTACGCGAGCGCCACGATCGCGATCAAGCCCGGCATCTACCTCAGCACGCCGAAGACGTCGACCTCGAGCCCGCGTCGCAACGTGACGTTCACCGTCAGCGGCACCGCCAAGCCGAGGCTTCCGAGCGGCACCCGCGCCGTGAAGATCCGTGTTCGCCGCAAGGTCGGCAGCTCGTGGACGTCGACCCGCTACATCTGGGCGACAACGAGGTCCAACACCTACAAGGCGAGCGTCAAGCTCACCGCATCAGGCAAGTGGGAGATCGTCGCGCAGTTCGTCGGCGACTCGCTGAGCAGCGCCTCGTCGAGCACGGCGAAATACGTGACCGTCCGCTAGCTTCAGCGGTCATCCGAAGCAGCGAACGCCCCCGATCCGTCGGGGGCGTTCTTCATTCGTGAGATCGCTGCGGGGACTCGCAGCGGCCCTACATCTCGCGCCGCGCCTCGAGGGCTCGGCCGAGCGTCACCTCGTCCGCATACTCGAGGTCTCCGCCGACCGGCAGGCCGCTCGCGATGCGCGTCACGCGCACGCCGAGCGGCTTGCGCAGACGGGCGATGTAGATCGCGGTGGTCTCCCCTTCGGCGTTGGGGTTGGTGGCGATAACCACCTCGGTGGTCTCCTCGACGCCCACGCGCTCGACGAGTTCCTTGATGCGCAGTCGCTCGGGCCCGATGCCGTCGATGGGCGAGATCGCGCCTTGCAGCACGTGATAGGTGCCGCGGAACTCGCCCGTACGCTCGACCGCAGCGAGATCGCGCGGTTCTTCGACGACGCAGATCACATGTTGGTCGCGCTGCGGGTCCGCGCATATCGCGCACAGCTCGCCCTCGGCGAAGTTGAAGCACCGGGGGCAGAAGTGAATGGCCCGCTTCACCTCGACGACGGCGTCGGCAAGGCGCTGCGCGTCGGCTGCCTCGGCGACCAGGATGTGGTACGCGAGACGCTGCGCCGACTTCGGGCCGATGCCCGGAAGGCGCTCGAGCTCCTCGAGCAGACGCTCTATCGGCGCGGCGTAGCGCATTGGTTACGTGAGCCCGGGCAGGTTCATCCCGGCGGTCGCTTCGGCCATCTTGCGGTCGGCGAGCTCGCGCGCCGAGCGGACGGCCTCGTTGACGGCCGCGGTGACCATGTCCTGCAGCAGCTCGACGTCGTCGGGGTCGACGGCGGCCGGGTCGATGGCAATAGAGCGCACGTCCATGGCACCGGTCATCTCGACCTTCACCATGCCGCCTCCGGCGCTGGCGGTGACGACTTCGTCGGCCAGCTCGTCTTGGACCTTCGCCATCTTCGCCTGAGCCTGCTGGGCCTGCTTCATGAGCTTCTGGATGTTCATTCGTCCTCGCTTTCTGGTGCTGTGTCGGCCTCGAGCGGCGGATGTTCGGCCACCACGCGCGCACCGAGTCCTTGCAGGATATCTTCCAATGACGCGTCGTCACTGGCGGGCGGATCGTCCGGCACCTCAGCGACCGGGACCGCCGGAGGCGCCGGGTCCTCGTACACGTCCGCCGGCGGCGTGTCGTTCTCGACGGGCTCGGGGTCAAGCACCGTGGCCTCCGAAGAAGTCGGGCGCACGCTCCCCCTACCGAGCTGGTAGCGGAAGGTCGGCGAGATACCGAGCACCGCGGCGATCGCCCGCCGAAGCGCGTCGCGGCTCTGCTGGTCCTCGGCCATCTGCATCGTGAATGCGGCGTCCGACGGGAACTCGATGACGATCGTCTCGCCGTCGGGATCGATCTCCACCTCGACGTTCTCGAAGGTGTGCGTACGCGCCGGCATGATCTTCTTCAGCTCCGCAAGCACGGCCGGCCACGCGCGCTTGACGTGCGCCCGGTCGAGCGGGCCGGAGGCTGGCGGCACGGACACCGCAGGTGCCTCGTCGCTCGCGGGCGGATGCGCTGACACGTCCGCGGCGGCGCTCGGAGCGGCAGAGCGCGGCGCGGGTGCGGGTGCAAGCGCGGGTGCGGGCGCAGACGGCAGAGCGGAAGCTTCAGCTGCGTGATGCGCTTCGCCAGCGGGCTCGGCCGCGGAGGTCGCCCCACGGGATCCCGCATCAGGCGCGGACGCGCTGGGCGCGACCTCATCACAGGGCGGCTTGAGTGGCGCGCCCGCGACCATGTCGATCTCGAGCGCAGCCACGCGCTCGTTGAGCGCCTCCAACGAAAGGTCCCCCTGGGGCCGAGCCATCCGCGTCAGCGCCACCTCGAGCGAGAGGCGCGGGTCGCTGCTCCATCGCATCTCACTCGCAAGCTCGCCGAGCAGATCGAGTATGCGCGCGAGCCGCTCGGGGCCGAACTCGGTCGCTTGGCTTTGCAGCCTCGAGACCTCCTCGGCGCTCCTCTCGACGATGCCCTCGGTCTCGCCCACGGCGGCCGCCACGTAGAGGTCGCGCACATGGCCGGTGAACGCCCGGACGAACTCGGCGAGGTCGGCCCCCGTCTCGGCGAAGGCCGCGACATACCGGAAGCAGCCGGCGATGTCGCGCCGTGCCACGAGGTCGCCGAGCGCGAACAGCTGCGCGGAGTCGACCTCCCCGAGCAGCCCCTCGACGTCGTCGATCGTGATGTCGTCGCCCGTGAATGCGGCGAGCTGCTCGAGCGTCGTGATCGCGTCTCGCATTCCGCCGGACGCATGACGGGCGATCAGCGGGAACGCGTGCTTGTCGGCCTTGATGGACTCTGCTTCGGCGATGTAGCGAAGACGGTCGGCGATGTCATCGACGCCGATGCGGTGGAAGTCGAAGCGCTGGCAGCGGCTCTGGATCGTCTCGGGAACCTTGTGCGGATGCGTCGTCGCGAGGACGAACAGCACGTTTGGCGGTGGCTCTTCGAGCGTCTTGAGCAGCGCGTTGAACGCCGCCGTCGAGAGCATGTGCACCTCGTCGATGATGTAGACCTTGTAGCGGCCCATCGTCGGGTGGTACTGCACGCGCCCGATGATCTCCTCGCGCACGGCATCGACACCGGTGTTCGACGCCGCGTCGATCTCGCGCACGTCGGGATGGCGGCCTTCCGCGATCGCGACGCACTGCTCGCAGGTAGCGTCGGGATCGGGCGTCGGGCCCTTCTCGCACTCGAGCGCCTTCGCCAGGATGCGCGCGGTCGTCGTCTTGCCGGTTCCGCGAGGGCCGGAGAAAAGGTACGCGTGCGCCACGTTGCCTTCTGTGATCGCGTTTCGAAGCGTCTGCGAGATGTGCTGCTGGCCGACAACGTCGTCGAACGTCTGCGGCCGATAGGTTCGGTAGAGCGACTGGCGGGACAAGCGGACCTCCCGTCGGGGCCAGCACGGGCGGCCAGCCGGGCGTGCGATGCAGCGCATCGAGCGGGACCGGGCGCTCGGCAGAGGCCGCTTATGGCTGCTTCCTTCCGGATCTGACCAGGTTCGCGACGTGCCGCCGCCCGACCCCGATCGAGGCGCTGCCAGCGGAGTGCTCAGTATACGACGCGGGAGTGACATCCGCGAGAGGCCACGACCGGCGATCGCGAACGCCGAATCAGCCCTCGTGGGCAGCGATCCGGGGGCGCAGGACCAAGACGGCGAGGTCGTCGCGGAGCTTGCCGTCCGAGAACTCCCAGACCTCGTCGAAGAGCGCCGTGGCGATGTCTTGGGGGGCGGCCTCGGTGAGCCCGGCGAGGAACCGGTAGAGCCGGGCCTCGCCGAAGAACTCGCCATCGGCCCTGCGGGCTTCGGTCAGCCCGTCGGTGTAGAGCACGACGCTCTCGCAGGGCCTGAGCACATGACTCGACGAGATGTAGTCGGCGGCGCGGTCCGTACCGAGCAGCGGTCCATGCTCGACGAGGGCGGCCACTCCGTCGGGCCCGAGAATCACCGGGGCGGGGTGACCGGCATTCGCGAACGTCATCTCACCCGTCGTCAGGTCGAGCACGCCGAAGATCGCGGTGACGAACGTCTCGACGTCGGTGAAGCGCGCGACCACGTCGTTGCCGCGGTTCATCACCGTCTCCGGTGATGGGCAGTCGACCGCGATGGCCCGAAGCGCGTTCTTCACGAGCGCGGTGACCGACGCGGCCTTCAGACCCTTGCCGGAGACGTCGCCGATCGAGAAGCAAACGCAGTCCCGGGCCGTCTCGAAGACGTCGTAGTAGTCCCCGCCGACAAGCGTCTCCACCGTCGCCGAGGCGTAGAACTGGCCGATGTCCAGCCCGCGAACGTGCGTGGATGCTGAAAGCAGAGCCTGCTGCAGCGTCTGGGCGATGGCGTGCTCCTGTTGGTAGCGGCGCACGTTCTCGATAGCGATGGCGATGCGGTCGGCCGCCATCTCCAGCAGCGGCACCTGCCACTTCGAGGGCTCGCGGAGTATGCGCCAGCCGACCGTCAGAACCCCGACGATGCGCCCGGCGTAGTGCATCGGGACGCCCAGTGCCGTCCTGAAGCCCGTGGGGCGGACCATGCGGCTCACCGCGTCGTCGTCCTCCAGTGAGTCGCGCACGAACACCGGCGCGTTGTGCGAGGCCACGACTCCGCTGAATCCCCCATCGAATGCCACAGCTGCATCTTGCCCGACCAGGACCGTCTCGGCCGTCTGCTCGTCATCCCCGAGAAGGTCCACGGTGGACCCGTCGGCGCCGACCGTCTTCACGAGCCTCTCGATCATGTGCTCGAGGAACTCCTCGAGCGTGGCCTCGTAGAACGGGACGTCCGTGAGCTTGACGAATGCGGTGAGCTGCTCGTTGGCGGCGCGCAGCTCGGCGAGAGCACGATCGCGCTCCTCCTCGGCGAGCTTGCGCTGTTTGCGCTGCGCGGTCTCGGCCAGCTCTCGCTCCACCACCGAGGGAAGCCGGGCCGTGTCGTCTTTGGGAACGAAGTCCTTCGCCCCGGCCTTCATCGCCTCCAGGGCGGTCGGCACGTCGACGGCGCCGGACACGAGGACGAACGGTATATCGAATCCGGTCTCGTTGACGATCAGCAACGCATCGAGGCCGCTGAAACCAGGCAGGTTGTAGTCGGCCACGACGATGTCCCACTCGCGCGCGTCCAGTGCCTGCCGAAGACCGGCGGCGTCATCGACTCGAGCGGACTCGCACTGAAATCCCGCGCGCCCGAGCTGACGAAGCACGAGCTCGGCGTCGTCGGCGTTGTCCTCCACGATGAGAACGCGCAGGGTGGCCATGGTCTATCCGTGTTTCGGAGGAGCTTCGTTGAGCACGAGCCAATACATGCCGAGCTGCTGCACCGCGCCGACGAACTGCTCGAAATCGACCGGCTTGCGTATGTAGCTGTTGCAGCCGAGGTTGTAGCTGTCGACGAGGTCGCGCTCTTCGGCCGACGATGTAAGGACGACGACCGGGATCAGCTTCGTGCGCTCGTCCGCGCGGATCCTCTCGAGCACCTCGAGGCCGTCCATCTTCGGCAGCTTGAGATCGAGCAGGATCAGGCAAGGGGTGTTTCTGACGTCGCGCCCCTCGAACTCGCCGGTACCGAAGAGATAGGCGAGGGCCTCAGCGCCGTCCTGAACGTGGACCACCACGTTCGCGATCTTGTTCTTCTGTAGAGCGCGCTTCGCAAGCGTTGCGTCGTCGGGATTGTCCTCGACGAGGAGGATCGTGTCGGGGCTTGCCATCGCTGTGGCTCCTTCGCATCGTTGGGCCGCGAGAGCGCCGTCCGGGTCCTATGACAGCGTGAACGAGAAGGTCGCGCCCTTCTCCGGTTCCCCTTCGGCCCAGATCCGCCCTCCGTGTCGGTGGACGATCCGAGCGGAGGTGGCGAGACCGATCCCGATCCCGGGGAACTCCGCCTGACCGTGCACGCGCTGGAACGCGCCGAACAGCTTCGACGCATACGCCATGTCGAAACCGGCTCCGTCGTCCTTCACAAAGTATACGGTCTGGCCGTCTTGCTCCCTCGAACCGAATTCGATCGTGGCGCTCGGCCGCTTGCTCGTGAACTTCCACGCATTGCTCATCAGGTTGTCGATGACGACCCTGAGCAGGCTCGGGTCGCCCTGTCCGTACACGTCGGGGGCGATCTCGAAGGTCACCGAGCGCTCGGGATCCGCGTGCTGCAAGAACTCGGCGACATCACTAGCGATGCAGCTCAGATCCACGTCCTGCAGCTTCATCTCCTGCCTCGAGAAGCGGGAGAGCTTGAGGAGGCTGTCGATCAGCTCCCCCATCCTCCGTGCGTTGTCGCGCACCCGGCCAAGGTCATCGCGCCCCTGCTCGTCGAGGGTGTCCCAGTAGTCCTCGATGAGCGCCGCCGAAAAGCCGTCAATCGCGCGCAGCGGCGACCGAAGGTCGTGTGAGACGGAGTAGCTGAACGCTTCGAGTTCCTGCACCGACGCCTCGAGTTCAGAGGTGCGCCTCCGTACCCTGTCCTCGAGCTCGGCGTTGAGCAGGCCGAGAGCCGTGCGCGTCGCCTCGAGTTCCTCGACCTTCTCCTGCAGTGTCGTGGCCATCTCGTTGAAGTCGCGTTCGAGTGCCCCGAATTCGTCGCGGGGGCTCCCCAGGTCCGCTCGCGCGCTCAGGTCTCCCGCGGAGAAACGCTCCGTCGCCCGCGACAGCAGGAGCGCCGGCCGATAGATCGAGTACGTGCCGAGCAGCCACGCAGCCGCCAGCGCAAGCAGCGCGAAGCCGGTGAAACCGAAGAGGATGAGCCGGAACGTCCGATCGCTCTGGGCAAGCAGCTGCGAAGGCGAGTAGCCCACCGAGAGGAACATCCGGCCGGCTGGATCGCCGAAGACCGGCGCGTAGACGTACTCCCGCTCTACGCCGTCGAGGCCCCGGACCGTCGCTTCGCCGCGATCGCCCTCGAGCATCGAGCGCACGAGTTCCGAACGCCTCGCCGCCCGCGCTTCGCGCTCGGAGACCTCCGGCCGGCGTGCGATCAGGGTCCCGGTGCCGTCGACGAGCGTCTCGACGGAAGCGCCCCCGGCAGAGGAGAGCCGCCCGGCGAAGCGCTCCGGGTCGAATCCGATGTACTGGACGGCGAGCAGCCTGCCTTCATCGTCGTAGGCGGGCAACGCGACGGCGATCGAGGGACGGCCCGTAAGGGGATCGGCCCGCAGATTCGACACCACAAGCCGCTTGGAGGCGATCGCGTTGCGGACGAGCGGTTCGTCCGAGATGTCGACCCCGACCCCCCGCTTCAGGCTCGAGGCTCTCACTCGGCCCTCGGGATCGGAGACCGCGACAACCTCGTACTCCGGGTTTTCGACAACAAGGCGTTCGGAGTTGCCTTGAACGATGTCCCAACGCTGCGCCTGGATCGCGTACGTGATGCCGAAGGTCACGAGCGTGGCGCGGCTTTCGGACACCAGGTCCTGGATCGCTCGGATGTCGCTTTGCAGTCCGCGCTGGACGACGGCGCGTGCGCGTTCCTGCTCGGCCGAATTCTGGATGCCGGCGTAGGCGATGAGGATGATCGACAGCGGGACGACAGCGAGGAGGACCACCCCGAGGAGTCTCGCCCGGAGCCCTGTCATCGAGAAACCGGAGAAGAGCCGCAGCATCGCTGTCCGATCGTGGTTAAGGACGTGAGTGGATTATGAGTCCTCCGGCGGGAGGCGCGCCATATGCGCGAGCAAGCGCGGTCATGGGGAACGTACTGGTTACGGTCGAACGGCACCCCGCTCGATCGACCCGCACAGCCCCCGATCGAGGGAGTCGCGATGATCCAGAATCTCGAGCGCAACACCCTTCTGCAGCTTGCTCGTCACGACGGCTACCCGGCCGTTTCTTTGTTCATGCCGACACATCACACAGGCGCCGAGCGCCTCGAGGACCGGCTCCGGTTGAAGAACCTGCTCTCCGAGGCGCAGAAGCGACTCGTCGAGGGCGGGATGCGTGCCCCCGAGGCGGAGGCGCTGTTGGCGAAGGCCAAGGCCCTGTATGACGACTCGGACTTCTGGCGGGACCTGGGCGACGGACTCGCGGTCTTCATCGCCACCGACACGACCGAGTGCCTGAAGGTGGCTACCACCCTTCCAGAGCACGTCGTGGCCGGCCCGAGGTTCTACCTG
Organism: Coriobacteriales bacterium; assembly: GCA_016213085.1. GTDB lineage: Bacteria > Actinomycetota > Coriobacteriia > Anaerosomatales > JACRBU01 > JACRBU01. The sequence continues at coordinate 10,314 of JACRBU010000174.1, forward strand.
CGCCCCCTCATGCCCGCGTGGGCCATCGCGTCGCCCTTCTTCGTACTGGCGCTCAGCCAGGGGGGCGTACGGCTCTACCGGGGGAACCAGACCGGACTCGAGCCGATGACGCTGCCCGAAGGGACGCCCACGTCCTTGGAGGAAGAGCTCAAGTACGACCAGAAAGAGGAGTCTCTCCAGTACAAGGTCGACCGGTCGGTCGGCGGGGCGATGGCGGTCGAGTATCACGGCCACGGCGGCGAGAAGGACGCTCGGCTCAGCAATCTGCTCCGATTCGTCGAGCATGTCGCCAAGGGCGTGGAGACCAGACTCGGCGATTCGAACTCGCCGCTCATCGTCGCCGGTGTCGACTTCGTCGTCGACGCCTACCGCGATGCCAACGCGTACCCCTATCTCGAGGACGCGCGCATCTCCGGCAGTCCCGACGAGATGACGCAGGAGCAGCTTCACAAGGCCGCCCGCGACGCGCTGCGCGACCGCTTCGACGCTCCGGTCGTTCGCGAGCTCGCCGAACTCGAGCAGAAGACCGGATCGGCCCTCGCCTCGCATGCGGCCGCGCAGATCGCCCCCGCAGCCGCTGAGGGCCGGATCCGCGTGCTCTTCGTGTCGGACGGCGTGGGCCCGCTCGGAACGATGGACCCGTCCACGTTCGCGATCTCTCAGAGCGAGCCCGCGGAGTTCCGCTCGCTCTCCGAGACCTCCTCGGCGATGGGAGGGCTCAGCCCCGACGCGTGCACCTGGGACCTCGTCGACCTCGCCATCTCACACACGCTCATGCGCGACGGCACGGTAAGAGCGTTCAGCGGCGAGAACGCACCGGTCCGCGGAGTCGCGGCCCTCTACCGCTACTGATCGCCGGAGCAGGCGTCTTCGGAGCCCTGGACCTCCTCCTTCGGCGCATACGTCCCGCCGATGCGCTCGGCCACGTATGCGCGGACGGCGTCGGTATCGAAGTCGTGGTCGCTGCTCATCTCCTTGAGCGGACGGCTCATCTCCGAAGGGGCGATGCCGAACTCGTGCTGGAGCTCCTCGGCGGGGATACCGGTGGCGTCCGAGACCTCCGCCATGGTCATGTAGCCCTTGATGAGGCTCGTGTCGAACCCGCCGGACGCGCTCGGCGATTCGGCGGCGCTTGCGGGTTGCGCATCGAGCACCTGCTCCATGAGCGGCGGTTTCGTGAAACGCATGTCGCCGGTAGCGGTCGTGACCCCCACGAACCCCAATACGATGGCCAGGGTCCCGACGACGACCGCTACGGGCTGAACCGCTCGCGAGCCCACCGCGCGGCCCTTGATCTCGAGGGCGCCCGGTGCCGGGCACGCCGCAACGCACAGGCCGCAGGCGATGCACTCGCTGTCGGTGACCGCGCCTGAGGTCGAAACCGAGCAGTTCATCGCACATGCGCGATCGCACACCCCGCAGTCCACGCACGCGTCGGCATCGCGAACCACACGGAACCACTGGAGCTTCGAGACGATCCCCAGCAGCGCTCCCATCGGGCACGCGTACTTGCAGAACGCCCGGTCGACGAAGAACGAGCCGACGAGCGACGCGGCGAGGATGGCCGCGCCGAAGCCGAGCGTGGTCAGGAGCTCGTCGCTCAGGAGGTGGTTATAGGCGGCCCACGGGTCGTACGGCCGCACGACGAGCACGCCGAGTTGCCACGTGAGCAGGGTGAGCACGAGCAGCAACGCGTACTTCAGCAGACGGGCAGGCCGATCGAGCCACGACGGCAGCTCGACGCGGCGCACGCCGAGCGCATCGCGCAGTCTGCCGACGATCTCCTGGATCGTGCCGAGCGGGCAGAACTGTCCACAGAACGCCCTGCCGAAGAACAGCGCGAGCACGAGCGAGCCCGCGAGCAGCACGAAGCTGCCGACCTCGATCTTCTGGATCATCGAACCCGAGTTGACGAGCTTCCAGAAGCTCTCCACCCCGCCGAACGGGCACAGGCCATCGCCACCGACCGTCCTCAGTGACGGCACCTTCTGGTGAAGGACACCGATTGCGGTGCTGAACGCCAGCACCGCAAGGAGGACCCCCCAACGCCCGATCCGAAACACGCTCGAACGCTTCGCCCGCACTTCCTTCGTGACCATCGAATCGCCTTCCGCCGACGCCCCGAACATTAGCTTTGTGAACACGCTAACTAATGCCGATGCCGAGCGGATGAAGCGGATGTGGAGGTTACGAGGAGAGTTACACGTCGTTCGAGCGCGAGTCGGACCCGGTGCCCGTCATGCCGGGCAGCTGCGCCTCGGACCGTTTCGACAGGCGCGTTCTCGCCCAGTGATACACCCCGGGGGCGACGCTCACGAGGATGATGCCGATCACGAGGAGCTCCAGGTTCTTCTCGACCACCGGGATCTTGCCGAAGAAGAAGCCGGCCCCCACGAACAGCGCGACCCACGCCGCACCTCCCGCGATGTTGAAGCCGAAGAACCGCACGCGGTCCATGTGCCCGACGCCCGCGAGGAACGGGGCGAACGTGCGGACGAACGGGAAGAAGCGGGCGAGCGAGATGGTCTTGCCGCCGTGCCGGTCGAAGAACGCCTGGGTCCGGGTGATGTACTCCGGTTTGATGACCCTGGCCAGTCGCTCGGAGGCAAGGATCCGAGTCCCGAACCTTCGGCCGATCGTGTAGTTCACCGCGTCGCCGAGCACCGCCGCGAGGAAGAGGATGCCGAGCAAGAGCCAGACGTTGAGACCCTCACCGACACTCGCGATCGCGCCGGCGGTGAACAGCAGCGAGTCGCCGGGAAGAAACGGCGTGACCACGAGGCCCGTCTCCATGAAGATGATGAGGAAGAGCATCGCGTAGATCCACGCACCGTACTGCGCCACCCAATCGGCGAGAACGGTGTCGAGGTTGAAGAAGAGGTCGATGAAGAACTGGATGTACTCCACGGCCGCCCTTAGATTCGCTTCCGAGCCTGGGGCAGCATACCATCGCAGAGGTGTTCGGCAGAGCGCCTGCGCGCAAGGAGGCTAGATGTACTTCCGCATCCTCATCGCCTGGATCATCACCGCCATCGCAGTCGCCACCGCGGTGATCGTCCTTCAGTGGATCAACCCGGCGTGGGTGACCTTGACCGGCACGAACGCCTGGGTGGCCGTCCTCATCATGGCGGCTGTCCTCGGCCTGGTGAACGCGGTGATCCGCCCGATCCTGCAGTTCCTCTCGTGCGGATGCATCGTCGCGACGCTCGGCCTGTTCCTGCTCGTCATCAACGCGTTCACTCTGTGGCTGTCCGGCGCCATCTCCGCGCTCCTCAACACGGGCTTCAGCATCAACGGCTTCTGGCCGGCGCTCATCGGCGGACTCATCATCAGCATCGTCTCGTTCGTGCTGAACATGTTCATCGTCGATGAACAGGCGTCGGGCACTGATAGCGGAGGGGCGTCGGGGACCACGCCGCGCTAGGGCGCAGCGGGCATGCTCGAGTTGTTCTTGACGACGTCGACGATGCGGCTCGCCGGCACCGGCTCGCAGAACAGGAAGCCCTGCATGGACGTGCAGCCGTGCCTGAGGAGGAAGTCCCTCTGCGCGGTGGTCTCAACGCCTTCGGCGAGCACGCGAAGGCCGAGGCTCTTGGCGAGCGACACGACCGTCCCCGCGATGATCGCGACATCCGGATTCGTCCCGATCTCGGCAACGAACGTCCGGTCTACCTTGATGGCGTCGATCGGGAGGCGACGCAGGTGGTCCAGTGACGAGAAGCCGGTGCCGAAGTCGTCGATGGCGACCGTGCAGCCGAGGAGGCGCACACGTCCGAGCACGTCGCACATCGCTTCCGGATCGGACAGCGCAGATGTTTCCGTGATCTCGAGCTCGAGTCGCGAAGCATCGAAGTCCGGGCGCTGGGCAAGCGCGGAGAGGAGTGAGAGCGTCTTCGGGTCGAGCAGCTCGCGCGGCGACATGTTGATCGCGACGCGCACGTCGCCGAGACCGGCGGCATCCCACTCCCGCATCGTCCTGTCGACCTCACGCAGGGTCCACGCGCCGAGAGCCGGAAGGAGTCCGGCCTCTTCGGCCACGTGCAGCCAGTGCGACGGCGTGATGAGCCCGCGCTCGGGGTGGCGCCAGCGGATGAGTGCCTCGACTCCGAGCACCGCTCCGCTCTCGGCGTCGAACTGCGGCTGGAACATGAGCACGAACTCGTCGCGCTCCAGTGCGAGGCGCAGCTTCTCCCGAAGGCTGAAGCGCTCGGAGGTCGCCAGGCCCAGCTGTTCGCAGTAGCTCCGATAGCGGTTGCGGCCGTCCTCCTTCGCGCGGTACATCGCCGCGTCGGCCTGGCCGAGCGCCTCCTCGATCGTAAGCGTATCGCCGGTACCCATCGTGATCCCGAGACTCGCTGACACGCCGAGCTGCCTGCCGCCGCCGACGTCGAAGGGCTCTTCGAACGCGGAGAGGATCTTCGCGGCGATCGCCTCGGCGTCCTCGGTGCTGGTGCACTCGGGGATGACGAGCGTGAACTCGTCGCCGCCGAGACGAGCAAGCGTGTCGCCCTCTCGCACGTTGACCGCGAGCCGCGCGGCGACGGACTGCAGCAGCGCATCACCCACCGAGTGCCCCAGCGTGTCGTTGATGTGCTTGAAGTAGTCGAGGTCGAGGAACATGACGGCGACCGGATGCCCGCTACGGGTGCTGTTGGCGAGCGCCACCCGCAAGCGGTCGAGGAAGAGCGCCCGGTTCGCGAGCCCGGTCAGCGTGTCGTAGAAGGCCATCCGCTGGATCGTCTCTTCGGCGAGCTTGCGCTCGGAGACGTCGCGCCCGGACGACACGACGAGTTCCTCGCCGTTGAGCCCGATCAGCAGCGAGTGGACCTCGACCGGGGTGAGCCGTCCGTCGGATCGGCGAACGAGACTCTCGAAGACCGCGCCTCCCTCGGTCTTGATGCTTCGCATGACCTCGGCGATGCGGTCGCGGAGCTTCGTTGGCACCCACCCGAACGGTGGCAGCTCGAGAACCTCGTCCCGGGTCAGGCCCCGGTTCGTGCAGAAGGAGAGGTTCGCGTAGATAGGCGTGCCATCGAGGCGGTGCACCATGATCTCGTCGGACGTGCTGTCGAGCAGGAACGAGCGGAACTCGAGCTCGTTCTCGGCTTCGCGCTGTTCGGTGACGTCGACGCCCGAACACAGGACTCCTTCGTCGCCGCCCTCGGACAGCTGGGAGATCCCCCACGAGACGCGCCGGAGGACCTCCTCATCGGTGAGGAACTCGGTCTCGAAACGGTCCTCCGGCGGGGATGCGAGCAGCTCTGCGGCCACCTCCGTGTGATCGAAGCCCTTCTCGTCGCGCATGAAGACGTCTGCCCAGGGCTGGCCGATGAGCGGCTTGCACTCCCTTCCGACCACCTCGCATGCGCGGCGGTTCGCCATCGAGATGCGTCCTCCGCCGTCCACGGCGACCATGATCGAGGTCGTTGCGTCCAGATAGCGCTGCGTGCGGTCTCGCTCCGCGAGAACGTCCTGCTCTGCGCGCATGCGCTCGAGGACTTCCTGCTCATAGCACTTGAGCCGCGTGATGTCGCGGTTCACCTCGATGACGAGTTCGACGTCCCCCTCCTCACCGTGGTAGGGCCGCCACGTCTTGTTGGTCCACTGCCGCGCTCCGCTCGCATCGACCTCGACGTCCTCGCGGATCTCGGCCTCACCCGTGAAGAAGACCGAGAGCGCTCTGCAGCCTTCGCACTGCTCGCTGGCGTGGTTCATCACCTCGTGACATCGGCGACCGACCATGTCCTCGTAGGCGAGCCCGACCTTCTTGGCGGCCGCATCATTTGCGAAGGCGATGGTCAGGTCCCGGCCGATGCCCAGGATCGGGTCGGGCGTATGACCGTACATCGCCCGAACGCGGTCCCCCAGCGTCTTGCTATGCTTGCGGTGCGTGAGAAGCTGCACGAGCGCGGCCGCCATCACGGCGGCCACGACCATGAGCACCAGAGCGATCGTGCGGATCGCGAAATGGTCAGCCGAAGGCCGGAGCAGCTCATCGACGAACGAGCCCTCCGGGAATATGTACGACCGCAGCTCGGCATCGAGCACCCAGAGCACACCGCCCAGGGCGACACCGATTGCGGTCGGCACCGCGAACGACTTTTGAGTCGTCACCACGTCGGTCCTCCAACAAGAGCCCGGAGTCCTGCCTGCTCCGGTTCCTCTTCGGAGTCAATCATCGACCCATCGGGCCAGGTGTTAAGTGACTCGCATCACACGCCCCCCAAGCTGTACGAAACACCTAACCAGGTGGTCACGTCCGGAGCGATAGTCCGGCCGGCACGCATTTGCCGTATGCTGGTGTGACCACGAATGAAACCACAGGAGTTCTTGCATGCCCTTCGCTTCGCTCGGCCTCTCGCCGAAGCTCATAGACGCGATCGAAACGCTCGGGTTCGAGGAACCCACACCGATTCAGCGCGAAGCCATCCCCCTCGTCCTCGCGGGGCGCGACGTCGTAGGCGCGGCCCAGACCGGAACGGGCAAGACGGCGGCCTTCACGCTGCCGATGCTCGATCGCATCGCGCCGGGAAGCGGCAGCGTCAAGGCGCTCGTGGTTTCCCCGACGCGAGAGCTTGCGCAGCAGATCGAACGGGTCGCCGCCGAGGTGGCCGAACACACGGGACACAAGGTCGTCGTCGTGGTCGGCGGCGAGAAGTACGGCCCCCAGGTCTCGAAGCTCCGCGGCGGGGCGGACATCCTCATCGCCACGCCCGGTCGTCTGCTCGACCTCAAGGAGCGCGGCGACGCCGACCTCTCCGGGGTCGAGGTGCTCGTGCTCGACGAGGCCGACCGCATGCTCGACATGGGATTCTGGCCGGCCGTGCGCCGCATCCTTCGCTCCCTTCCGGCGAACCGCCAGAACCTGCTCTTCTCGGCGACGATGAGCGATGACGTGCTTTCCGTCGTCCGAAGCGCCCTTCACGACCCGGCGTTCATCGAGATCGCGCCCAAGGGGACGACCGGCGAGCAGATCGAGCAGGCGATCATGCCCGTATCGCACTCGCAGAAGTTCGACCTCCTCGCCGCGCTCATCCGGGACCGCGGCGCCGACCGGGTCCTCGTCTTCACCAGAACCAAGAATCGGGCGGACCTCGTCATGACGGTCCTGGAGAAGGAGGGCTTCCGCATCGACGTCATGCACGCCGACCGTTCGCAGAAGCAGCGCACCCGCGCGCTGGAGGACTTCCGGGCGGGCAAGGTCGACGTGCTCGTTGCCACCGACATCGTCGCGAGAGGCATCGACATCTCCGACATCGACCACGTTGTGAACTTCGACGTGCCCTTGAATCCGGACGACTACATCCACAGGGTCGGCCGAACGGCCCGCGCTGGCCAAAGCGGCTACGCGCTGACGTTCATCGCACCCGATGAGATCACGCCGCTTCGCGAGATCGAGTACCTGCTCGAGAAGGCGCTTCGCATCTACGACCTTCCGGGCTTCCCGTACCGCGAGGACCGGATCGTGCCCTTCGAAGGCAGGCCGACCAAGCGCGCCGCGCGATCGGCCTTCGGCGGCGGCGTCATGCGACGAGGTCGTCGCCGCTGACATGAGAAGGGCCGCCGGCACGAAGCCGACGGCCCTTGATCGTTCAGCAGGTCGACCGCCTACTGGTACGCCCTGAAGAAGGTCGGCAGCGACTTCACGGGAATGTGGTCTCCGGCGTGGTACGCGACGACTCTCCACATCCCAGACGACGGGACCGAGACGTTCGTGCTGTACCGCGAATACTCGCCACTGCTCGTGACCGTCGGTCTGACGACGAACTTCGTCACCCAGCCGGAACCGATCTTGCGCTGGATGCGCAGCTCAACGGGACGGGTGCCGGCCGCGTGGCGCGGGAAGAGCGTCCCTTTGACGAGGAAGCGCTTGGGCGCGAGGCGCTTCACGTACGGCTTGCCGAGGGTCGCGTGCACGTTGAACTCAGCGGGCTCCGACGACGTCGGCGCTTCCTCGGCGAACTCGCCGGCGTACCGGACGCGAAGTCGCGAGTTGGCGTCGAGCGCGATCGGCAGCGTGAAGCCGCCGTCGGCAGCGGTCGTCGTCACCGCCGAAGTGTCCGTCCAGGACTTGTTGCGGGCGTCGTAGCGCTGGACGATGACCTCGTCGTCGACGAGCGCCTCGCCCTCGGAGTCGAGAAGACGACCGGTCGCCGTGACCTCGTCGCTCGGCATGATCTCGGCCGGGGCCTCCCACGCGACGTCGACGAGCGCGCTCGGATCGAGGACGGTCGAGGACAGCTCGTAGCTGCCCATCCCGTTGAACGCGGTCGCCTGCAGGTAGTAGGTGCCGGTCTTCGGCACGTCGAAGAACAGGCGCTCGGTCGTGGCGTTGTGCGGCGCTCCGAATCCGATCACGTTGACGGGCCATGGGTAGACCTGGCCGCCCGTGGTGTTGAAGTAGATCGTCGCGGGATTCGGATCGGGGCCGAAGACGCCGAGCTGGAAGTCGGCGTTGGCCGGCTTGTGAAGCTCGGCGGCGATCGCCTGACCGGTCGTGAGCTCCGCGCGGAAGACGTCGGACCAGTCAGCGGTCGCGGACATGTCGCCGGAGGTCAGCGCGGTGAGGGGCAGGCCCGGGACATCGTCGTCGACGTCGGACGACATGATCTTCCAGCGCAGCCGGTAGCTCTCCGAGCCGAAGACGACAAGCGAGTACGGCCTCGTTGAGGCCTTCGTGGTCGCCTGGAAGCGGAGCGTCTGCGGATAGAGCGCGTTGCCGCCCGGCGTCAGGGTCATGGCGAGCGCGATGGACGGGTCCACCCGCTTGGCGGTCGGCGAGAGAAGGAACGCGTAGGCCTCGCCGCCCTTCTTGCTTCCGTCCAGGGTGAGGTAGAGCTTCTGCCCCTTGGCGAGCGGCACCGTGTAGATGTCCCACGGGTCAGTGATGCTGACGGTGCCGGTGCGGGTCGCCCCGGTCCCCAGCGGGACCCCGGGCAGCGTGTTGTCGGTCACGGCCCCGTGAGCGGCGAGAGGCGCGGCGAACACGGCGGCAAGAGCAGCCACGATCGCGAGGAGGGCGATTGTGCGAAAACGCATGCAAGTCCTTTCGTCGGTTACCCGGGCCATATGACGCGACCCGGTCTGCGTGGGGCACCGAACGCGCGCCCGACGCGAGCGAAGGGCCGCCCCCACACCGCGCTAGACGCGCGGCGAAGCAGGACAAAACCCACCGCCGAAGGAGTCCGGTCAGCGAAACCGATGCCGTTTCTGGCCGACACCCGCCCTGAGCAGGGGCTTTAGCGTAAGGGGATTCTCAGAACGTCTCGCCCACGGGCACGCCGATCCCGATCGCGACCTCGGCAGTCGACCCGGCAGCAGCGGGGCGAACCTGCACCTCGGTCTGCGCGGAGCCCTTCTCGAAGAGGACTCGAGTGCCTTCGCCGGCGGCGGACCGCTCGATCTCGCCCCAGTTCGCGGACTTGTAGGCCTGCTCGTACCAGGCGAGCGTCTGCTCGGGTGACGAGGCAACGGCGATCTCGTAGACCCACACGTCGGCCCCCTGGCGGTCCGCACGCGTGATCGTTCCACGCGGCACCGGGACCTCGATCGGGAACTCGGAGGGTAGCTGCCGCTTCTTCTCGACGGACTGCATGGGCTCGGGAGCTGGCGCGACGGAAGCCTCTGGAGGAGCCTCCTGCGTGACGCTGGAAGGCTGGCTGGCGCAACCGGTGACGCTGGCCGCAACGGCCAGGATCGCCAGGCCGACAGCGATCGAACGAACGAGACGCATCCTTGCTCCCTCCGGGTTCAGCACGCCGGTCGGTGCGTGCCGAGGCACTACCACGCTATTCTAGTGCCGTTCCCCATCGGAAACGAGCCGGCCCGATGAGCCCCGCCAACGACTTCGCCATGAAGATCGCGTCGATCGACCGGTCCGCCCTCAGCGCGGCCCGCGTGCGCTCGCTCGTGCTCAACGTCGGGCTCCGGTGCACCTCGAACTGCATGCACTGCGCCGTGGATGGCTCGCCGAAGCGCACCGAGCAGATGGACGACCGTACGATGCAGCAGTGCGTCTCGCTCGCGCAGCGTCTGCGACCGGACGTCGTCGAGATCACCGGTGGGGCACCAGAGCTGCACCCCGGTCTGCGGGCGCTCGTCTCGACGCTACGTGCCGAGCATCTCCGAACGCGCCTTCACACCAACCTCGCGGCCCTGATGTCCCCCTCGAGCGAAGGGCTCGCCCGCTTCCTTTCCGAAGCCGAGGTCGAGATCGTCGGCTCGTTTCCCGGACCCTCGCCCGTGGGCGCCGAGAAGCTACGTGGCGACGAGAGCTACGAAGATGCCCTCGAAGCGCTCTGGAAGCTCAATGCGCTCGGCTACGGTGGGCGCCTGCGCCTCGATCTCGTGCACAACCCGTCCGGCACCGATCTGCCCGAGTCGGCAGAACTCATGCGGCGGCGGTACCGCTCGGTGCTGCAGGACCACGGCATCGCGTTCGACGACCTCATCGTGACCGCCAACGTCCCGGTCGGACGCTTCGAACGTCACCTGCGCGAATCCGACTCCTACGGCGACTACCTGCTGCGGCTGAAGCTCGCCTTCGACGCCCGCACCCTCCCGATGCTGCCCTGCCGCGAGACCATCGAGGTCGGATGGGACGGCACGCTGTGGGACTGCGACTTCAATCTCGGCGCGGACCTGCCTGCCTTCGGCGAGCGGCGTCACGTCTCCGAATGCGCGCCCGAGGACCTGCTCGCGCGCCAGATCTCCTTCGGCGAGCACTGCTACGCGTGCACGGCGGCGACCGGTTCCGGTTGAGGGCGCCCGCGCTGATCCGGTCGGATCGACGTCAGGCGGTGCGAGCGGGGGTCGGGCCCGCCGGCCTCCCGCCCCGTCCGATCGTCTCGATCGCGAAGACCCAGACAAGCACGGCCACGGCGATCCAGAATGCCCCCGCTGCACTCACGGGAAGCGCCACCACCGCCACGATGCCGAGGATCACGCCCGCCCCGGCCAGAGGAGTGCGCCACTTCTCGATGAAGCCGGCGACCCGGGTGCCGGTGCCCGTGCCGGACACCAGGTCCGCGATCCACGTCCGCGTGGTGACCGCCCACCGAGCGGGCCCGGTGAGCACGGCGCCGAGGACGAGCACGAGCGACAACGCGAACAGCAGGCGCAGGAGCGTCACGAGCCCACGGGGCACGATCTCGTAGATGGCGACCAGCGCCGACGACGTCCCGCCCGAGCCGGACGCGAGCGCGGTGACCCCCGCATGACCGATGTTGAGCGCCAGCAGGCCGAGGAATGCCACGGTCGCGAGTCCGACGCCGACGAAGAGCAGTCCGCGACGCCGGTCAGGCGCGGCGAAGACGGCCCCTGTCAGCAGCGCGAGCGCGAGCAGCGGCAGAAGCCATGCAAGCGTGTTGAGGACCTGGATCACCGCGAGTCCCTGCACGATCAGGGGCGACTCGACGAGCTTCACCTGTCCGCGGACACGATCGAGTGAGACGTTCTGCAGAAACGTCAGTCCGTTCGCCACGAGCCGGTCCTTCACCTCGTTGGCGAACAGGTTCACGTCGAGGTATATGGTGTCGCCTTGGAAGCTGACCAGGCCCGCCTCGGTGGCGGTCTGGGTCCTGTTCATCGCAGCAAGGAACGCTTGGTGCCCCTCGCGTAGCGCCCTGTCGAAGAGCGTCTGGAACTCCGCCGAATCGAGCATGTTCGTCGTCTGCTGGCGGATCAGGTTGTGGATCTGCGCGGTGATCGGACCGGCAAGCGCCTCGGCGGGCACCGAGCGCACGTCGATGCCTCGCTGCTCGAGGAGGTCCTGGATCCCGGCGAGCAGACTGGTCACCCGGTCTTCGATCGGGAACGCCGAGAAGATCGCTTCGTCGACGCCGTTCACGACCGCCGCCTTGACTCGAGGATCGCGAGCGAGCGGCTGCAAGGTCGTCACGAACGTGTCGGTGTCCATGATGAAGCGGTTGACCCAAAACGCGCTCACGGCCCCGAATGCGACCACACTGCCGAGGACTACAAGCAGCGCCATGGCGACCCAGCGCCACGCCCTCGTGCGGCCCGCCGTTCGCGTCTCGATCGGCTGCGCCTCGGACTTGAGCGCCTCGTTCTCGGCCTTCAAGCGCTCGATCTCGTCCCGCAATACTTCGACGTCGGCGGCGCTATCGAGCTCAGCTTCGGCGCGGCTGGAGTTCGAGCCGCCCAGGTCGCCTTCGGCCTGCTTCCGGGTCATCGTGGCCCCCTTGCACGGGCTTACGCGGACCCTTGGTACTTCCCCGCTCGAGGGTGCAGGCTACTCGTCTCCAAAGCACTCGTCGTAGTTCGGGCACCCCGAACACATGGGGCGCGTTCAACCATGGAAGCCCGGCCACCCGCACAAGCGTCGGTAGATGTACTTCTTCCAGCGCATGTCGCGGTCGTTTCCGGCGGCGAACTCAGGAAAGAGCGTCGCGAGCATCTCGCGCAGCTCGCCGCGGGACTCGAGCTCGAGTTCGCGCCAAAGATGCCCTGGCCGAAGGGTGGCGGTCGCGACGGCTTCGGCGACCCGCCTCGTCTGACGGTCGTCGGTGACCGCATGCGACATGAGGAGCGCTACGACGCCGTCGAACTCCTCGCGGCGCTCTGGGGGTACGCTGTCGATGTTCGCTTCTCGCATGGCAACAGCTTACTTCCGAGAAGTTTTCGCGCGGGTTTCCGAAGGGAGCACCTGATGGCCGTAGGGTCCGCGAAGTCAGCCGCCCGCACGCTCGTCGAGGCGCTGCGTGCCAACGCGAATGCCGACAACGTCGAGGGCATGAGGCGCTTCGGCATCAGCGACCGCGGGACACTCGGCGTGCCCACGCCGGTCATCTGGAAGCTGGCTCGCGAGGCCGTGCGCGCGGTCGGCACGGACGAACGGGCGCGCCACGAACTCGCGGGGCATCTCTGGGAGACTGGGATCCACGAGGCAAGACTCGCCGCCGCCAAGATCGACGTCCCGGGCCTCGTCACGCGTGAACGGATGGAGCGCTGGGCCGTGCAGATCGACTCCTGGGACGTCTGCGACCAGCTCTGCATGAACTGCTGGTGGCTCGTCGCAGACGCCGACGACATCGCCCGGGACTGGGCGGGCCGTGAGGAGCTGTTCGTCAAGCGAGCGGCCTTCGCGCTCGTCGCGCGATTCGCATGGAGGAGGCGAGACGCGGAGCCCTCGGCGTTCGACCCCTACCTCGCGCTCATCGAGCGGGAGAGCTGCGACGATCGCAACGAGGTCAAGAAGGCGGTGAACTGGGCGCTTCGGCAGATAGGCAAGCGCGACCAAGCGTGCAATGCGGCGGCCATCGCCTGTGCGGAGCGCATCCTCGCAGAACATCCGGAGTGCCCCTCGGCTCGGTGGATCGCACGCGACGCGCTTCGGGAACTACGCAGCGACGCGGTGCGGAAGCGACTCGGCCTCTAGCGCGATCGCTTGAGCCGGCTCCTACTGGGTGGCTGCGGCCGCCTGGTCGGCGGCGGCGACATCGGGGACCTTGACGCAGTTGCGCGCCCTCACGATCCCGCGATGCTTGACGGTGCCTACGAACACGGCCCTCGAGCCTGTCGGGAACTTGCGATTCCTACCGCCGACGAACTCGACCTTCACGGTATTCTTCGCGAGCCCGGCCCGGTCGGCCAGCTCGACGACCGCCCATGACGGATGCTTCTCGACGCTCGTGACCCCCACGACGACGCCCCCGACGACGACCTCGCGACCGACCTTCGCCCCGAGCGCCTGTGAAGGCTGAAGGTGCTTCTCGGCAGGCCCGAAGGCAGCGCCGAGAACCACGAGGACGACGGCGAGCAGCAGGACCGCCGCACCGACGATGATCTGAAGCCTGCTAGCGGGCTCCTGGGTCACGCACTCTCCTTACTCGAAGTGCAGCGCCTCGACCACGTTGAGCCTCGACGCCGAACGCGCAGGTATGAGCGCAGCGAGAATCGCCGCCCCCACACCGATCACGACCGCGGCTACGATACCACTCCACGGGAAGAAGTACGGCGACACGTAGCCGAACGCGTTCATCGCGAGAACCATGCCGTAGCCGAGCGCGACCCCTCCGAGCACGCCGAAGAGCACGCCGACGCTTGCAAGAAGCAGCGACTCGGCCAGCACCATGCGTCCGACCTGCGAACGCGTCGATCCCACGGCCCGGAGCATGCCGAGCTCTCGGGTCCTGGCCAGCACGCTGATCGCCAGCGTGTTCAGCAGCGCGATGAACGACGGGATCGCGAGCACGGCGATGAGCACGTAGAAGATGGCGAACGACTGCGCGAAGGTCTCCTCCGAGATCGTCCGTAGGCTCTCGGTGTCGTAGAAGGCGAATTGCGGGTAGTCGGAGATGAACCTGGACAGCCGGTTCTTCACCGCGGCCTTGCTCGCCCCGGGCGACGCGTTGATCAGGACCGCGACGTTGGTTCCGACCCCGAAATCCTCCATCAACGTGTCCTGCGACACGTAGACCGTCGGCAGCTTCGCGTTCAGGTAGTCGTTGCCGATCGTCAGGACGCGGAAATCGCGCTCGCCGGTCGGGGTGTCCAGTGTGAGCGAGTCACCCG
>JACRBU010000012.1 GCA_016213085.1 Coriobacteriales bacterium
TCGAGCGACCGACCTCCCATGAGAACCGCGATCTTCTCGGCCACGTCTTCCCTCCCGATAGCGAGCCGTGCCCAAGAGCGTATCAGAGCGCGTCGGCGAGGTGCCGCACCATGGAGGCGGGCGTCACGATCGCGATGTCCTCGTGGCTGCCGAGATCCAGCAGGTGGCGGTCGCCACTCACAATCATCGCCGCATCACATGCGACCGCGCACTCCAGTACGCGGTTGTCCGGATCGTCGTCAACAACGTCGAGCGTCACTTCTGGTCGCAGAACGGCCGCCACCCGCACGATCTGCAGGAGGACCGCCTCGACGTGCTCAGCGTCGAAGTCGAGTTTGTCCGTGAGCACACGAGCGAGTTCGGCCAGCAACTCGGGGGATGTGACGAGGTCGATTCGGCCCTGGATCGCCGCGCGCATGAGGTCCGCGGGCTTCCCCCCGAATGCGTATGCGGAGACGAAGACGTTCGTGTCGAAGACGACCCTAGCCGCCACCGCGGGCCTCATCGATGAGCCGCTCGACGTCCGCAACGGTGCGTATCCCAGCCTTCGCCGCCTTCCTGCGCCCGTACTCGGCCAATTCCTCGAAGACCTCGATCTCGCGCTGCTCGCGGTAGAGACGAACCATGTCCCTGAAGAGCGCGCTCTTGGAGCGGCCTTCCGCGGCAGCCAGTCGCTCGACGAGCTCGGCGGTCTCGGGAGGAACCGAGAATCCGATGGTGACGGCATTCCTGGACATAGCGCGCTTCCGTTCTCGCTGGTTTACAACCGTTGTAAACCGATTCTAGCGCACCTGCAGACACTCCTGCAACGTGGAATTCGGCCAGAGCGCGCCTACGCCACTTCCGGCGCCGGGATCGCACCCGCCGCGATGAAGGCGCGATACAGCTCGAGGCGGTCCTCGATGACCTCGGCGAGGCGACGGATGCCTTCGGAAATCGATTCGGGCTGTGCGTAACAGAAGGCCAGGCGCATGCAGTTGCGTCCAGAACGCCCGTCGGGGAAGAAGCCGTCCCCGGGAACGAACGTCACGCCGTGCTCGACCGCTTCGGCAAGCAGCTGTCCTGTGTCGAGGAAGGACGGGAACTCCACCCAGACGAAGAACCCGCCTTCCGGGTGGGTCCAGCGCGCCTCGGCCGGGAAGTGCTCGTCGAGCGCCTCGAGCATCGCGTCGCGTCGCTCGGCGTACGTGCGCGAAAGCCCCTGCAGCACGCGACGCCAGCGCGTGCCCATGAAGTAGCGCTCCGCGGTGACCTGCGCGAACGCCGAACCGCACAGGTCTGCGGCCTGCTTCGCGAGCAGCACCTTCGCTCGAATCGGCTTTGGGGCGACCATCCAGCCGAGCCGCAGGCCCGGGGCGAAGATCTTCGAGAACGTGCCGAGGTAGATGACCTCGTCGTCGAGCGCACGCAGCGGCTTGACGTGACCGCCTTCGAAGCGAAGCCGCCCGTACGGGTCGTCCTCGATGACGAGGATGTCGTACTCGCGGGCGAGCTCGAGCAGCCGGCGGCGGCGCTCGGCCGAAAGCGTCACCCCTGCGGGGTTCTGGAAGTTCGGGATCGTGTAGATGAACTTCGCTCCACGGGGTCCGAGCTTGCGCAACTCCGCCTCGAGCTGGTCTATGCGCATGCCGTCATCGTCCATCGGGATGCAGCGGATGTCAGGCTCGTAGGCGCTGAAAGCCTGAAGCGCTCCGACGTACGTCGGGCCCTCAGTGATGATCACGTCTCCGGGATCGAGGAACGTCTTGGCCAGGAGGTCGAGCGCCTGCTGAGCTCCGGCGGTGACCACGATGTCGTCGGGTGAGAGCCGGATGCCGTTCTCGGCCATCAGCTCGGTGATGATGGAACGGATCTCCGGACGGCCCTCGCTGGAGCCGTACTGCAGGGCGCACTCGCGCTCGTGCATGATGGCGTCGTGTGCGGCCATCGCAGCAGCCTCGGCGGGAACGTGGTCGACCGCGGGCATGCCGCCGGAGAAGCTGATGATGTCCGGTCTCGACGCAGCGGCGAACAGGTCGCGCACCGCGCTGGAGCGCACGTTGGCCATGCGCTCGGCATACCTGCCGTCCCACCGGTCGAACACCACTCGTGCCGTGCCCATGCGATTCACCTCGCTGCGGTTCACGCCGCCGAAACGACGCCGGACACCACCAAGTCGATGCCCGCGACAAACAAAACGACCCCACGCCGATAGGGCGAGGGGTCAGTCGCGGTACCACCTATCTTCGCTCGCGCGTGCGCCGCAGCAGCGCAGCTCGAGCCTCGTTGCCGGGATAACGGTCCGGGGCCGATCGGCTTCCGGCGCGAAGAGCGCCCTGGCCGAGGACATCGGAGGGGTGGCCGGGCAGATGATGCCCTCTTCCCTCACGTCCATTGTCGCGATCTGCGGTTGTGAGGCTCGGACGGAGGAGCGTTACGCGAGACGTCCGAGTTGAACGCTAGCCTAGCACCGAGCCGTTGAGCAGGTCAAACGCGTCGATGGCAGACTGTGCTGCCATCGACACCGGGATTCGAGCAGACGCCTTCGGCGCAGCTCAATCCCGGTCGCGCCCAGGTCAGACGCCCGCTAGCCGAGCGCTGCGGAGCGAGTAGCGCACAGCCCCTCGACGACGGCCTCGATGTCAGGCGCCTGCCCCGCCGGCGCCACGAGCCATTCAACGATGACGACGCCCGCCTTCAACGCGCCGAGCGCGACCAGGTCGACGTCGTACTCGAGCGCGACCTCGAAGGCGCCTCTCCCGTCGCGCGCGAAGTCCCACGCCGTTCGGCCTTTGAGGTTGCGGGGAGAGCCGGAGAGCGCCATCAGCTCGAAGGCGACGTGCTCGAGCGCGTGAGGCGTCTCCGTGTCGTCCAGCTCGCCGACGATCCCGTGCGCCGACCCGTTGTCGCAGCGGTGGCGCTTGAGACCGGGTAGCAGCGCGAGCGCGCGCTCGGCAAAGCCCGGGGAGACGGACGTGCGAAGAGCGTCGGGCGCCGAGAGAACCCTGGCGATGACGGCGTGCGGAGTGACGGTGACCGACTCGATCCTGAGGAGGCGGGTGCGAGCTCTCGTGGGCTGCGCTGTCGCAGGCGTCCTCACGGCCTCCACCCCACTACCCCCGCTCGATGTCCTTGCCGAAGGGGCCGAACGGCCCGCACGGGTCCTTGATCATCCTGTCGAACTGCCGCTGGGCCCGAGACCTTCCAGCGTTGGAGCCGATGAAGTAGGCGAGCGACGCGAGCCCCACGACTACGCCGACGCCGATCAGCGCGGCGGTGGTCATCCTGTTGTCGCGGATGTCCTCGATCCGGTCGCTCGCCTCGGCGACCGCGAGATTGCGGACGTCCTCAGCCTTCTTCTTGAGCTCCTCGAGGGACACTCGGCGGGGTTCCCGGGGCGTCGGCTGGAGCAAGGGGTTTCCCTTGGGCTTTGGCGTCTGCGGGGAGTTCATGCTGCATGCTCCTCACTTTGATGTACGTGAAGATCCCGGCGCCGATGCACAGGATCGCGCCGATCAGACAGAGCGCGCCGACCCACGTGATGAGCTGGGCGAGACCGATGAGCAGGCCGACCGAGATGAAGCCGATCCCGAGAACGAACAGGCACCCGGCGGCGGTTCCCGATGCCAGCGTCAAGCCGAGCTTCTGCAGCGGCAGGGCGATCTTGTCGCGCATGAGGTCTTCGGCTTGCGTGCGCGCGTAGTCCACCGCCGACTGAGCGAGGTCGGACACGGCGTCGATGAGCGGCGTGCGCTCCGGCGGTGTCTTACCTGGCTCCGGGGGCGGATCGGGCGGATCGAAAGGACTGGTTGGTGTCGGGTCCTCGGGCATCGCGCACCTCCTGGGCGGATGCTAGGCATCGCTAACCAAGATACCCGAAAAGCAGGAGGGCACGGGCGTGAAACCCGCCGCCAAAGAGGAGACGGCGCCGGGCGAACCCGACACCGTCTCAGCGATGCGTGCTTGTCGAGCGTGAGTTACTTGACGATGGCCCACTGGACGCGACCGACGCCATTGAAGCGAAGCGCCTTCGCGGTACCCGGACCAAGATCGAAGACACGGCTCCCGACATACGGGCCACGGTCCTTGACGACGGCTATGCACTGGCGACCCTTGTAGCGGAAACGGATCTTCGTCCCGAACTTCATGGTCTTGTGAGCGACGACCATCGAGTTCGACCTGAGGATGCCGCCGCTGGCCATGCCATGACCGACGAGACCGTCGCCGATGCCGTACGTGCTGCAGAGGGCCGAGCGCCACTTGAGCGCGCGAGCTGCCCGGAGCCGGGCGGCACGACGCTTGGCGGCCAGACGCTTGAGGTAGGCACGGCGATCCTCCGCCTTCTTGCGGGCAACGGCCTTCGCGAACGCCTTGC
Source organism: Coriobacteriales bacterium (assembly GCA_016213085.1). GTDB lineage: Bacteria > Actinomycetota > Coriobacteriia > Anaerosomatales > JACRBU01 > JACRBU01. Next base: position 4,355 of record JACRBU010000012.1, read on the forward strand.
GCTGCGCCTCACGCGGGTCGACCGACTTCGTCGCTGCCTTGGCGGTCAGCGTGATCGAGGTATCGGTCGAGCCGGTCTTCACGTCACCGGTGACGGGAACGGCTCGCGGGCCGAACGAGTTGCCGATGCCGATCGCACCCTGCGGCAGCGTCCCTGACGCCGCGGCAGCGGGGGTCGGACCCTGGAACACGCCGAATGCCGATGCGGCAAGCGCCGCCACGATCACCATGCCGAACGCGCTCGCCGCAAAGAGCGGCGTCCGATTCGGGCGACGCCTTCGAGCGCGTCTGAACGTCGTCGTCTGGTACCTCACATACACCTCCGCGATCCGGGAACAGGAGCGGACGGCAGCACAGAAGCGCACAGGGGCACGGATGTCCCAGGACAGCAGAGTGGTGGTGAATGGAGTCGGGCCTACTGCCTCGCTTCGGCACGGCTACGGGCCAGCTGGATGCTGCCGTCACGTACCGCCGCCGCTAGCGGACTTCGCCGCCGGCGGCGCGGCGATTCGAACGGGCGCTTCGCGCAGTTCGATCGCCGCATGCGATGATCTCTCGATCTTCGTTTTGAGTGGACCTTGTCGTTGCGTTCGTCGGTAGGCCGCTCGCGCTCGCGCGCGGGGGTCGTGCCGATGCGACCGGACTTGCGTTCTCGTTGCTCCACCGAAGGCGCGGTCCCTCGGGTCGCTCCGGCCGTCGTGCAGCCCGAACGCCTGGGGTGGATCCTGTCAACAGCGGTCGAGTATACCCGCCCGTAACCGAATCGACAACTTCGGACGCGGACTTGAGCGGCGGCCGCCTGACTCGCCGGCGTCTCAAAGGCGCACGTCACCGGTGGTGCGATCGGACTACTTCGCCTGCGGGCTCGTCTGCTTCGACGCCAGCCGCTCGAGGACCGAGCCGAGCTCCTCGATCTTGCGCCCGTACTCGGCCCAGTCGCCTCGCCGCTGGGCCTCGATGGCCTCCTGGAACAGCCGCTGCGCAGTCGCCGCGTCAGCCGAGCCGCTGGGCCGAGGTGTCGCAGTCGCCCCGTCCGAGGGCTGCGGCGCCTCCTGCCCGAACACCTTCAGCAGCGCACCCTCGAGCGTGTTGTCCATCTCCACCTTGTCCGCGTACACGACGACGACGCGCGTGAGCTGCGGGATCGCGGTCTGTTCGGCCTGCAGGTACAGGGGCTGGACGTAGACGATCGAGTCCTTGATCGGGATGACCACGAGGTTGCCGAAGATCACCTGCGAGCCGCGTTGGTTCCAGAGCGAGAGCTGCGGTGAGATCGCCGAATCGGAGTTGATGCGCGCGAGGACCTGTTCGGGCCCGAGAACGACGCGCTCCTTCGGGAAGAGGTAGACGACGCGCTCGCCGTAGCGCTTCGGGTCGGACTTCGCGGCCATCCAGCCGATCATGTTGTCGCGATTGCGCGGGGTGAACGGCTGCATGATCAGGAAGTCCTCGGCAGGGTCGCCGGGGAGCTGCATGAGCACGAAGAACGGGAGCATCGGCTTACCCTGGCGCTCGCCCGGGATCGACCAGGAGTCCTCCTTGTTGTAGAACACCCGGACGTTGGTCATGTGGTAGTTCTCGTACATCCGGGACTGCGCCTCGAACATCCCCTGCGGGTAA
>JACRBU010000013.1 GCA_016213085.1 Coriobacteriales bacterium
CCGCCCTTGTCGCATCCGAGCTCGCCGACGCCATCGAGTCGCGCGAGCTGCCGCTCGACGAGGCGCCGGCCCCTGCGGTCGAACGCCCTCGCGACCCGTCCCACGGCGACTGGGCCACGAGCGTGGCGCTGCGCAGCGCGAAGGAAGCGGGGATGAACCCGCGTCAGGTTGCCGAGATCGTGGCATCCAAGATCGCCGAAAGCCCCGACGTCGCCTCAGTCGAGATCGCCGGCCCCGGCTTCATCAACCTGCGGCTCTCCGCGCCCGCTCTGCAGCGCGTGCTCCGCGAGGCTCGCGAGCAGGGACCGCGTTTCGGCAGGATCGATGTCGGCGGGCGGCGCAAGGTTCAGGTCGAGTTCGTTTCGGCGAATCCTGTGGGGCCGATGCACGTGGGTCACGGTCGCTGGGCCGCCCTCGGCGACGCGATGGCGAACGTGCTCGAGCACGCCGGCTGGGTGGTCGAGCGCGAGTTCTACATCAATGACGCGGGCGTTCAGATGGATAACTTCGCGAAGTCGGTGGCGGCGCGCTATCTCGAGCTGTGCGGCCAGACCGTGGGGTTCCCCGAGGACGGCTACAAGGGCGCCTACATCATCGACATCGCCCAAGAGATCCTCGACGACGAGGGCCGCGACTGGGTCGAAGCCACGCCTGAGGCCCGCGAAGCGCACTTCAAGGAGAAGGCGTACACGGCGGTGCTCGCGCATCTCAAACGTGTGCTGCATGACTTCGGCGTCGACTTCGACGTGTGGTTCTCCGAGCGTACACTGCACGACGGCGAGCCTAGCGCGGTCGACCGCGCCATCGTGGAACTCCGCGAACGCGGCCACATCTACGAGGCGGAGAGCGAGGAGCTTGGGCTCGGGGCCGCGACGTGGTTCCGCTCGACCGCCTTCGGCGATGACAAGGACCGCGTCCTGAAGAAGGCCGACGGCTCGTACACGTACTTCGCCGCCGACATCGCGTACCACAAGAACAAGTTCGACCGCGGCTTCGACCGGGTCATCAACATCTGGGGCGCCGACCATCACGGCTACGTGCCGCGGATGCAGGCCGCCGTCGCCGCGCTCGGGCACGAGGGACAGCTCGACATCGTCATCGGCCAGCTCGTGAACCTCTACCGAGGCGGCGAAGCCGTACGCATGAGCAAGCGGACCGGCGAGATGGTGACCTTCGAGGACCTCGTCGATGAGGTCGGCACGGACGCCGCGAGGTACTTCTTCCTTCGGCGGTCGACCGACCAGCCGGTGGACTTCGACATCGAACTCGCGAGCCAGCAGAGCGCCGACAACCCCGTCTACTACGTGCAGTACGCGCACGCGCGCATCTGCTCGATCCTTCGCAAGGCCGCGGGAGAAGCGGGGGAGACGGCGCCGGACATCGCTTCGCTCTCGGCGGACCTCGTGCGTCCGGACGCGCCCGTGCACCTGCTGACCGACGAGGCCGAGTTCGCGCTCATGCGCCGGATCGGCGAATTCGGCGAGATCGTCGAGATCGCCGCGCGCGACCTCGCGCCCAATCGCCTCACGCGCTACGCCGAAGACCTCGCGCAGAGCTTCCACCAGTTCTACACGCAGTGCCGCGTCATGGTCGACGACCCCGAACTCTCGGCGGCAAGGCTCTACGCCGTGGACGCCACGCGCCGCGTGCTCCAGACCGTTCTCTCGCTCGTGGGCGTGACCGCGCCCGAGCGGATGTAGCCGGTCTGGGCGCGACCGCCAGCCCACTTTGACAAGTTAGCGAATGTTTATCGCAGGATGATAAACTACCGATAATCTGCCAAAGTGGAGGACATGGACCCGAGAACGAACCCATACGCGCCCGGAGCGGGCTCGAAGCCGCCCGCTCTCGTTGGTCGCGACGACCAGGTCGAGTCCTTCGGCGTACTTCTCGAACGTCTCGAGAACGGTTTTCACGAGCAATCGATGATCGTCACGGGATTGCGTGGCGTTGGCAAGACGGTGTTGCTCGATGTCTTCCGCGAGACGGCCGAGTCCCGCCGGTGGGCCACGATCGAATGGGAGGTCGAGAAGAACCAACCGCTTGGCCCTCGCATGGCGATGCACGTTCGGCGGGCGCTCATCCAGATCGCACCCAAGATCCGGTGGGGAGAGCGTATGCGTCAGGCGGCTTCGGCTCTCAAGTCGTTCTCGCTCACCTTCAACCCCGATGGCAGCGTGACCGCCGGTCTTGACGCGGACGCCTCGCCGGGAATCGCAGACAGCGGGTCTCTCGGCGACGACCTCACAGACCTGCTGGTCTCACTGGGGCACGCAGCACGAGAACACGGTGTTGGCGTCGTCTTCCTGATCGACGAGATCCAGTACCTCGGCACTTCCGATTTCGAGGCTCTGATCATGGCTCTGCACAAGTGCGCCCGCCGGTCGTTGCCCGTCACGCTCGTGGGAGCGGGGCTTCCGCAGATACCGAGACTGGCGGGCGAAGCAAAGTCGTACAGCGAGAGGCTCTTCCGCTTCCCGACCATCGGTGCCCTCGATCCGTCTACCGACGCGAGGGACGCGATCACGATACCCGCGAGCGCGCAGGATGTCGGCTACGCCTCAGACGCCGTGGACTTCATGGTCGACTACACCGGAGGCTACCCGTACTTCCTGCAGGAGTACGGCAAAGTCGCATGGGACGAGTCACCCGCCTCTCCGATCACGCTCGCCGACGTCACTGCCATCTTGCCGCTTGTCGAGGCGCGCCTAGACGAGAGCTTCTTCAGGGTGCGCGCGGAGCGAACGACCGAGACAGAGCTGAAGTACCTGTACGCGATGGCCGTGCTGGGGCCTGCGCCACATTCCGCGGCCGAGGTGGCGGGCGCCATGGGCAAGACGAGCCAGCAAGCGGGTCCCATTCGCTCCCGACTGATCGACAAGGGCCTCTTGTATGCGCCGAACTACGGTTTGGCTGCATTCACGGTCCCGCAATTCGACCGGTTCATGAAGCGTGCTTATTCCGACTTTGGGAACGTCACACACCAAGACACCGAGAAAGGACAGTAATGGCAAAGCCCTCAGCCCCGCGTCCGCCGGCGACGCCGGACCTCAAGACCGCCCACGATCTCGAGCCGGTGCTGCCGATGACCGCCGAGGTCTGCGACGGGCACCTGTGCATCGGGGGCGTCGACACGGTAACGCTCGCCCGTGAGGCGGGAACCGCCGTCTACGTCATGGACGAGGCCACGATCCGCCACCAGCTCCGCGAGTACGTGAAGTGGACGACGTACCACTGGGAGCACGTCGCCGTCGTGTACGCGGGTAAGGCGTTCATGTCGCTCGCGATGGTGAAGATGGTCGCCGAAGAGGGCTGCTGCCTCGACGTCTCGAGCGGCGGCGAGCTGGCGTTCGCGCGACGTGCGGGCTTCCCGATGGAGCGCATCTACGTCCACGGCAACAACAAGACGCCCGCCGAACTCGCCGAGTGCCTTGAGGCGGGCGTGGGTCGCATCGTCGTCGACAGCTTCGAGGAGATGGAGCGCCTTTCGGCGATGGCGGCCGAGCGCGGCGTCTCGCAACGCGTCCTGCTGCGCATCACGCCCGGGGTGGAAGCCGACACGCACGACTTCATCATCACCGGGGCCGAGGACTCGAAGTTCGGCTTCGGGCTCAACCAGGGCCTCGCGATGCAGGCGGTCGAGAGGGCGATCGCTCTGCCCGGTCTGGACTTCGACGGGCTGCATATGCACATCGGCAGTCAGATCTTCGCGTTGCACAGCTTCGCGAAGGCGATCGAAGTCATCGTCGAGTTCATCGCCGAGATCAAGGGCCGCACGGGCGTCGAGGTCCGGATGCTCGACACGGGCGGCGGCCTCGGCATCGCCTACGGCCTGCCGGATGAGCCCTCGACGATCAAGGACTACGGCAAGGTCGTGGTCGACGGGATCAAGGAAGAATGCGAGCGCCACGGGCTCACGGTGCCGGCGATGGCGGTCGAACCCGGCCGAAGCATCGTCGCCAACGCTGGCGTGACGCTTTACACGGTCGGCTCGGTCAAGGAGATCCCGGGCATTCGGACCTACGTCGCGGTAGATGGCGGCATGAGCGACAACATCCGCACCTCGCTTTACGACGCGCACTACGAGGCGCTCATCGCCAACAAGGCCGACCAGCCACGGGAGATGGTTGCGACGGTCGCCGGCAAGCACTGCGAGAGCGGCGATATCGTCGTCAACGACGCGCCACTGCAGCACGTGGACGTCGGCGACATCCTCTGCGTGTGCGCGACCGGTGCATATTGCCAATCGATGAGCAGCAACTACAACAAGCAGGTGCGCCCCGGCGTTGCGCTCGTGAACGAGGGGTCGTGGCGTTGGATCGTTCGGCGCGAGACCTACGACGATCTCATGAAGTGCGACGTCGAGTAGCGGGTCGCGCCAGCCGAGCACTCAGTCTCAGATGACACGAAGGCCGCCACCTTTCGGTGACGGCCTTTGGCGTTGATGCGTGAACGCCAGCGACTAGCGCTTGGCGGTGAGAGCGCGATAGCGCGCACCGGTGCTCGTCTTGACGCCCCAGACGCGGACCTTCTTGCCGATCGGCAGCGTGAAGTAGCCGCTCGAGGCGCGCCTGCGAGCCAGGTTCTTGCTGCCGGCGAGGACAGCCCAGGCAGCGGTGCCACGGCCACCGGTCACGCGGACCTTGTACTTGACCGACTTCGTCGTGCTCGACACCTTGGTGACCGCGACCTTGACGCTGGTCGAGGAGCCATGGCACCCGGAGCACGAGCTGCGCTTCGAGATGGTCGCCATGGCGGGCGTCGCAGCCATGGCCACAAAGGCGACGAGCGCGACGACGATCGTAAGTGCGGTAGTGAACTTCTTCATGCA
>JACRBU010000178.1 GCA_016213085.1 Coriobacteriales bacterium
CACGCCGGCTGGTGGCGGACCGTGCGCTGACGACGAGGGGACGAGCAGACGTGCGAATCCACCGCGTCCGCGGCCTGTTGGCCTACAGCTACCTTGTCGAGACCGACCACGGCCTCTACCTGATGGACGCCGGATTCATCGGACACGGCCGCCAGCTGCTCGGCAAGATCAGACGGCTCGGGCGCTCGCCTTGCGACCTTCGGCTTGCCGTGGTCACGCACGGCCACCCCGACCACTACGCGGGCCTGCCCGAACTCCAGGCCGAATCGCGCTTCGACGTGATCGTCCATCCCGCTCACGCGCGCGCCGTCTGCCTCGGGACCGGCGCGGACATCTCGCCTGGGGACCCCGCTTGGGCTCGGGGCTACGCGCGCATGGCGACGCTGACCCTCTCCCGGCTCAAGCTCACTCCGGTGACACACGTCATCGACGCCGAGGACGGCCAGCGTCTGGACCGCTGGGGTCTGGAGGGCATCGTGCTCTTCACGCCCGGGCACTCCGACGGCGATCTGAGCGTCGTGCTGGACTCGGGTGACGCGTTCGTCGGCGACTCCGTCCAGGGCCGGCGCGCCCCCATGCTTCCGCCCGAGCTGCCAGCGATGTTCCTGAACCGCGACGAGTTGCTGGACAGCTGGCGCCGGTTGCTCGATTCGGGGGCGAAGCACATCTGGCCCGCGCACGGCACCGCGATCCCCGCCGAGAGCCTTCGGCGTGCGCTCGAGCGGATGTCGCGCTAGACGACCTCGTTGAACGCGGCCGCGTACTGCACGACACCGTTCATCCGGCCGAGCGCCCCGGGATCGAGATCGAGCCCAAGCCACGCCTCGGCCGGCACGTCGGGCCACGGCGCTTCGATGCCGAGGACCCCGACCGGCTCGAATCCGAAACGCGTGTAGTACTCCGGATAGCCCAGGACGATCACGGCGCACTCGCCGAGGTTGCGCGCTCGCCGAAGGCCGTCGAGGACGAGAAGTCGCCCGATTCCCCGGCCCTGTGCCTCGGGATGGACTCCGAGCGGCGCGAGAGAGAGCGCCTGTGCCGACCCGGGACCGACCCATACGCGCGTGAACAGGACGTAGCCGAGCAAGCATTCACCTTCGAACGCGCCGATCGAGAGTCCGTCCACAAGCGCAGGTGCGTCGACGGCGACGGCGCTCACGAGCTTGGCTTCCTCGTCGGTCGGGAACGCGGCGCGCAGCAGCTCCCCAACGCGCGGGTCCGAGGGTGCGACCGTGCGGATCGTCATGGGCTCGGCCATCGGGCTCCTCCTCGCGCTCGGGCTCGGCTCCATTGTGCCCTACGCACGCGCGCCGCGCGGCACGCCCGCGGCGCTGCGTCCGCTAGCCGAGCACCCGCCGCAGGACCGACGCGACCTCGCGCGCTTGCTCGTCCGACTCGTACTTGGTTCGCGGCCAGAAGAAGCCCCGCATCCCGTCACCCTTCGTTCGAGGCACGACGTGCCAGTGGAGGTGCGGAACGCTCTGCGACACGCGGTTGTTGCACGCGACGAAGCTTCCCTGGGAGCCAAGCGCGACGGGCATCGCGACGCTGAGGCGCTGGACGACGAGCATGAGCGGCAGCAGCAGCTCGGCTGGCACGTCGCCGAGCGTCTCGATGTGCGCGCGGGGGACGACGAGCGTGTGCCCGTGAAAGAGCGGACGCACGTCCAAGAACGCCACCACGTCTGCGTCCTCGTACACGACGTGGGCGTCCAGATCGCCGGCGATGATTCGGCAGAAACGACAGTCGGCTCGATTCGGCTGCTCCATGCTGCGGTTGTACCCGCCATGTCGGGTACCTTCATTCACTACACCCCGACTTCTGAACGGAGAACCGACATGCCTGAAATGAAAGGCAGCAAGACCGAGGAGAACCTCCTGAAGTCCTTCGCCGGCGAGTCGCAGGCGCGCAATCGCTACTGGTTCTACTCGAGCGCCGCGAAGAAGGAAGGCTTCGAGCAGATCGCCGCCATCTTCCACGAGACCGCCGAAAACGAAAAGGAACACGCGAAGGTCTTCTTCAAGCACCTCGAGGGCGGCGATGCCGAGATCACGGCCACCTACCCGGCCGGCAAGATCGGAACGACCGCCGAGAACCTCCTCGCCGCCGCGGAGGGCGAGCTCATGGAGTGGGGCACGCTCTACCCGAACTTCGCACAGGTCGCCGAAGATGAGGGCTTCGCAGAGGTCGCGGAGTCATTCCGGGAGATCGCCAAGGTCGAAGCGCACCACGAGAAGCGCTACCGCAAGCTCCTCGACAACGTGTCGAGCGGCAGTGTCTTCAAGCGCGACACGCCGCAGAAGTGGCTCTGCCGCAACTGCGGCTACGTCTTCGAAGGGACCGAGGCGCCCGAGGAGTGCCCCGCATGCAAGCACCCCCAGAGCTTCTACGAGCTCCAAGCCGAGAACTACTAGGTCGATAGCGGACCCATCGGGCCGCTATCGACCCCGGGATTCGAGCAGACGCCTTAGGCGCTGCTCAATCCCGGGCGCGGCCGTCATACCACCCGCCTGTCCTGGCTGCGCGAACTAGGAACGCCAGACGTTCGTGTAGGGGTCAGGGCCGATCCGCGTCCCGTCGTCGAGGGACGCGATCGCGGCCATCTCGGCTTCGGAGAGCTCGAAGTCGAAGACGTCCGCGTTCTCGTGGATTCGTGCCTCATGCGTCGACTTCGGGATGACGCTGTATCCGAGCTGCAGGACCCAGCGGATTGCCACCTGGGCCGGGGTCTTGTCGTGCGTCTGGGCGATCTGCACCAGCTGCGGGATGAGGTTCACGCGGCCTCGCATGATCGGCGCCCAAGCTTGCAGGACGATGCCGAGGTCGGCAAGCAGCTCCTGCACGCGCGGCTGCTGCAGCCTCGGATGGAACTCGATCTGGTCGACGACCGGGCGGACCTCGGCGATCTCGAGAAGTGCTTCGAGGTGGGGTTCCAGGAAGTTCGATACGCCTATCGCTCTGATCCTGCCTGCCGAATGGGCCTCCTCCATCGCGCGCCACGTTCCCTCGAGATGACGCTTGATGGGCCAGTGCACCAAGTAGAGGTCCAGGTAGTCGGTGCCGAGCCGGCGCAGCGAGCGATCGAGGGCCGCGAGCGTGCCCCCATAGCCCTGCTCGGCGTTCCACACCTTCGACGTGATGAAGACGTCCTCGCGACGCAGCCCCGACTCGGCGACCGCCCGACCTACCCCCTCCTCGTTCTGGTAGAGGGAGGCGGTGTCGACCATCCGGTAGCCGATCGACAGCGCGTACGACACCGCCCGGACGGCTTCGGCGGTCGAGTCCTTGTAGGTACCGAGGCCGAACTGGGGCATCACGATGCCTGGACCGAGCGAGAGCGGTGAATCGATGGTCAGCGCCGTCACGGCCAGGCCTCCTTCTGTGGGTCGTTACCCGAACGCGGTGGCTAGCCGAACGCTGCCGCCCATGACCTCGAGTGCCCTACCTCACGATCTTCGAGATCGGAATCTCGAGGATGTCCTCGGCGCCGGCCCGCTTGAGCGCCGGGATGAGGACGTTGACGGTGGACTTGTCCGCGACCGTGGTGACTTCGAGGAAGTCGGAACCGTACAGTTGCGATACCGCCGGGCGCTTCATCGCCGGCAGCTCCGCAACCACGGCGTCGAGGCGGTCCGGCGGGACGTTCATCGCCAGCATGACGCGCCCGCGTGCGTCGATCACGCCGAGGAGCAGCGTCTTGATCTCCTCGATGGCCTGCCGCTTCTCGGGATCCTCCCACGCGGCCCTGTTCGCGAGCAGACGGGTCGTCGAGACGAGCACGTCGGTGACGATGCGCAGGCCGTTTCGCCGGAGCGTCGAGCCGGTCTCGGTCAGGTCGACGAGCGCGTCCATCATCTCCGGCACCTTGGCCTCGGTCGCCCCGTAGCTGAAGTGCACCTCGACGGGAATACCGAGCGAATCGAAGTAGTCGCGAGTGACGTTGGGGAACTCGGTGGTGATCTTCGATCCGACCGGGATGTCGGTCGGCTCGTGGATCGGC
>JACRBU010000184.1 GCA_016213085.1 Coriobacteriales bacterium
ATAGACCGCATCGGCGCCATCGCCGCCAAGGAGTTCATCCACATCCGGCGTGACCCGCGGATGATCATCGCGGTGCTGCTGCTCCCGCTCATCCAGCTGCTGCTCTTCGCGTATGCGATCAGCTTCGACGTGCGCAACATCCCGGCGGTGGTCGTCGACCTCGACAAGACCTCTGCCAGTCGCGAGTACGTTGAGGCATTCCGCAACTCCGGCTTCTTCGAGGTGCGCGGTTCGGCGGAGTCGGTCGAGGGAGCAGAGCTCGCGTTCGAGAGCGGGACGGCGCGCGCCGCTGTCGTCGTGGCGCCCGGGTTCGCCGACTCGCTCGCGCGCGACGAGAAGGCCGCCGTGCAGGTGCTGCTCGACGGCAGCGAGGCGAACTCGGCGCAGCTCGGCCAGGCCTACGCCATCGCGCTGAATTCCGCGCTCGACCAGCAGGCGCTCGCGAGCTTCGCCGAGCGCGAGAACGTCGACACTGGAGCCTTCGGCAGGCTCGAGCCGAGGGTTCGGACCTGGTACAACCCCGAGCGGCGCTCTGCGGACTTCCTCGTGCCGGGGCTGCTCGTGGTCATCGTGATGATCGTGACGGTGCAGCAGACGGCGGTCACGCTCGTGCGCGAGCGCGATCAGGGCACGCTCGGCCAGATGATCGTCTCGCCGATGCGGCGCTGGGAGCTTATGGTCGGCAAGCTGCTTCCCTGGGCGATCATGGGGCTGCTCGACACGATCGCGATCATTCTCGCGGCGATCCTGCTCTTCCGGGTGCCGCTGCGCGGCGACATCCTGCTGCTTGTGGTCTCGATGTTCGTCTTCATCATCGCGTCGCTCGCACTCGGGCTCATCATCTCGGCGCGCTCCAAGTCCATCGAGAGCGCGAACATGGTCGCCCTGCTCGTCTCGTTCCTGCCGGCGTTCCTGCTCTCGGGCTTCGCGTTCCCGCTCAACTCAGTCCCCTGGGTGCTGCAGCTGATCTCGTACCTCTTCCCAGGCCGCTACATGATCGCCATCTCGCGCGCGGTCTTCCTCAAGGGCGCGAGCTGGGCCGAGATGTGGCCGCAAGTGCTTGCGCTGACCGTGTACTCCATGGTCGCCATCGGCATCGCCTCGCTCCTCTACCGAAGGAGGACGGGATGAAGCCGAAGCGCGTGGGCCTGCTGCTGTGGAAGGAGTTCCGACAGTTCCGCCGGGACAAGTTGCTGCTGCCGCTCGTGTTCATGCTGCCGATCATGCAGCTCATCATGTTCGGGTACGTGGTCGGCTCGGATGTCCGCAACGTGCCGACGGCGGTCGTCGACCTGGACCACTCGACGGTCTCTCGATCGCTCGCCGATGCGATCTCGGGCGCCGGCTACTTCGAGATCGTCGAGCGGCCGAGCGACGAACGGGCGCTCCAACCGCTCATGGACGGCGGCGAGATCCAGGCGGCGATCGTGATCCCCGAGGGGACGGCGACGCGGCTCTCGCAGGGGCAGCGCGCCGAGATCGGCATCGTGGTCGACGGCAGCGACTCGCGCATCGCGAGTGCGGCGAGCGGGTATTCGGCGCAGATCATCGGCGAGTACGACCGGAAACGCCTGGAGGCCGAGGGACTCGACATCCAGGCGCCGGGGATCGACTCGAGCGTGCGCGTGCTCTACAACCCGTCGCTTCGCGCGGTCAACACGATGATCCCGGGGCTCATGGCGACCGTGCTTCTCATCTCGACGTCGTCGATCATGGCGCAGGCGGTGGTGCGTGAGCGGGAGAGCGGCACCCTCGAGCAGATGTTCACGACGCCGATCACGCGCGGCGAGTACGTTCTCGGCAAGGTGACGCCGTACGTGATCATCGCGGCCTTGCAGCTCGGTGTCGTGGCCAGCGTCGGAACGCTGTGGTTCCGGGTTCCGTTCAACGGCAGCGTGTGGACGGTGACGCTCGGGCTCGGGCTCTTCGTCTTCACGTCGCTTGGGATCGGCCTGCTCACGTCGCTCGTTTCGCGCACGCGCCAGCAGGCGCAGCAGACGGTGATGTTCATCCTCATCCCATCGTTCGTGCTGAGCGGATTCATGTTCCCGATCGAGGCGATGCCCGCGCCGATCGTGCCGCTCACCTACTTCATCCCGTTGCGCTACGCGATCGAGGTGCTGCGCGCGTCGTGGCTCAAGGGCTCGGGGGTTGCCGAACTCTGGGTGCCGCTCACGGCGATGACGATCATCTCGGCGATCGTGTTCAGCATCGCGCTCGCGACCTTCAGCAAGAGATTGGCGGACTGATGGCGCTTTGGGCTGACAGGATGCGTGCGATCGCCGGCGGCAGCCGGCCCGCGGACGAGCCGCGCGCGATCAGCGACTTCGCGATCGAGACGCACGCGCTCACGAAGCGATTCGGCGACTTCACGGCCGTCGACGGAATCGACTTCGCGGTGGCGCGGGGCGAGATCTTCGGCTTCCTCGGGCCGAACGGCTCGGGCAAGACGACCACGATCCGCATGCTCACCGGCACCATCATGCCGACCGACGGCACGGCCGACGTGCTCGGCTACGACGTACGGCGGGACCCGGAGGCGATCCGCAGGCGCATCGGCTACATGTCGCAGAAGTTCGCGCTCTTCGAGGACCTCACCGTCGACGAGAACCTGCGCTTCTACGCGGGCGTGTACGACGTGGAGCCCGAGCGCTTCGCCGAGCGGCGGCGCTACGTCCTCGAGATGGCCGACCTCGTCGGGCGCGAGCACGAGCTGACCGCCAACCTCTCGGTGGGCTGGAAGCAGCGGCTCGCGCTGGGCGCGGCAACGATCCACGAACCGGAGCTGCTCTTCCTCGACGAGCCGACGTCCGGCGTCGACCCGGTCGCGCGCCGCCATTTCTGGGACCTGCTCTACGACCTCGCCGAGCAGGGCGTGACGCTCTTCGTCACGACGCACTACATGGACGAGGCCACGCATTGCCACCGCCTCGCCTTCATCTACGCCGGCCGCTTGATTGCCGAAGGGACGCCGTTCGAGATCCGCACGCAGGTCATGACGCAGCAGATCTTCGAGGTGCGACCGGATGGGGCCGATGTGGATGCGCTGCTTGAGGCGCTCGAGCGCGATCCCGACATCGTCGAGGCGTACCTGAGCGGGGCCACGCTTCACGCGGTCGCCGCGGAAGACGACGCGCGGGCGCTGGAGCGCCGAATGGCGGACGCGGGGTTCGCCACCGCGCGGGCAGTGGGGATCGAGCCGACGATCGAGGACGTCTTCGTCCACCTCGTCACGCGTGAGAAGGAGGCCGCCGGTGACTGATTCAGAACTCTTCGCCGATGAAGAGGGCGGGCGTCGCGGCGAAATCCTGGATGCCGCGCTTGGCGTGTTCGCGGAGCGCGGATACGACGCCGGCTCCATGAGAGAGATCGCAGGCCGCGTGGGCGTGAGCGAGCCCGCGCTGTACCGGCATTTCCCGGGCAAGGAGGCGATCTTCCTCACGCTGATGGACGCTGTCGCCGGCCGCGTCAGCAGGGAGGCGTTCGCGCTCTTGGAACAGGCGCACGCCGAGACGCTACGCGAACAGATCATCGCGGCGTTCGCGGACAGGCGTGAAGCGATGACCCGGTACGCCGTCCTGCTCCGCACGGTCGTCACCGCAGCAGCGCACCACCACGCATTCCTCGTGCGCTACCGCGAGCGCGTCGTGTTGCCGATGAAGGAGGCCCTGACCGTCAACGCCGCCCGGCTCGACGACGAGTTCGGCTTGACCGACGGGGACATCGATCGTGATGCACGCGTCCGTGCGCTGATGGGTCTGTTCGTGGGATCCATGATCTCGAGCTTCGTGCTCGGCGATCAGCCGGACGAGGCGGTCGCGGACGCGGCGTTGCGGGTCATGCGGTGGGGATAAACCCTCTGGATCAATGCCTGACCGGGCGGGCCTCGCCGCCGTTTCGCCCTCCGCCGCTCCACGAGCGGCCCTACCCCACCGCCGCTGCGCGGATCGCCTTCGCCACCGACCGCGCCGCGATCACGCCAGAAGCGCTCGACTGCAGGAGCCCGCGCGTGATGCCGGCGCCGTCACCGACCGCGTAGAGCCCGG
>JACRBU010000179.1 GCA_016213085.1 Coriobacteriales bacterium
CGCCCAGCGCCCGCGGCGATCGACGAGTTCGCGCGCTCGTGCTCGTCGGTGAGGAACATCGTGTGGCACTCGACGCAGGCAGTGCGGACCCCGCTCGCCTCGTCCTCGTAGATCGACTTCGCCTGCGCACTGCCCGCGACGTGGTGCACGATATCGTTGCCGTCGATGAGCGTGTGAACCCTCGCGTGACACGCGACGGCCGGATCGGACCCGCCGCAGCTCGCGGTGTTTCGGCCGAAGATGTCGCCCGCAGGCGAGTGGCAACCGCTGACCGTGCATCCCTGCGCGGCGTGCAGGCGCCTCAGGTCGGTGTCCTCGTGGCAGCCCGAATCGGTGCAGTAGCCCGACTTCGCCACGCCGTTGGGTTGGAGCTCGCGCCCGACGTGCGATGTCCCGATGGCGACGTGCGGCGAACCCGCGGAGCCGTCTTCGTGACACTCGGCGCATGCGCCGGTCCCCTCGCGCTGAAGCCAGTCCCCCTTGACCGCCGAAGACGTCGTGGAGTCGTAGTTGTGGCATCGCGAGCACGCGTTGCCCACGCCCTTCGCGAGCGAGGAGTTCGGCCGAGTGTGTTCCGCGCCGAGCGCCATGGTGTGGCACTCGCTGCAGGCGACCGACCGTCCCGTGGCGACGTCGGTGAGAGTCGAAGCGGCCTGGCGCGCCGATGCCGTGTGATGCGCCGCTTCTCCGCCGTCCGTCAGGCCGCGCGAACCCGCGTGGACCGACGTCGCCGGATCGTACTGGCCGGCCACTCCGTGGCACTCGCGACCCGATCCGCAGCTGTCGGCGCTGGGGTCGTAGGCCACGTTGCCATTCGAGCGCGTCCAGTCGTGACAGCGCAGACAGTCGCGGTGCAGGTTCGCCGAGGTGGTGGGCCGGCCGACCTGCGCCAGGTCCGCCGTCGGGTGGCAGCCGGGACCGCTCGAAGCGCAGCCCATGCTGTCGGTCGCGGTGTGGACGTCGGTCAGGTCGTCGGCGTGTCCCTCGCCGAGGCCTTCGTGACCGTGGCAGGTCGAACACGCCTCGGTGTCGTCGCGAGCTTCCCAGCCGTCGTCGAGCGTCTCTTGCGATGCCGGATGCGCGTGGCAGTTTCGGCAGGCGTCCTTCGGCGTCGCGGTGCGCTCGGAGGTTGCGAGCGCATGCTCCTCGGTCAGCGACGGACTGTCAGCGCCCATGCGATGGCAGGACCCGCAGGCGATGTCCTCGTACGAGGTGTCTTCGGCGGCGACCTGCAGCTTGGGAGCGTGCGCCTTCTTGTAGTTCTTGTGCGAGGAATCGGTGTTGCGATAGCCGAGGTGACAGGTTTGCTCGCCCTTCCCGCCGCACGTGACCGCGGTGGGCTTCTTGGCCTCGGTGTCGAGTTCGTGACAGCCCGGCTCGCCGTCCGCCGACGACCCGGAGCAGGTCTTGGGAGCGTCGGGGTGCAGGGCGTGCAGGTCGTTGCCCTCGTGGCAGCCGGTCCCGGTCGACCCGCATCGCTGCGAGCTCTTCGCCTTGACGCCCTCGACCACGTCCGTACCGTGCATCGGCGCGGACGACTTCGCCGTGTGGCAGTCCCCGCACGTGCGTCCCTTCCAGTCTGAAAGGACCTGGGCCTGGCCGCCCGCACGAGTATCGTTGTGGCATTCGCCGCAGCCTATCTCGTCACCGTACGAGCTTCCGTCGATCTCGGGAACGTCCGTATGCGAGGCGCGCAGGTCGCGCGAGTGGCAGTCTCGGCACGTGGCCTGCGCTTTGCCGCCTTGGGCTCCGCGCACCTCGGCGGACATCTTCTCGCCCGTCGCCGTGTGCGTGGTCTCGCGATAGTGGCCGCGCGGATAGGGATCGGTGAGCCTGACCGTATCGGCGGCCTCTTCGACCGATCCGTCGTGGCACTCCTGGCACTCGTGATTGGAGTTCGGCGAGTGGCACGGGATGCACGAGGCACCCTGATAGTCGTGGCACGAGGTGCACTTCGCGTTCGGGTGGTACGTGTTGAAGTCGTCGTACGAATCCTCGTCGCCGTGACAACCCTTTCCGGAGTTGGTGCAACCGCTCTCGGATTCGGAGCGGTAGTCGCTGTCCTTGGTGAAGGCGTGCTTGCCGCCGGTCGGCGGATTGACGACCATCCCGACCGCGATGACGGCGACCGCCGCGAAAGCGAACATCGCTCGCTTGCTTCGAAGAGCGCTCCAGGTGACGCGAGGCTTCTCTGTCCGCTGATCGAAGCGATAGCCGCCGAGAGGATCGGACCCGCGCAAGGGGTCGCGCCCGCGCAGCGGATCACGACTCGCGAAGGGGTCGCGCCCCCGCAACGGGTCGCGCCCGCGATCTCGGTCGCGCGTCAATCCCATCGGTCGTCCCCCAGGCGTAGGAGCTTCGGTCAATCCGTCGGCTTGGCTCCGTGGAGCCATTTGCTCTATCGGAAGACCGTTCGCACACCTTGAACGAAGCTGAGCGGGCGCTCGCGCGCACAGGCCCCGAGAAACGGAAAAGCGGCCCCGAAGGACCGCTCCCCACGATGCGTTTCTGTCCTGCTCGCTAGATGCTCAGTCCGAAGACGTCGCGCGCAGCGTCGCGCAGAGCGCCGATCTTCGCGGGATCGTCCGAGTCCTCCGGCTTCACGAGCGTGATGAGGAAGCCGCAGCGCAATGCCAATTCACCGCGCGCCTTGAACTGATCGAGGTTGTTGCGGTCTATGTGGTCTTGGATCCTCTTGCAGCAATCGTAGAGCTCGCCCATGTCGATCCCCTCTTCGTGCCCGGCACACGGGGGCTAGTGCAGTGCCAGTGCGAGGCCAGGCGCCCCGCCATGCAAAGGTATCGGCTCGATTCATCCGGTCTTTAACGAATCCTAACAAAGACGGGGGCGAATCCTGGACGGAGCGCAACGACGCGGCCTCACCACTGGGCGCTCTTCTTGCGCAGCACGGTCTTCACCCGCCAGCTATGCTCTGCCGCCACGCTCTCCACGAGCTGCCGAGTGGCCCCGTAGTCCCAACTCCACTGCTCGACGCCACCGGGCGTGACGATGGTCTCCGATGTCTTGCCCGACCGCTTCGTGCCGAAGGTCGAGTACGACTCCGTCTGCACCCCGCCGAAGCTCAGGCCGCCCCCCTGCTCCTTGAGCATCTCCCAGAAGTAGAGCGTCCGCTCACCCTCGACAGCCTTCATGATCGCCGAGTAGTCGACACGCTTGCCGCCGACGCCCCAGTTCGCGCTCAACGGCGAAGCCGTCACCACGATGTCGGTGTCGGTGCCGTACTGCGCCTCGTACGCCTGGTTCGCCTGGAGTGCGGTGAGCAGCGCGGCGAGCAGGGCGACGCGCGGGCCGTCGGGCGTGGGCTCGACCGCGGAAGTCGGCTCGGAGTCAAAGGCGACGTGCGGCTCGATCGCCGGCTCGGCCGCTTGAACCGCGGGTGCCTCAGCGGCGGGCGCCGATGCCAGCCAGTACGGGGTGATCTGCTGTCCGGTGTCGGGGTCGTACCACCCGCTGACCTGGTCCCAGGAGTGCCCGTTGGCGCACCCCCAGTTCTCGGTGACGTACACGTTTTGCCCGCACGCCGCGCACCAACCTGCGACCGCCAGTGTGAACTCCCCTCTGCCGGAAGGACGCGCGCCATCGCCGGCGCACGCTCATTGTTCGGCAGTTGGGTCGATCAGTCGAGAGCGGCGACTGCTGCATCAGCCCCAGTCGGGCCAGTCGTCGTCGTGCACGTCCTCGACGACCAACTGGAAGCGGGCCCACGTCCTGACGTACTGCTCCACGATGCCCCGGTGGTCGCGCTGTTCCGCCGCTCTCAGGACCGCTTCCTGCAGCATGTCCAGCATGGGGTCGAAGCGCCCCCGCATGACGGCGAGGTTGACCATCCGGATCACCGCCGGGTCCGTGCTCTCGAGGATCCGCATCAGCTCGGCGCTGCCGGACGCCCCGTAGATGACCTGGTTGAAAGCCGCTGAGATACGTCCGGCACCGCGACCATCGCGGTCAGCTATCGCTCCCTGCATGGCGGTGCGCAGCTCTCGCAGGTTCGCAACGTCAGGAGACGTGAGTCTCGGTGCGCCGAGCTCCACGGCGTGCAACCGGATTCCGCGGTGCACTTCGATCAGGTCGAGCGCCTCGCTCTTCGTGAGCGACTTGACCCGCTGCCCGTCCGGCTCGACGAGTCCCTCTTCCACAAGAGACGCGAATGCGTGCTCGACGACCCAGGATTCGCACTCCTGATGCTGCGCGATCTGCGCGGCATCCAGTGGCTGATGCGGCGCGAGGTCTCCTGCGAGAATCGATTGGCGCACCGAATCTCTGACCCGAGCGACGACATCAGAAGCGGGCAGAACCCCAGAAAACTCATGCGCAGTCACTCGAGCCCCCCAGCTCGGGCGAAACGCCCAGTCGTGGCACCGCTCCCCTCCGGCACCTGTAAGTGTATTTCATCACAAACGGGTGCTTTCCTGCAGCTAGGACGTCTGCTGGGCGCACAACCAGCGCTCATGTGGACGCTACCTTGCGCGGAGGGTAATATTCTTGCTTGCGCTTCAGGGCGCGTGCGGAGAGCTGGCCGAGTCGGTCGAAGGCGCTCGCCTGCTAAGCGAGTAAGGGGGTAAAGCCCCCTTCGAGGGTTCGAATCCCTCGCTCTCCGCCAGTTGACATCCACCCTGCTCGGTGGCAGGATACCGAAGCTCCGCATGGAGCCATGCGCGCCCTTACCTCAGCTGGATAGAGGGCCTGACTACGAATCAGGACGTCGCAGGTTCGAATCCTGCAGGGCGCGCCATTTCGACACCGACGACCCCGCCCTCGGCGGGGTCGTTTCGTTTCCCGGCGGCGATTCACCTCCGAGTAACGGGTCGGTCTGCACCACGTAACGTCGTGCCTCGGCACCTTCAGGACCGCGTAAGGTCATGGAAGCTGCCGAAAGGAGCGTCACGCGATGAGAAGCAGATCCGCCGACTGGATGCCCGAGAAGGGCCTTGGCAACCGCCCGCCGGTCTACCCCCTCGTCCTCCTCAGCATTCTCGCGACCTCCATGCTAGCCGCGCGGGTCCACGTGGGCGAGTCGACGACCCACGTCTACCTGGCGTTCAATCTCGTGCTCGCATGGATCCCGTACCTCTTGAGCCTGGCGGCCTTCACCTTCTGGTCGCCGAGGCGCTGGATACTGGAGTCGGTGCTCGGAGTGTGCTGGCTCGCCTTCTTCCCGAATGCCGCGTACCTCGTGACGGACCTCGTGCACCTCGCACCCCGGGGGGTGCCTCTCTGGTACGACGTGCTGCTGCTCGCGACCTTCGCCGTCAGCGGGCTGTTCATCGCCATGTGCTCGCTTCGGACGATGCAGTCCATCTGGGACGCGCAGTTCGGCAGGTTCGGCGGATGGCTGCTCACGTTGGGGGCGATCGCACTGAACGCGGTCGGGATCTACCTCGGCCGATTCGAGCGATGGAACAGCTGGGACCTCGCCACTCGACCCGATCGCGTCCTCGCCGATGCGATGGCGGCGGTCGACGCGAAGAGGTTCGTCGTGTTCAGCGCGCTGTACGCGGCATTCGTGCTCGTCGCGTACGTGGCGTTCCTCAGCGCGTCCCCCCAGCGCACCACTTGCCAGGAAACGCGAACCATGTGACCGTCGATCTCGTCGAACCACTCAAAACGCGCTTGGATCGAGGGGGAGCCAGATGAGACGTCTCAGCTTGTCCGTAGGGGTCATTTCGTCGTTGCTCGCTGCGGCGTTCCTGGTCGGGTGCCAGTCGCAGCAGCCGGCGCCACCGTCGGGAGTCTCCTTCCTGCCGGACACCGTGACCGCATCCGGGAGCGGGACGGTCTTCACAGCGCCGGACGAAGCCGTGATCACGTACGGGGTGAGTCGGTCAGCCTCCAAGGCCGATGACGCGCTCGCAAAGGCCTCGAAGGTGGCCAGCGACGTCGTCGAGGCCGCCACGGCTCTCGGACTCGAGAAGCAAGACATCCAAACCACGGAGCTCAGCGTGAACCCACGCTATCGCACGGTGAACAAGCGACGCGTTCGAGCGGGCTATTCGGCCAGCATCGAGACGCGCATCATGACGCGCAACCTCGACCTCATCGGCAAACTGCTGGACGCGGGCACCAGCGCGGGTGCAACTCGAGTGAACGGGCCCGAGTTCCAACTGTCCGCCCGCTCCAAGGTGCGCCGAGAGGCGCTCTCCATCGCGGTCGCCGACGCCAAAGCGAACGCACAGGCGATGGCGCAGGGCTCAGGCAGGGCCATCGGTCAGGCCGTCGCCCTGAGCGACACGTCGCAAGGCTACGGGTACGAGACGGGCGTCCGCTACGCGGGAATCGGAATGACCTACGGCGGCGCCCCGCGCGCGGGCGCGGGACTCGTCGACATCGTTGAGACGCAACCAGGCCGACTAAAGGTGACCGCGGAGGTTTCGGCAGTCTTCGACCTCGAGTAGGCGCCTGCTTCGGAGCGCCCGCCTCTCTTCGCCGCTCCTACCTCACCAGCTGAGTGCGAGCGCTCCGTCGCGTTCGACCACACCCGAGCCGAGGCGCTCGCACTCCCGGTCCATCGTCCGCCGAAGCCAGGCGAGCGCTCCCTCCGTCACGCGCTCCAGCCGGAAGCGCCGAAGCCGAAACGGCGCCATGACCAGCGAAGACAGCTCTCCGCCGGGGGCAAGCGTGACGAAGTAGCCCAGCACGAGTTCGGCTCGATACTCCTGGTATCCGGAGATTCCCTCGTAGTCGTTGATGAAGTCCCCGCAGCCGAAGATGATCGGACGCCCGCGATAGACCTCGATGCCCTTCGGGTGGTGCGAGGAGTGGCCGTGGACCACATCCACCTGCCCGCTGTCGACGAGCCGGTGGGCGAACTCGCGATGGGACACCGGCACGTCATACCCCCAGTTCTCGCCCCAGTGGATCGAGACCACGACGACGTCGGTCTGACGGCGGTGCTCGACGATCCGCGAGACGACCTGGTCCGCCGTGTCCGGGGAGTGGTCCGGGAGCAGGGCGACGCCGGATCGGTTCTCGTCCGCCGCCCATGAGAAGGGGACGCCGCTATCTGGGGAACCGAAGCTGAACACGAGCACACGCCCTCGTCCCTCTCCGCGCAGAACGGCAGGCAATGCCGCCTCGGCAGCGTCTCGGCCGGCTCCGGCCACCGTCAGGCGCTCGCGCTCGAGGACGTCGAGCGTTTCGAGGAGTCCGGCCCTGCCCCAGTCGAGCACGTGGTTGTTGCCGAGGGCGCAGCAGTCGAGGCGCGCGGCATGAAGAACGTGGACGTTCTCGGGGTGCATCCGGTAGTTGATGCCTTTGGGCTGGACGGCCAGGCTCGTCGTGATGCTCGTCTCGAGGTTGGCGATCCGCCAGGCCGGTGCCCGCGCTTCGAGCTCGGCCAGCGCGTCGCCCCATACGTAGTCGAAGTCCACCGGCCTCGGGATCGTGCCGTTCGTCCTCTCGGCGAGTTCGACGTAGTCGAGCGCGTTTCGCACGAAGGGTTCGTAGATCCTCGGTTCTGAGGGGTGCGGGAGGACCTGGTCGATCCCCCTGCCTGTCATCACGTCTCCGCAGAGGAAGAACGTGATGGCGGCCGAGGGTCGTGCCACGGTTGCCTCCTGCGAATCGGGCTCGGACGTTCGCTGCTCTCAGCTATACCCGACCTGCCGCGCCAGTGCCGGTCGCGCGGCTACGTGCCTCGCCGCGCGAGCTTCGACAGCGTGTCGGCCGCCTGGAGCGGCTCGGGCACCCGGTGGCGTCCGCTCGACCACGCGAGCGCCAGGGCGATCGCGCTCGGCAGGTCGACAAGGTGCCCGGGCGAGACGTAGACCGGCTTGGAATGCGCTTTCAGGCGGATCGCGGCGCCTTCGGCCCCCCACTCCTTGGTGAGGACGTAGAAGTCGCCGCGGTTCGGCCCCGGGTCGTGGTCGATCGCGTGAAACGGCGTCTTCGGCACGCCGATCGTAGGGATCCCGAGAAGCACCCCGAGGTGGGACGCGAGCCCCAGCCCGCGTTCGTGCACGATGCCGTGCCCGTCGCAGAACAGCACGTCCGGTTCGGTCTCCAGCGCCAGGAGCGCCTGGAGCGAAAGGCGTCCCTCGCGGAACGCGAGCAGCCCGGTCCGGTACTCCATGTCCGGCTCGCCGGGGACGATTCGACGCTCGAGGACGCGGTACCGGTGGTCCAGGACGACCGCCACGGCCCACGCGTGATCTCCGGCCGTCGTATAGCCCACGTCAACCGCCGCGGCGAGCTTCGGGGCAGGGCCTTCGGCGGGAAGCGGCTGCTCGATCACCTCGCGGGCAAGTCGGCGCTGTACGTCCTCGGCCTGCTCAGGTGTGACGACCCACGGATGTTCGAGCCGCTCGACGATTCGCACGCTGCACCTCCCGTTTGATGGTCCCACCCGACGCGGTACGATGCACGTCGGGAGGTGCGTGATGCGCACTGTGGTCGGCGTGATGGGCGGCGGGGTTGCGAGCGAGACCGTCGTCGAAGCCGCGTTCGAACTGGGTCGACTGATCGCCGAAGCCGGGTGGGTCCTGCTGAACGGCGGCCGTGATGCCGGCGTGATGCGCGCGTCGGCAGCGGGTGCCCATGCCGCGGGCGGCCTGGTCGTGGGCGTGCTGCCCGACGACGACACGCACCGCGCATCCCCCGACATCGACATCGCGATCCAGACCGGCATGGGCGACGCACGCAACGTCATCAACGTGCTCTCCAGCAAGGTGGTGTGCGTCCTGCCCGGAGGTGCGGGCACGCTCTCAGAGGTGGCGCTCGCGCTCAAGTCGGGCCGCCCGGTCGTGACGCTTGGCTTCCCGCTCGGAGACGCCTTCGCGAAGTACTACGCGAGCGGGCGCCTCGTCGATGCCACCGCGCCCGCTGACGCCGTCGCAGCCGTGCAGCGATTCCTCACCGAGGACCGCTCGTGACGATCGCCAACCGCGTGGTGGTCGTGACAGGCTCCACCCGCGGCATAGGGCGAACGATCGCCGAGTACGCCGCGCGCGCCGGCGCCCAACTGGTGGTCTCCGGCCGCACCGAGGACGCCTCGCGCGAGGCCGCCGACTTCATTCGCAGCTTCGGCGGTCAAGCCGTCGGGTGCTCGGCGGACGTGCGTGACCCGGCGCAACTCGAGAAGCTCTTCGCCTGCGCGATCGCGGAGTTCGGCGCCGTGCACGCTTGGGTCAACAACGCGGGCGTGACCGAGGGCCTCGTGCCTGTCGACCAGCAGTCCTACGAGTGCATGCGCGACGTCGTCGAGACCAACCTGCTCGGACACCTCTACGGCGCACGGGTCGTCGTTCCGTACTTCCGCGAGCACGGGGGGATCCTGCTCAATCTCGTCGGGCGCGGCTACCGTGGCGAGCCAAGCGAGTTCATGGCTGTCTACGCGGCGACCAAGGCCGCGATCCTGTCGCTCACGAGGTCGCTTGCAGCCGAGAATCGCGACGTGCCGAACCTCTCGATCCACGCGCTGGCGCCGGGCATGATCGAGACCGACCTGCATCGCGAGATCGCGGTCTCCGACCGCATGAAGGGCCGCGAACACGTACGCGATCTCGCCATGGACGCGTTCGGCAGCACGCTTTCGCGGGTCGGCGAGAGCGTCGTCGACATCCTCGCCCAGGAGCCGGGCAAGCGAAGCGGTCAGGTCTATGCGCTCGTCGGCCCGGTCAAGCGAATCACCGGCATCGCGAGGATGGCGTACTGGGGCGCCACCGGACGAATGCGACCGCGACCGTGACGAGACGCCGTCCGAATCCCCCGCGCTCCCGCGCTGCGCGAGCAGCCGAGGCGCCCGCCCGGCGGCTCGCGGACTCCCCGCTGCTCCTCGCCGCGCTCTCGCTCGCCGCCATCGTCGCCCGCGGAGCTGCCGCCGCCGCAGCCAACCCTGCGGTCATAGACGTCGAAACGCTCCCGAACGACGCCAGGATCTCGGCGGTCGGCCTCGGCAGTGCGGTAGGACGCTTCCGCACGGCCGTCCCATCGGCGACCACCGTCCATGTCGCCGTTTCGCGCCCCGGATTCGAGCCGAAGCGCATCGCGGTGACGCCGACGCGCTTCCACGCCGCAACGACGCGCGTCGTTCTGACGCCCACGCGGATCCCGCTCCTCGTCCTCGCCGAACCGGGCGACGCGCTCATCACGGTGTACCGGGACGGGCGGCCGGTCCTCAAGGGCGTTCGTCGAGCCGCGGCGCGGCTCCCCGCCGGCTCCTACCGCATCGAGGCCGTCTCCCCTGTCAGACCCGGCTCCGTCGCGGGGCGTGAGGTGTCGCTCGACCGGCCGACGCGCGTCCGACTGCACGTGGACCCCCCGAGCCAGAAGGCGCGCACCGTCGGCGTGCTCGAAGCGACCGGTCGCGTCGCACGCCTCGCGTTCAGCGCTGACGGGTCGCTGCTGTCCGCGAAGCTCCTCGACGGGCCTCCCGACCGCGAGATCTTCTCGCTCGCGACCCTTCGGCGAGTCCCCGACACCGGGGCCGAATCGATGCCCGTCCGCGCGTTCGATGCCGGGGCCGTCGGCCGCACCGTGCTCGATGAGTCCACGGAGATCCGCTACGGCGTCGACACGACCTCAGGTGTGATCTGGGCACAGGCGGAGCGTTCGCGCGAGCAGGTGCTCGCCAAGACGACGACGCCTCCGGCGCTGCTGGCGCTCGCGGACGGCGGGCGTTCGATCGTCGTCGGCTCGCTGGGCGGGCGCGACGCGAATCGCAATCCGCTCGCCGCGATCACGATCCTCGGCCGTGACGGCCGGGCGCTCGACCGCATCGACGCGCCGACGTGCACCGCTCTCGCGCTCTCTCCCGACGGACGCACCGTGGCGATCGCGGAGACCTACGACGGCCGCATCAGGATCGTTCGCCTGCCGACGACCCGCTCGGCTACCGCCGCGGCCCACCGGCAGGACCGAGGCCGTGCCCGCCGAACGCGTTCCGAAGCGCGGTGAGCACCTGCCCGGCGTAGTTCGGCGCCTTCACGCTGTCGACTCGCGCCTGAAGCGACATCCGGATCACCGGCACGTCGACGTCCTCCTCGGCAGCGGTCTCGATCGTCCACTGACCCTCGCCCGTGTGACCCACCACCCCGCTCACGTTCTCGAGATCACCGCCGAGCTTCTCGAGCGAGCCCTGCAGCCACCCCACAAGGCGCGACTCCACGACTGAGCCGTGCTGGTAGACCCGCGCCACTTCGGCGAGGTCGAGGTCGTAGGGGCCCGAATGGAGCAGCGAGAATCCTTCGGCGATGGCCTGCATCATCCCGTACTCGATGCCGTTATGGACCATCTTCGCGAAGTGGCCCGCGCCGCTCGGGCCGAAGTACCCGTAGCCCTGGTCCACCGCGATGTCGGCGAACATCGGCTCGTTTCGCTCGAAGGCCGCCGCCTCGCCGCCGATCATCAGGCACGCGCCCTCGCGCGCGCCCGTGGGCCCACCGCTCGTCCCGCAGTCGAGGTAGAGGATGCCGCGCTCCGCCAAGCGTGCGGCTCTCGGCGGCGCGTCGCGGAAGTACGAGTTGCCGCCGTCGATGATCACGTCGCCCGCCTCGAGGACCTCAGCGAGGCCCCCGTCGGAGAAGAGCATCGCGTCCACCGGCGCGCCCGATGGCACGACGACCCAGACCACCCTCGGCGGCATCAGTGCGGCGGCGAGCTCCGAGAGCGTCTCGACGGCGACGAGACCCTCGGCGCGCATGTCGAGAGCGCGCTTCGTGGTGCGGTTGAAGCCCACGGTGCGCCAGCCGTGCGACATGAGGTTGCGCGCCAGTCCGGCCCCCATCTTGCCGAGCCCGACCACGCCCACCTCGCCGGTCCCTCGAGGCCGGGCCAGCGCGCGGCGAGCTGCGTCGACGACGGTCGCGGTGTCCGGCTCGTAGCGCTCGAGCCCAACGAGCCCGGAGCGCCACCCTTCGACCCACGGGTCGGTGAAGCGCCATCCGGCCTCGACCTCTCGGCTCGACACGAAGAGCGTCTGGTCGCCGCGGATCGCGTCATGCAGAAGCGTGGCGTATTCCTCGACGTACTGCTGCTTCGCCTGGGGCTCGTAGAGGAAGAAGTCGAGCGATCGCTCCTCGATGCCCTCGTCGAACCCGGGCTTCTTCGTCCAGAAGTCGATCCTGATGGCGTCGGCAGGTTCGAGCTCGAAGCGGATGCGGTTCTCGACCTCCTGCCCCGGATCGCACATGCACTCGGGTGGCTGGCGGAACGTCACCGTGATGTTCTTCAGCGGCTCGCCCATGCGCTTCCCCGACTGCATGGTCACCGGCACCCCGGTCCACCGCGGACCCGTGAGCTGCGTGCGAAGCATGAAATACGTCTCGGTGTCCGAATCCGCCGCGACGCCCTCGATGGCGCGATAGCCGTCGTGCTGCGCACGGAAGCTCTCGGCCGCGACTTCGAGCACCGAGGGCGGCCGAAGCGCCTCGATCGCCCGTGCGCGGGCTTGGCGTATGTCGTCGGCGCCGGGAGACGCCGGCTGATCCATCGTCACGAGCGCGAGCATCTGAAGCAGGTGGTTCTGGCCGACGTCGCGCAGCGCTCCGACCCGGTCGTAGAACGCACCGCGCTTCTCGACGCCGATCGATTCGAGCAGGTTGATCTCGATGCGCTCGATGGCATCGCGGTTCCAGGCCGGCTCCAGGAGGTTGTTCTGGAAACGGAAGTTCATGACGCCCTGGAGCATCTCCTTGGCGAGGTAGTGGTCGATGCGGTAGACCTGCTCTTCTTTGAAGAGCTTCTCGAGCAGGTGGTCCAGCTCGCGCGAGCTCTGCTCGTCATCGCCGAAAGGCTTCTCGAGAAGCACCCGCGTCCATCCCTCGGCGTCTGAACACCCCTTCGTCAAACCGCTCTCGGCGAGATTGCCGAGGATGGTCGCGTAGTGCTCGGGCGGGACCGCGAGATAGAAGAGCTTGCTCGAACACTCGTCCCAGAGATCGTCGTGCCCTTGCACGTGCGACGCGACGCTCTCGTAGGACTCGGGATCGTCGAAGTGGCCGAACTGGTAGCAGAAGAGGTCGAGGAACGATTCGCGGTCGGCCGAAGTGAGTCGCTCGCTGCAGCACGCGTCGAGAATCCCCCCGATGTGCTCGCGCAACCGCGCGTCGTCCCATTCCCGCCGCCCGAAGCCTATGACCCGAAAGCGCTCCGGGAGTCTCCCCCGCTGCCAGAGATGCAGTAGCGACGGCACGACCTTGCGCGCCATGAGATCGCCGGTCGTGCCGAA
>JACRBU010000180.1 GCA_016213085.1 Coriobacteriales bacterium
ACTCCCCTCGCGTGGGCACCGCGATCTGCTCGCCGTCGACGACCGGTCGCGCCATGTTCACGCCTTCGGCGGCGCCGTTGCCGAGGACACCCCCCGCGCGTTCGATCGCCTGTCCCACACGCGACCCAACCGGGAGTTCGTAGACCCCTGGGCGACGGACGGCGCCGACAACGTGCACCCAGACGGCAGTCGCTGTGGTGCTGGATGATGCGTTCTCTCGGGTTGAGGCCCCGGCTTCCGGCGCTTCGACCGGACTCGCCGCCTTCGAGACCTCGACACCCGCGCCTCGCTCAGGAGCCACCGCGCCTGGCCAGAAGCGCCAGACCGCGAGAGCCGTCGCCAGGACGAGAACGACGACACCCGTCACGAGAACGCCGACGGGGACCCCACCGAGCCCGACTCGTCGCGCTACCTCCTCCAACCGGCCGCGAAACTCGTTCTCTGAGTGCAAAACGCCCCCTCCGCTCGACGACGGAGGGGGCGTCCGTTGCTGTCGCGCCGGGATCGCCGGCTCGATGGAGGCTACGCGTCAGTGCTCACCAGAAGCCAACCCGCCCCTATCCGGACACATGGGTCGCAGGTCTCCTTGAGCGGCATCATCCGACGACCACGCTCACGAGACGACCACCGACCACGACGACCTTCTTGATCTCGCGGCCCTCCACGTGAGACGCCACCTCGGAAAGCGCGATCTCGATGACCTCTTCGTCGTCGAGCTCGACCGGGACCGTGATCCGACCGCGGACCTTGCCGTTGACCTGCACCGCAAGCTCGACCTCTTCGGCCGCGGCCGCAGAAGGATCGAACTCCGGCCACGCCTGCCGATGCACGGACCCGTCTTCGGTCAGCACACCGCGCCACAGCTCCTCGGCCATGTGCGGGACGAAGGGTGCGAGCAGAAGCGTCAGAGTAACCGCCACCTCGCGCATGAGCGCGAGATCGCGCGCACCCTGGGCCACCTCGCCGCGGTAGGCGTTGGCGGCGTTGACGAGCTCCATCATCGCCGAGATCGCCGTGTTGAACTGGAAGCGCTCGACGTCATCGGTGACCTTGCCGATGACGCGATGCATCTCGCGGCGGAGCTTCTGCGCTGCCGCGTCACCCGCTGCGGCGACGCCGCAACCACCAGCGGTCTCCTCGGCGATCTCGGTGACGAGGCGCCAGGCCCGCCCAAGGAAGCGGAACATGCCGTCGAGGCCCTCGTATGACCACTCGAGGTCCTTGTCGGGCGGGGCCATGAACAGGATGTAGGCGCGCAGCGCATCGGCGCCGTAGCGCTCGATCATGTCCTCGGGGGCGACGACGTTGCCCTTGGACTTCGACATCGTCGAACCGTCGAGCTTGACCATGCCCTGCGTCAGCAGATTCGTGAACGGCTCGCCGGAGGGCACGAGGCCCATGTCGAAGAACACCTTCGTCCAGAATCGCGAGTAGAGAAGGTGCAGGATCGCGTGCTCGATGCCGCCGATGTACTGGTCGACCGGCATCCAGTAGCCGGCCTTGTCCGGGTCCCATGAGGCGGAGTCGTTGCGCGCGTCGCAGTAGCGCAGGTAGTACCAGGACGAGCACGTGAACGTGTCCATCGTGTCGGTCTCTCGCCGCGCTGAGCCGCCGCACCGCGGACACGTCGTCTGGTAGAACTCGGGGTGGTCGGCGAGCGTCTGGCCCTTCGTGATGTCGATGTCCATCGGCAGCACGACTGGCAGCTGGTCTTCGGGCACGGGAACGAGTCCGCACGTCGGGCAGTGGATCGCGGGGATCGGGTTCCCCCAGTAGCGCTGACGCGAGATCAGCCAGTCGCGCAGGCGGAAGTTCACCGAGAATCGGCCCTTCCCCTGCTCCGCAAGGGACTCCGTGACCGCGCGGAAGCCCTCCGAGTCCTTTCCGCCCGGCAACCCGTCGAACTTGCCTGAGTTCACCATCACGCCGGGCCCCGAGTACGCCTCGTCCCAGTCGACTTCCTGCGGCACGTGGCCGAGCACCGCCGAGTCGTATCGCTCGCGCCGCTCCTCGGGCACGATGACCGGCACGATCGGAAGGCCGTACTGCCGGGCGAATTCGAAGTCGCGTTCGTCGCCGCTCGGTACCGCCATCACCGCGCCGGTCCCGTAGTCCATGAGCACGTAGTCCGCGACCCAGATCGGGACCTTCTCACCGTTGACGGGATTGACGACGTAGCGCCCCGTGAAGGCGCCGTGCTTCTCGCGCTCGCCCATCGAGCGCTCGACCGAGCTCTCCTTGGCGGCGAGGTCGACGACCTCCTGCACGGCCCCGGCGTACTCGGTACCCTCCACAAGCGACTTCACGAGAGAATGCTCCGGCGCGAGCAGGAAGAACGTGCAGCCGAACAGCGTGTCCGGACGTGTCGTGAAGACCGTGATCGTCTCGCCGGACGGCTCGCCGTCCGCGCCTGCGAGCTCGAAGTCGACCTCCGCGCCTTCGCTTCGGCCGATCCAGTTGGCCTGCATCGTCTTCACGCGCTCGGGCCATCCGGGCAGCGTGTCGAGGTCGTCGAGCAGCCGCTGGGCGTAGTCGGTGATCTTGAAGTACCACTGCTCGAGCTCGCGCTTGACCACCGGCGTCTTGCACCGCCAACACACGCCGTCGCCGACGACCTGCTCGTTGGCGAGCACCGTCATGCAGCTCGGGCACCAGTTGACCGCCGAGCTCTTGCGCTCGACGAGACCCCGCTCCCACATCTTGAGGAAGATCCACTGGCCCCATCGGTAGTACTCGACGTCGCACGTGGCCAGCGCGCGGTCCCAGTCGTAGCTGAATCCCATCCGCCTGAACGACGCCTTCTGCGTCTCGATGTTCGCGTACGTCCACTTCGCGGGATGCGAATCGCTCTTGATCGCCGCGTTCTCCGCGGGCAGGCCGAAGGCGTCCCATCCGATCGGGTGAAGCACCTCGAACCCGCGCATCGTCGACTGGCGCGCGATCACGTCGCCGATGGTGTAGTTGCGCACGTGTCCCATGTGGATGTCGCCGGAAGGATACGGGAACATCTCGAGCACGTACTTCTTCGGCCGGCCGGTGTCTTCGGTGATGTGATAGAGTCCCTCGGACTCCCAGGAGGCTTGCCACTTCGGCTCTATGGCGTGCGGATCGTAGGTCTTCTCGCTCACAGGCGTTGCCCTTCGAACGGATTCCACGTGCGTGTTCTCCTGCGGATTCTAGCCGAGCAGCACCGTCGCCGAAACGCGCAACGGGTTTCGGCTGCGCAGCCGAGCGAGGATGTCGCATCGTGCGCGTTTCGGGTACGCAGCAAGAAGATGCCGTCCTACGCTGGGAATTCGTAGTGTGATGACGAATACAGCGGCTTAACCCGGGAGTATTGCGCGCCGATATTCGTGGTTGCCTGGGTTACGACGGGGGGATTCGAGGGTGCCGAGACGCGTTACGTCATGTGCTCTTGCCTGCATGGTGTGCGCTGCGCTGTACTGCGCGGCGCCTGTACCCGCGTCCGCGGATGCCGGCAGCATGCTCCTCTCGCCCTCACTCACCGATAGCGGCCTTCTCTACGTCGAAGCGATGCGCGAAACCGACCACACCGAGATGCGCCTCGGCGCCGAGCCCCCTTCCGGGATCGTAGGTGGCCTCACCACGCACGGATGGAGCCCCGATCGCTACGGAAACATCACCGTCTTCGAGGAGTGGGGCACCAAGGACAGCCACATCGTCATCCATGACGAGAGGACGGACACCACTCGCGACATCCCCGACGCGAGCATCGACCAGTCTCCCGCGATCTGGGGGGACATCGTCGTCTTCACGAGGTTCCACAACGGTCGGCGCCGCCTGATGGCCTATTCGCTCTCCACCGGCGACTTCCGCGAACTCGACGGCGAGAGATGGCCGAGCGACCCCGACATCTACGAGAGCACCGTCGTCTACGAAGCAGGCGGCGACATCTGGACCGTCGATCTCGGGGGAACACAGTCTCGCCGGATCGCCACAGCCGAGGGCGACCTGTGCTGCCCCGCGGTCTGGGGCGACAACGCGGCCTACACCGACTGGAGCGAGGGACTCGCCGACATCCGGCTGGTCAACCTCGACAATGGGATCGACATCGCGCTGACCACGAGCCCCGGCGTGGAGCACGCGCCGAGCCTGTGGGGCAACCAGCTGGCGTTCGAGGACTACGGCACCATGCCCGACGACGACGATTCGCATATCGTCGTTACCCGGGTACGCGCCACAGCCACCGGCAAGCGGCTCTCGGGCGCCGACTCGTGGCTCTCGCCCTCTGTTCGGCAAACGCTCGAGACGAACGAGGACATTCGACCGACGGCGGCGAAGCAGGAGATCCATGGTATCCCGTGGCTCTCGACGCCGGTCCCGTTCCGCGCCGACACGGCCGGCATCTAGGCCCGAGCGCACGAACGCCCGCCGCATGTCGCGACGGGCGTCGAAATGGCGATTGGTGGAGCCAAGGGGGATCGAACCCCTGACCTCATGGCTGCCAGCCATGCGCTCTCCCAGCTGAGCTATGGCCCCACGGGCGCCCGAAGGCGCAGGCGCTAGTATACCAAGCGCTCACGGCCGGTCAACACCGCCAGAACCCCTCTCGACGACCGGGGCCGGCATCCCTTCGACCGCCGGTTCGAAGGCGACATGTTCGGCCTCGGGCGCATGCGCAGCGACCACCTCAGAGACCACCATCCCCGAGAGCATCAGCCCAGCTCCGAGCACCTCTCCCAGCGGGAATACGCCAGCCCATACCCAGCCGAACAACCCGCCGAACGCAGGCTCCATCACGAGGATGAGCGCGACGCGCGCCGGCGGCATCTTGCGCTGAGCGTACGTCTGCACCGCGAACGCCACCGCCGAGGCGAGGACACCGGTGATCGCGATCGCTGCCCACACGCCGGCATCGGTCGGTACCGACGGCCGCTCGAGCACGAGCGAGAGCGCTCCCGTCACGACACAAGCCACGACGATCTGCACGAGTGTCAGAGCCGCCACGTCGTGACGCACGTCCGTGGTGCCCAGCACGAGCATGTGTATCGAGTACGCAAGTGCGCATCCGAGCACGAGGATGTCGCCAAGATCGAACGAGCCGCCCATGCCGATGCCGGAGAGCAACCATAGGCCGCCCAGTGCGAGCACGGCGCCCACGATCGTCGCTCCAGCTGGACGCCGACGCAGCACGATCGCCTGCAGCAGCGGCACCATCACCACATACATCCCGGTGATGAACGCCGCGCGAGCCGCAGTCGTGCCGATCCCAGGCGTCAGGCCGAAGGTCTGCAGCACGTAGCCGGACGTCAGGAACAGCCCGGCGATCGTGCCCTTCACGAGGTTCGGCCTGCCGAGTCGGCCCAGGACGCGCGGGAACAGCGCCACGAACGCGACGGCCGCCACGAGGAAGCGCCAGAACAGGAATGCGTAGACGGGATAGCGTGCGACCGCTTCGGCAACGACGACGAAGGTGCCGCCCCAGATCACCGCGACGGCAATGAGCCCTCCGGTCGCCCCAAAGCGCTCGAGAGCGGCCCGGACGCGCTGCCTCACTCGGGCTCGGCCCCGGTCGGCTCCTCCCCGCCGCGCGCGGTCGGGACCGGTCCGGTGACCGACTCGGGAAGCCCCAGCTTCGGCGCGTCGGACCAGAGGTTCTCGAGCCGGTAGAAGTCGCGCTCTTCGGGCTGGAACACGTGAACGACGACGTCAGCGAAGTCGAGGAGCACCCACTTGCCTTCCTCCGCGCCCTCGCGGCCGATGGGCTTCACGCCGGCTTCCTCGCGAAGCCGGTCCTCCACCTCGTCCGCGATCGTTCGCACCTGACGGTCGTTTCGGCCGGTAGCGATCACGAAGTAGTCGGTGACGACGATCAGCTGGTGCACGTCGATCGCGACGATGTCTTCGGCCTTCTTGTCTGACGCAGCCTCCGCTGCCAGAACCGCGAGGTCCTTGGGCTCCACGCACGCTCCTCACTGTCCGCTGAGGGACTCGAAATCCTTGCCGATGATCACGATGATGTCGGCGACGTCCTGGTCGGCGGGCTGCACGATCACGTCGCCCGTCCCGAGGACTTCCTTGGCCTTCTCGCCAACGGTCTTGTCTCCGCGCTGCACTACGATGCGCGTCGTCTTGTAGTTGAACCTGTCCGCGTTCTTCGTGTCCACAACACGATACCCGGCACGTATGAGCTTCTGTGCGGCGACACCCGCGATACCGGGCACGCCGGCGCCGTTATAGACGATCGCCCTGGGGATCGAGGACGCCTTCGTGATATCCACTCCCCACCAGGTCTTGAGCAGGTCGGCGATCTCGTCGCGTTGCGGCTCGAAATACGTCTGACTGCCGAGCTTGATCGGCTTGACCGGGAGCGGCACGAGCGCGACGTTGCGCTCGGGTGCCTCGGCCAGCTCCGACTTCAGGGTCGAGAGGTCGGCGGGGGTCACATTGGTCTTGGACACGGAGTTCAGCAGCTCGGAAACGCGCTGGTTCTTGAGAGCCTGCTGGTACGCCGGGGCAGGCACGACCACATAGCGGTCGAACGGAACGCTGAAGTAGTTCGACACCGCAGCCGCCGCGACGTCCGGACCCGCAGCGAGGGAATCGCCCAGACGCTCGAAGCCCTGACCGGGCACCTCGATGAATGCGCCGTCGGGGATCGCGACGCCGTAGACCTGCTTCGCCTTCCCGTCGTAGCGCATGGCGAGAAAGCCCGCGGGCTTGTCGTTCTCGACGGCGATGACCAGCAGGTTTTCCCTGGACTTGCGCTCGCGCTCCGAGTCCTGACCCTGCGCGGCGACTCGGCGGGCGTTCCAGCGCACGATGGAATTGACCGCCCAAGCGCCGGCCCACAGCAGGATGCCCGCGATCGCGATGGTCGCGAGCGTCATCCCGATCAGCCACAGGATGTTCGCGCTCGTCTTGCGGGTCTTGTCCCAAACCCGAAGGAACCGCTGCTCACGGGCCGCCTTGCGCGCCTGCTTGAGCGCGCGTGAGCCCCTGCGCGAGGAGCGATACCCTTGTGGCAGTTCGACGTCCGGACGCGGATTGAACCTGCGCCGAGGCTGTCGAGGGTCTTCGGGCACCTCCGGCGCGACGTCCTCGGGCGCGCCGGCCTCGGGCGGCGCGGACCCATCATCGGGTGCCGAAGAGGCGTCGACCTGGGCGTCCGCAGCAGCGGCCGGCGCCTCAGCGTCGGGCGTTCCGGCCGGGACCGCTGTTTCTTCGCGTTCAGTCATCGTCTATCAGCGAGTTCCACGTTTCGACCGTCGAGGAGTGTATCGGCCGGCGACGGTCGATGAGCGAGCGTACCGTTTGCGCAAACGCGAGGACGAAGAGCTCCCGCAAGGCGACCTCGCCCACAGCGCAGCGCAGCTCCTCTACGCCGGGATACTCTCGGCCGGGCTCGATCATATCGGCGATGTAGACGACTCGATCGAGGTCGGTCATGCCTGCCGAACCGACGGTATGGTACTCCACGGCCTGGATGATCTCGTCGGGAAGGTCCGGCATCGCGACGCGCAGGTCGGCAGCGCCGGTCTTCGCGTGGAGCACATGCGGCACGTGCTCCTCGTCGGGACTGAGGTCGACACCAAGGTCGCCCGCGCGCGCCGCGAGCGTGCCAATGCTGAGATGCTTGTCCCAGTCATGGAGGATGCCTGCGAGCGCCGCGGCGTCCGGATCCACGCCGTAGACTTCGGCGAGCTCGCGCGCACACTGTGCCACGCCACGACTGTGGGCGGCCAGCTTCTCTCCGAGGCGCGCAGCGACGAGCCGCTCCGCATCCTCGTACGTGACCGGCATCGCCTAGCTCGCCCCCTGGTAGAGAGCGTGCTTGTGGACGTAGGCGACGACCGGCTCCGGCGTCAGGTAGCGGATCGGACGCCCATCGCCGACGCGCGCTCTGATGTCGGTGGACGAGATCGCGAGGGCAGGGACTTCCATGTACTCGATCTTGAAGCGAGTCTCCTGCTGCTCGTGCATTCGGCGTCCGCCCTCGAGG
>JACRBU010000181.1 GCA_016213085.1 Coriobacteriales bacterium
TCCCGGTCGGCTACTCGACCTGCACGGCCGCGGTGTCATCGACCTCTCGAACGTTGACACGCTCGTGCTCGACGAAGCCGATCGCATGCTCGACATGGGCTTCTGGCCGGACGTTCGCCGCATCCTCTCGCTGCTCCCCGATCGCCGGCAGAACCTGCTGTTCTCGGCGACCATGGCACCCGAGGTGATCAAGATCGTCGAATCGGTGCTCGACGACCCGATCCGGGTCGAGGTGTCGCCTCCGGCGACGCCGGTCGAGCGCATCGCGCAGTCGGTCATGCCCGTCTGCCGCACCCAGAAGACCGACCTGCTCGTTCACCTGCTGAAGCGGGGAGAGCACAGCCGGATGCTCGTCTTCACCAGGACGAAGCATCGGGCCGACCGCCTCGCCCGGCAGCTTTCGCGCGCCGGTGTGGCCTCGTCGGCTATCCACGGCGGGCGCACTCAGCCGCAGCGGCAGAAGGCGCTGAAGGCGTTCAAGGACGGGACGCACCCTGTTCTCGTCGCCACGGACGTGGTCGCGCGTGGGATCGACGTCGACGATGTCAGCCACGTCATCAACTACGACATGCCGAACACCGCCGAAGACTACGTCCATCGCATCGGACGCACGGCGCGCGCCGGCGCCAGCGGCACGGCGCTGAGCTTCCTGTCAGCCGAGGAGCATGAGGTGCTCACCGATATCGAGAAGACCCTCGGCTCTGTGCTCGCCTGCGAGGACCTCGAGGGCTTCACCTACGTCGCTCGCGAGGTGCCGGACCCGGGCCGTCAAGCCGGGAAGGCGGCCCGCCAGGACCGCGGCGCCTCGCCGCCCGCACGTCGCCGCTCGGGACGTCGAGGCGGTCGTGGGCGCGCGAGTCGCGGTCAAGGTGGCGGCGGGGCGAACGGGGCGTCGTAGCTCCGGGGCTACCGCCCCAGGCAATCGAAGGAGGCTGGCGAACCAGCCTCCTTTCCGAACTGCTCGAGCAGTGACTCTTGTCGATGCTTTACGCCGTCATCTCATGTGGTCCGGTGACACTCTCGTTCTGGCAGGCCGTGTCCATGCGCGCCGCGAGGTAGAACAGCGTTGCCGCGATGAGCATCGGCGCGACGAGGAAGGCCAGCATGAGCATCCACACAACCGGCCCCCACACCATGAAGGCGCCCCAGACGACGATCGCGACCGCGCCCGCTGTCAGCAGCACCGCCGCGGTGCGCTCGTAGAACCAGCCTACGGCGAGTGCGGCGATCGTGATGGCCAGCGGAAGTAGCGCGTTGGCGACTGAGAGGGGAAGCCCCGCTCCGCCGAATGAGTAGAGTCCTGCGAATGCCGCGATGGTCCAGAAGAGCCCACCGAAGACGACGAACGAACGGGCGGACAGACGCTCGAGGTTCATGGCAGTTCGATCGCATGTGATGGCCGCCATCGTCGTTCCCTCCTTCTATTCCAGCCTCCGCCTCGGGAGGCGGGCCGACTCATACACACTCAGCATATACCCCAACGGGTATGCGTTCTCGCGCATCCGCGCGAAGTAGCGGCGTGTCATCGACGGTCCGCGCCCTCCACGCGCTAGGGGAGGGCGCTGGCGGCAAGCCAGATGCCGAGCGTCAGCAGGATGACGCCGCCGATCCGGTGTCCGTTGCGCCCCAGCCAGCCGCGAAAACGCTCGAAGAGCGCGTCGGCATGCTCCCGTTTCCAGACGTAGACGACGACGGGAGCCTCCAGCATCGCCTGCAGCAGGACGACCGCGACGAGGAGCAGCATCACCGAAGCCCACACGGGAAGTCCCGCCGCCGCGATGATCCCGACCGCTGAGAGGAAGTAGACGTACTGGATCCCCGGCGACGCAACGCCGAGGAAGCCCCACGCGAACGAGAGCCACGGAGGGAACCCCTCGAATCGCTGCACCCACTTCGGCGGCGCGGCCGAGGGTGCAGTACCGTGGCGTACGAGCACGACGGTGCCCGCCGCTGCTGCCGCGGCGCCCGCGCCGAGTCGCACCCAGTCTGGGACCGCGGGCAGGTCCGCAAGCAGCTCGGAGACCTGCTGTGCCTGGAAGAAGTAGAGGACGCCGAGACCCAGGATGAACCGGTAGGTGGCGTTGCCGGCGATGAACGCGTGGGCGTTGGCGAGGGGCCTGCGCGTTCCGAAGAAGATGATGACGTGCGACGTCCATGTCGGAAGGAAGGCACCCGCCACGATGAAGGGCAGCATGCGGAGGAACGTCTGTGTGATGTCGCCAGCCATCGGCCGCCCTGAGCATCGGCGTTGGTGAGACGTGCTTACCCTAGGGGGACTTCGTGCCATTTCGGCCTGCTGTTCGCTAGGGGCATCTGCACGGGTGCAATCCCGAGGGCGCATGGGGCGCACCGCTGTTCCGAGGAGGTGATCCAGTAGTGCGAAGTATTCACATCGCTGCACTGGTCCTGTCCGATACGGATAGCGTGGAGGCCAGGACCGTCTAGTGACGGTTTCGCTCCGGGAGACGTGAACCCGGGCGCAGTGCCACCGAGCAATCGGATGAGCGTCGCTGTCACGCAGCGATGAAGAGAGGGTCGCCGAAAGGCGGCCCTCTCGCTGTTTCGGTGTCAGACCCGCGTGCGATGCTGCACTCCAGTGAAAGGAGTGCGCCGTGGGTGTCGACCTGGTCGAGATGACCGACAGGTGGGTGCGGAAGCTTGCCACCTCACCACTGCCGGTCACGCGACGCCAGCTGGTCCGCATCGCGGTCGGTAGCATCGAGCCATACCGGCGCGACTGGCTGGAGCTGCTCGCGCGAGACTGCGATCCGGTCGTCTCGCAGGCTGCGCTCTCCGGGCTCTCCACGCTCGAGGCGGAGGAAATCGACTTCGCGCGCGTCATCGAGCTCGACGAGCGGTTCTCGACTGGTGTCGTACCACGTGAACTCAGTTGGGAGTGGGAGTACTCGCTCTCGCTGTGGCTGCCGGGGTCAGCGCCCCGTACGCGCCTGTGCTTCCTGGCTCAACGAGACGATTCGCAAGCACGGCTTGCCGCCTGGGCCTGCGGTTGGGAGACCGGCGCGGAGTGCCTGGGGAAGGGAGGGATCTTCATCAGGAGCTGTCGGTTGGTATGCGAGTACACTCGTTCTCCACGCTCGATCGGCGAGGCCAGCGCCTGGAAGAAGCACGGCCGGCCTCGGCCGCCGGAGGAATAGGTTTCGCCATTCTCGCTCAGGTTGGTTCACCTCGGCACCATATTCGCTGGTCGGACGCGTACGCACCCAGGTGGGACCACGGGTCCCGTCCGGGGGTCTCTCTTGCCTGGCCTGAGAAAGTGAGCTTTGAGTGCGCAATCCTGTTCGCGCGATCACCGGCGCGGTGACCGATCCTGACCGTCGAGCGCGACTGATCCTCTGGTTGCTCGTCGTCTCGTTCGCGTTCGCGGGCGTCTTCGCCGGTTCTCAGCTGGTCACTTCGACGCCGTGGTTCTGCAACGACGTGTGCCACAACGTCCACGCCGACAACGCCAAAGCGTGGGCCGCCGGCAGTCATGCGAACGTCAACTGCGTGGCATGCCACTACGAGCCGAACATGAACGCCGGATCCTTCATCCTCGACCGCGTCGACAAGCTCGTGGACATCCCGCCGACGATCGCCAACTCGTTCCCCATGCCGCTCAACGGCGAATCGCACATGGCGCTGACCGTCACCAACGAGCAGTGCGAGCAGTGCCACGACATCAACACCCGTCGCGTGTCGCCGAGTCGAGGGGTGCTCATCAACCACCAGGCGCACGTCGAGAAGGGCGTCAACTGCACGGCCTGCCACAACCGCGTCGCGCACCCGGAGAAGGGCTTCGACCTTACGCTGCCCGGCAACAAGAAGAAGGAAGACTGGATGAAGATGACGGCGTGCTTCCGCTGTCATCAGCAGCCGGGCGTGACGCTGGCCGCTGGCAAGAGCGAGTTCAGTGCTCCTGGAGAGTGCGCGACGTGCCACCCGAAGGACTTCCCGCTCAAGCCCGAGACCCACGACGCCAAGAACTGGATGAAGCTTCGCGGCGACTCCAAGGCCCACGCGAAGGCCGCCCTCGGGGAATTCGACGCGAATGAAGAAGCGGTTGCCGAATGGGAGGCCGCCGAACCGGAGCTCGCCAAGAAGCAGCCCCGAGTTCTGGCTCGCATCGCGGGCGTCAAGCACGTGGTCCAGGTGCACACGGTTCCCTCGAAGACCGTCAACGAGTGCTTCACCTGCCACGAGCCCAAGTACTGCACCAATTGCCATGGGACCGAGATCCCCCACCCCGAGAACTTCAGGGAGCAGCACTCCAAGAAGTTCAAGGAGGCGAATGCCGTCGACTGTGCGAAGTGCCACAACAAGACAGGCTCCGCGGCCTACGATGGACAGTCCTGCCACCTGTGCCATCACAAGCCGGAAGCGGCGTCCCGTCCGTGGCGCACCGCGCATGACGAGCGTGCGAGGAGGGTCGACATCGAGAAGGACTGCTATAGCTGCCACAAGGAGCTCTTCTGTTCGACCTGCCACGTGCGCGGAGAGCCTGCGACTCCTTACTAAACAAGCCACTCACCCAAGGACCGCAGGTTCGCTGGAGGCCGTCTTCGGATTCGGAGGCGGCCTTCGGCTATGCAGGAGTGGATTTCGGACACATACTCAGTCGGGAGCCTTGCCCGATGCAGCACGTCGCACTCTGTGATCGACTCGGTGCCGGCGGACGAGGGGGAGCTGAATGGGGTTCACGAATCCGTTCTCGGATTCCGCACGAAGGCCTCGCGCAATCATCTGGCTCGTCGTAATCGTCATCGGTGTCGCAGGCATCGCCGTCGGCGCGCAGGTCCTGACTTCGAGCGCCTGGTTCTGCAACGACATCTGTCATAACGTCCACCAGGACAACGCCGCCGAGTACGACCGAAGCGCCCATGCGAACGTGAATTGCGTCGCCTGCCACTATCGGCCCGGCATGAGCGCGCTCCTCTTCACGGTGGATCGCGTCGACAAACTCCTCGACGTCTACCCGACGATCGTCGGCGAGCTCCACTGGCCGATGAACCTCTACTCGCATCTAGCGGCGGTGACCGTCGACGAGCAGTGCGAGCAGTGTCATAAGCTCGAGAACACGCGGGTGCTCACGAGCCCCGGCATCAAGATCGACCATCGCGCGCACAAGGACAAGGGCATCAATTGCGCGCAGTGTCACAACCGTGTCGCGCATCCCGAACGCGGCTACAAGCTGCGCCTGCCGTACAACAAGAAGAAGCAGGACTTCGCGACGATGCCCGGATGCATGCGCTGCCACCGGCTGTCGCGCGACGAGGAGCTTGGCGAGCTCTCGGCTCCCGGACAGTGCTCGACGTGCCACACGCGGGATTTCGAGCTGACTCCAAGAGGCCATGCGGCGAAAGACTGGGCCGACCCGAGAGGGTCATCTAGGGGCCATGCCGACGCAGCGAAGGCGGCGCAGTCGTTCTCCGAGACACAGGAGAAGATCTGGGCCGGTGCCGAAGAGGAGTTCTACGAGAAGCGTCCGAGACTGCTGGCGCGCATCGCGATCGGGAATGAGCCGGTCTTCGTGAAGGTCCCCCCGTACTGGACGCAGTTCGAGTGCTCCAACTGCCACACCGAGCGCTTCTGCACCGACTGCCACGGCGTCGAACTTCCGCATCCCGAGAACTTCAAGCGGTCGCACGTCAAGGACTCGAAGGAGTCCGAAGCTCCGGTGTGCGGGAAGTGCCACAACCCGGCGAAACGCGCTCGCTTCGTGGGCTCCTCGTGCAGTCAGTGCCACCACCCGCAGTTCAAGCCCGCTCGCGGCTCGTGGGTGCGCACGCACGGAGCCATCGCAAAGGAGATCGATACGCAGGCCGAGTGCCTGATCTGCCACAAGAAGAACTACTGCTCGTCGTGTCACGTGAGGGGCAAGCCCTCGACGGCGTACTAGGCTAGCTCGCCCGGGCGAGCCGTTCCACGAGCGGTTCGACCGGACTCGGCCGCCATTGCGGGAGCATCCGCTGCAAGCCCGAGATGTCGCAGGTGTAGGGGTGCGTCGCCATGCACCAACTGCCCTCGAGTCGCTCGGCATAGTTCGGGTCGACGATGCCGACGATCATGCTCGCCAGCCGCATCAGCACCGGCGGGACGTGCGACATGCCGACCTGACGGCCGCTGCCGCGCTCCATCGCTCGGACCGCCTGCTCGAGCGTCACCGGTGCGGGGCCGCCCACGTCCATGGTGCGGTCCTCGAGGTCGGGATCTCTCAGGGCAAGGACCGCGAGAGCCGCGACGTCCTCGGCGGAGACGAACGAGATCGGCTTCCTGGCATCGCCGGGGATCCGAGGACGTTGTCCGCGTGCGACGCGAAGGGCCATGGGCCCGAGCCACGTCTCGGCGAACGCCGCGGGCCGAAGGATCGTGAAATGCAGTCCGGAGTGGAGCACGTGCCACTCGGCGCGGTACTTCATGCGCAGGGTCTCGAGGGGGGCGTCGGGTGCCGAACCGAGTTCGGAAACGTACACGATGCGTCGGATCCCCGCTTCGCGCGCTGCGGCAACGAGCGCGGCAGTACCCTTGTCGTCGACCGCGTGGGCCGAGTTGCGGCGCTCGCGTCGCGAAGGACGTCCGGTCGCGCAGTGGATGATGGCATCGCAACTGGCGACGGCGGCTTCGAGCGACGGGCGGTCGCGAAGGTCGCCGGTAACGACCTCGGCCCCCATCCCATGGATCGCGCTCGCCCTCTCGGGCGATCGCGTCATCGCTCGAACGTGCTCACCAGCGTCCAGCAATCGGCGACACACACGGACGCCGAGCTCGCCTGTCGCGCCGACCACTAGGATCATCGCGGCCCCTCAGAACGCATGTCGCGGGCGACTACCCGCGAACCCCCCCGGGAAAATGGTTTCCCTGCTTCCAGAATAGCCTAACGTTTCCTGAAAGTCATAAGTTTTTCTGAATTTCGGCAAGAAAGTTCCTGCTGACGGCAGGTGAGCGCAGGCCGACGCGATGGGCGCGGAGCGGAAAGCGCTGGTAAGGGCTACCAGACGCCGGCGACCTCGGCAACGCTCGAACGATCTGCGAGCCGGATGGCGCCGGCGGCGCAAGCCGACCGGCAGATGCCGCAGCCCCAGCACGCGTCGTGCGCCGTCGGTCCCGCGAGATGACCTCTCGTGCCGAGGGTCCGGGACGCTGCACTGACACCATCCAGCGAGATCGCGTCGAACGGGCACAGCTTCGCGCACTTGCCGCATCCCGTGCACCGCTCGGGGTCGAAGTCGGCGACGTACTCGCCGCGCCACATCATCTTCATCCGCGACGTGACCGTGAGCCTCATCGCCATGCAGCCGCTCTCGACATTGCAGTTGCAGATCGCGGCGGTGAAAGGCGTGTGGAAGGTCCAGATGGAGTGCATCAGGCCCTTGTGCTCGCAGTCCACGAGGAGTCTGAGAGCCTCGGCCTTGTCGACCTTGTGGAAGTCGGAGAGATCAGGGCCATCGGCGTAGTCGGCGAATCCTTCGGCGAGGACGGCCTCGATCGGTTGCGTGGTCACCAGGACGCACACTTCGTCGGCGGAACTTCCGCGAGCGTGCATTCTGCAGATGCAGGGGATCACCGTGATGCTCGTCGCAAGGTCGAACACCTTCGCGCAGTCCTCGATGGGCAGTGGCTGGCCGAAGTGGACGGACTGCATCCGCTTCGAGATAGCCGCCTTGCCGAGTCGCTCGAGCGGGCCGGGCATCTTTTCGAGAACGTCGATCGCCGTGATGGCATTCGAGCGCTTCGACTCGAAGTTGCGTATGAAGTCGACGACATAGCCCCGTCGCTTCAGATCGCTCTGGAGGTCGTGCGCGTAGTTCTCTGATCGCAGATACCAGCGCTCGCCTTCGCCGTGCTCAACGCAGAAGCGGCACATGGTCTGTAGCCCTCCGTCAGTACTTGCCTGACTCGATCGCCTTGATCGCCTGGTCGTGCGCGACCTCGGCGGCGATGAGTTGCTTGGAGATCTCCTTGTACGAAGCCCAGAAGTTCTCTAAGAGCGCGTTGGGCTCGAGCGCGTCCGTGTCGACCTTACCCGTCCTTCGTGCCAAGGCGTTGTAGGAGCCGATAAGGTCGTTCGCGCGGCTGATGTTGCCGGCCCTGCCCGCCTTCGCCACCGCGATGATCCTCTCCGCGGCCTGGCGTCGGATCGCAGTGTCCGCGGCGATCTTGTTGAAACCGAAGCTGGAGTACCGCTTGTGCAGCTTGCGGAGCTGAGCTTCTGCCGTCCGGTAGTTGGCGCGCGCACTCTCGGCCTTTGTGATGCAGCTGCCCCACTTGCGGTCCTGCGTGTCCGCGACTGCGGAATCGAGCGAGGCGTTTGCTTTCACGAGACGCTTGCCGAGCGAATCGATGTCTTGGCCGACGTCGGCCAGAGTATCGAGTTCGTCGGAGAGCTTGCCCATCTCGCTGAGCAGTGCCTGTGAGGACTTGAGGCTGGCGAGGTATGCGGTCTTGGCCTCGGACTCATCGACGTCATCGAGCTCGGCTGCGGCGAGCTCGAGTTCGTTCTGCGCCGCCTCGACACCCGGTGTCACCTTGGCGTCCCACTCGTCGGCCATCGTCGCGAGGTCATCCGCGCTGGCAAGCTGCTCGGCGTCGTCCAGTACCGCGAGTGCCGTCACGGCCGCCGCGTAGTGAACCTCGGCGGCCTCGTACTTCTTGGTCGTATCGGCCGCCGATCCCATGAATCCGATGACGACGGCCGCGCACCCGCAGAGGGCGAGCAGCGCGACGATCCCCACACCGAGGCCGATCCAGAGCCCCGTGCGTCTCTTGGGCGCGGCGGGTGGCTCCGCCGAGGCTGCCGGCTGAGATGCGACCGACGCCTGAGGCTCGGCGGGCGACGTCGTGTACTGGGAAGGAGGGGGGCCTGGGGGCGGTTGCGGGGGAGCTGCAGGAGGTTGCGCTGCTTCGGGCTGTCGATCGGGTGCGCCGGGTACGCTGCCGTCCTGCATGGTGGTCCCTTCCCCTGTGGTGACGGAGCCGCGCTCGAATCGACGCGCGCAGCGCAATAGTAGCCCGAAACGCTCAGGGGGTGTTCCCGTCCGGTCGCAGGCGCGGAAGCGCGCCACGGGCGTGCGGACGGGGGCGCGGCGCGTGAGCGCGCAGCGATCGCGGGGCGGTTCGAGAGACACGAATCCC
This sequence comes from Coriobacteriales bacterium, assembly GCA_016213085.1. Taxonomy (GTDB): domain Bacteria; phylum Actinomycetota; class Coriobacteriia; order Anaerosomatales; family JACRBU01; genus JACRBU01. The sequence goes on from JACRBU010000181.1 coordinate 9,130, forward strand.
CCGGCCGAATCACCGGGGGACTCCGTTGGTGGTGCTACTTCTGTTCGCGCGCCCGGGCGATCATCTTCTCCGTGCGCTGGGTTCGCCTCTCGCGCTCCTCGGAGGCGTAGACCTCGGACACGTGTCCCGCGAGAAGCCCTGGGACGTCCGAGTCGTTTGGTGCGGTCGTGAATGCAGAAGCGTCGTCGTCAGTCGGATCAACAAGACGGTCGGCCAGCGTATCCATCGATTCCTCCGCATGCCATCCCGCGTCCCCCGTGACGCGGTCCGCGACAACTATACCCTCACCTTGTCGAGCCGTCGTCTGCCGTTCATCGGATTTAACCCCCTGGACGAACGGACGTGCGGTGTGACCACGTGCCGACCTGCGGGAAGGCAGTCAGATGGGTGATAGGCTGGGTTCACGAATCGGTGAAAGGTCGCGTGAATGGGATACACCGACGGGCTTCTGACGGACCTCTACCAGCTCACGATGGCGCAGGCCTACCACGCCGCGGGAATCGCCGAACTCGACGCCAGCTTCCATCTGTTCTTCCGATCGAACCCCTTCGGCGGAGGATTCTCCCTGGCAGCCGGACTGGAGCAGGCTGTCGACTACCTGGGCCGACTCGAGTTCTCCGAGGACGACCGCGCCTATCTTGCGGGTCTCACAGGAAACGACGGGGCTCCGCTCTTCCGTCCCGAGTTCCTTGAGGAGCTGGGTTCGATGGAGCTTGCGCTCGATGTCGACGGAATCGCCGAAGGAACCCCGGTGTTCCCCGGGGAGCCGCTGCTCCGTGTGACCGGGCCGATCTGGCAGTGCCAGATCGTCGAGACCGCGCTGCTCAACGCGATCAACTTCCAGACGCTCATCGCGACGAAGGCGGCGCGGGTATGTCTGGCCGCGCAGGGCGACCCGGTCATCGAGTTCGGACTCCGTCGCGCGCAGGGCCCGGACGGCGGGATGTCGGCGAGCCGGGCGGCCTACATCGGCGGATGCACGGGCACCTCGAACGTGAAGGCCGCCGCCGTCTTCGGCATCCCTGCGGTGGGCACGCACGCGCACTCCTGGGTGATGGCTTTCGACACGGAGGCCGAGTCCTTCGACGCCTACGCCGAAGCGCTGCCGAACAACGTGGTGCTCCTTGTCGACACGTACGACACGCTCGAGGGCGTGCGCCGTGCGGTCGCGACCGGGCTAAGGCTGCGCGAGCGGGGTCACGAGCTCCTCGGCGTGCGCGTCGACTCGGGTGATCTGGCGTGGCTCTCGAAGCACGCTCGCCGGATCCTTGATGCGGGCGGCTTTCCGAATGCGCGCATCGTCGCGAGCAACGAGCTCGACGAGGAACTCATCACGTCCCTCAAGGACCAGGGCGCCGCGATCGACATGTGGGGGGTCGGCACGAAGCTCGTCACCGGATGGGGGCAGCCCGCGCTCGGCGGGGTCTACAAGCTCTCCGCGATCCGTCGGCCCGGGGGACCGTGGGAGCCTCGAATCAAGGTCTCCGAGCAGACGTCGAAGGTGACGACCCCCGGCCTGCTCGGCGTTCGGCGGTACCGACGTGAGGGCCGGATCGACGGCGACATGATCTACGACACGCAGCGTCCGCCCGAGGGCGACGCGCTGATGGTCGACCCCGCCGACCTGACTCGCCGAAAGGTCCTCCCGGCGACGGAGCCCTACGAGGAGCTGCTCCAACCGGTGCTGCGGGCCGGAGCTCGGGTCGGGGACCACCCGGCGCTTGCCGAGATCCGGTCCCGTGCGCTCGAAGAGGTCGGGGCGCTCGATTCGTCGTTCACGCGCTTCCTCAATCCGCATCGCTACCCAGTGGGGCTCGAGCGGTCCGTCGCCGACCTGCGCACGCATCTGGTCCTGTCCGCGCGGGGGATACCCCATGTTGAGACGGTTCCGAAGTCGAAAGGCGAGTGAGCGAGATGCGCGCGCTGGTCCTGGTCGATCTGCAGAACGACTTCATGCCGTTCGGGTCGTTGCCGGTAGCCGAGGGCGATCTGACCGTGGGCGTGGCGAATCGCCTGATGGGGTCGTTCGAGCTTGTGGTCGCGACCCAGGACTGGCATCCGCGCGACCACGGCTCCTTCGCTTCGAATCACCCGGGGTCGAAGGCCGGCGAGATCACGATGTTGGGCGGCGTCGAACAGGTCCTGTGGCCCGACCACTGCGTGCAGAACACCCCCGGGGCTTCGTTTCACTCGGCTCTCGACGTGGCCGCCATCGACCACGTGGTGCACAAGGGCACCAACCGGGAGATCGACAGCTACTCCACGTTCTTCGACAACGCCCACGGCGCTCACACCGGACTCGACGCGTTTCTGAAGGAGCGCGGTGTCGACGAGGTGGTGCTCTCCGGGCTCGCAACGGACTATTGCGTGCTGTACTCCGTGCTCGATGCGGCGGAGCTCGGCTATCGCGTCACCGTCGTGCGGGATGGATGTCGGGCCGTCGAGCTGAAGACAGGTGATGGTGACAGGGCGTTTGCGTCCATGGCCGATGCCGGGGCGTCCATCATCGAGAGCTCGCAGCTGCTTCGGTGAGTCGAGCCTAGAAGAGATCGTCGATGCCGGCGATGGCGTCGCGCGCGTGCTCGAGTCGGAAGTCCTCGAGCGAGACGTAGAACGGCGGGTTGAACACCACGCCCATGTCCCGAGCGAGCTGGAGCATCGCCGCGAGGATCTCGTCGCGACCGATGAAGATGTCGAGCGCCTTCGCGGTGATGAACTCGCATTCGCGAGGGACGGGCGACCAGTAGACGGTCTCGTCGGTGGTTCGGAACACCACATCGAGAACGAGGTTGCCGGCGGTCAGCACGCAGAGTTCGATGTTCGAGGTCAGCTCACGGGCGAGTACGCCCAGCGGACGTCGCTCGAAACCGCCGATCCTCTGGAGCGTGTCGGCGTCGACGGACGACGTGCAGGGGGTGGCGGGAAGCGCGGCGATGACCTCGCGCAGGTTGCACGCCGCGACGAGTTGCTTGCTCGATGCGGAGTCCTCAAGCATGCGGAGGGCGAGAGCCGCCTCGGCAGAGGAGGTCGCATTGAGTAGCACGCGGGTCAGTTCGGCGGTCTTAGGCTCGTCGGCGATGTCGCGGACGAGATCGAGACCCGAGGCGACGTCGAGCAACGTGGCCCCTTTCGGTATGTAGGCTGTGCGGTTCGTAAGCAGTTCGCTCGGGGTCGAGCGGCCCCTGGTTCGAGCGGTGCTTTCTGAATCGGTTGCGCGCGCGGGGGAGACGAGGGCAGCGAGCGCAAACCGCTGCGAAGCGCTGTGACAGCGGTCACGCCGCCCGCGTGAAACGCCGGACGGTTGCACCGTGGTAGTCCGGGGGAGCAGACTCGGGCCGTGCGACTCTGCGGCTTGGGGGTGACGATGTCGGACGGAACCGCTTCTCGCTCTGAGGAGATCCTCGCGGTCTCGAGTGACGCCGGCGCATCGGCGGAACGGAGGCCGACCGGCCTTCGTCTCGGGTCGTGGGTCGGCGCTGTGGTGGGTGCCTTCGGCATGGCCGCGTCCGTCACGGTACTGATCTTCAGCAATCGTGCTCTCATGGAGCAAGGTGGCTTCGCTGCGTCCGGCGGCCCCTACGAGATCGCGCATCCGGTGCCCGAGGGGTCGTGGGTATGGCCGGTCGCCTTTGTCGGCGTGTGGTTGTTCACGGGGATGCAGTACGTCTTCGCCAATCGGATCGACGGATACCGGTTGGCGTACGCCATGTGGTGCGTGCTCTGGTCCGGCGTCGGGGGCTACTCGCTCTGGTACGGATTCAATCCGCCCGTCGGGAGCGCACCGGCGTGGGGCTGGATCGTCATGGGCGGTGTGTTCCTGCTCGTCGGGGTCGGCTCGGCGGTGGGCTTCGTCCTGATGCGGCCGCTCGAAGCCTGGAAGCGTTGCGAGATGTCGCTCCCCGTCCGAGCGCTATACACTGGCCTCACGATCGCCGCTGTGGCGGCAGGCGTGGTCGCGGGATTCCGGGCGATCGACATGGTCATGTCCTGACCGGACGGCCTGGCCGCTTCCAGCCGCCCTTGGGGCTACCCGATGAGCCCCTTCGTGCGCAGGAAGCCGTCGACGACGTCATCGATCGTCGGCGCCCCGTGGTCGGCGACGCGGTAGGTGACGCGCACGGCCGGCTTGTCGATCCGGATGAGCCGACCGAGATCGATCGGCGTGCCGATGGCGACGACGTCGGCATCGCTCGCGTTGATCGTCGCTTCGAGGTCTCGCAGCTGCTCGGCCGAGTAGCCCATGGCTGGGAGCACATCGACCATATGCGGGTATGAGCGGTAGACCCCCGCGAGCGAGCCGTGCGCGAACTGCGCGGGCTTCACGAGCTCGGAGGCGCCGGCGTTGAGTGCAGCTATCGCGGCGGCGCCGTATTCCATCCCGCCGTGCGTGACGGTCGGACCGTCCTCGACGGCGAGGACCTTGCGGCCTCGCAGCGCCTCGGGGTCTTCGGCCTCCATGAGTGAATCGGTGTAGACGACCGTGGCGCGGGGTGCGTGCTTCGCGGCTTCGTTGGCGAGCACGTGGACGGCGTCGGGATCGGCGGTGTTGACCTTGTTGATGACGAGCACGTCGGCCCGGCGGAAGTTCGTTTCGCCCGGATGGTAGAGCGTCTCGTGGCCGAGGCGGTGCGGATCGAGCCCGACGATCTCGAGGTCGGAGCGGAAGAAGGGGAGGTCGTTGTTCCCGCCGTCCCAGAGCACGACATCGGCCTCACGCTCGGCCTGCCGAAGGATCGCTTCGTAGTCGACTCCGGCCATCACGGTCGTGCCCTTGGCGACGAGCTGCTCGAACTCCTCGCGCTCCTCGACGGTGACGCCGTAGCGGTCGAGGTCCTCGAGGGACGCGTACCGCTCGACCGACATCTCGGCGAGGTCGCGGTAGGGCATCGGGTGACGGACGTCGACGGTCCGAAGGCCGTGGAAGCCGAGACGGTCGACCACCCGGCTCGAGATCCCCGACTTGCCGACGCCGGTGCGCACGGCGCAGACGGAGATGACCGGCTTGGTGGACGGAATCATCGTCGAATCGGGACCGAGCAGACGGAAGTCCGCGCCTGCGGCCAGGACCATCGAGGCTTTGTGCATCACCTCGAGGTGGCTGATGTCGCTGTAGGCGAACACGACCTCGTCGATCTCGAGGTCCGCGATCATCCGGCAGAGCTCGCTTTCGGGGCGGATGGGGATGCCGTCCGGGTAGCGCTTCCCGGCGAGTTGAGCGGGGAAGACGCGGTCATCGATGCCGGGGATCTGCGTCGCGGTGAATGCGACGACCTCGACGGTCGGGTCGTCACGCATGGCGACCTGGAAGTTGTGGAAGTCGCGCCCCGCGGCTCCCATGACGATCGTGCGGCGGACTCCACCCTCGGCCATCGGTGCCCTCCTGAACGTGCCATCGGACGTGCGGCGTCCCTGTTCACGCACTAGCTATCGATTCCCGAACGCGGGCGTTTTCGGCCTAGGTATTGCTTCTACGACGACATGCCGAATACCCCCAACCCCTCCGATCCGCAGTCCTGGATGTCCCGCCTGACCCCCCGCGCGAGCATTCGTGCGCAGCTGCTCGGTGCCGCCTTCATGTGGAGCGTCGGCGCCGGGATCTTGCTGATCAGGGGCGCGGGATACCTCTTCGACCGCTATTGGCACGCATGGCTTCTCGCCGTGGCCGTCGTGCTCGGCGTGACGAAGTCACGAGTCCTGCTCGACCGCATCGCACGCAAGGCCGTCGCGCGCATACGTCAGCGCGGTCGCGCCTGCTTCTTCGGCTTCTTCTCGGTCAAGTCCTGGATGTTCGTCGTCGCGATGATGGGCAGCGGCATCCTCCTGCGCAGCTCCGGTCTGCCTCGCAGCGTGCTGGCGGTGGTCTACATCGGCGTGGGTACGGCGCTCGTGCTGGCGGACCGGATCTTCTGGCATGCGCTACTCTTCGAAGCACGAGGCAGCTCGCCGAAGCCCGGGGAGGCTCCGGCCGAGTAGCCCCGCAGGGGCGAGCTCAGGGCTCGCATCACCATCGACGGAGGGGTAGGCATGCGCGTCGTCGCCATCAACGGGTCCGCGCGCGCGGGGGGCAACACCGCGGCGCTCATCGAATTCGCCTTTGAGCCGCTGCGCGATGCGGGCGTCGACTGCGAGCTCGTCGAGCTTGCCGGCAAGGAGGTCCGCGGCTGTACGGCGTGCGGCAGGTGCCGTGAGGTCCTCGACCGGCAGTGCCACGGACGTAAGGACTTCGGCAACGAGGTCATCGATGTGCTCGCTGGCGCCGACGGGATGATCTTCGGCTCGCCGACCTACTTCTCGGGGATCACGCCGGAGTTGAAGGCGGCCCTCGACCGGGCCTTCTACGTCGGACGCGGGAACGACGACATGTTCGCGCGAAAGGTCGGGGCCGCGATCGTGGCCGTGCGGCGCGCCGGTGCGATGCACGTCTTCGACTCGATCAACCACTACTTCCTCATCAGCAGGATGCTCGTCGTCGGCTCGAGCTATTGGAATGTCGGCATCGGCGGCGCGAAGGGCGACGTGCTCGCCGATGACGAGGGTGTGCGCACGATGCGGACCCTCGGCGAGAACATGGCGTGGGCTTTGGAGCGTACCGCGGGGTAGGGCGCGAGCTGCGGTTGCGCACGGCGCGCTACGGCGCGACCCCCAGCACGAGCTCGTCCGGGGCGGTCCCGCGAACGCGAACGCCGCCTTCGACGACCTCGGCCTTATCGACCGTGAGTCCGGGCGCGGCCTTCAAGTAGGCGTTGCCGTACTTGAGCGCGAGGTCGGTCGCCTGCGCCGCCTGCCCACCGCCGAGCGGGATGCCTTCGAAGGTGGCTTCGTCGGCGCCGGGCGAGGTCAGGCCTTCTGTGCTGCCGAACGCGACAGGTCCTTCAAGCTCGAGGTCGCCGCCTTGCACCGATGATTCGATGCCGGTCTCGATCCGGATCGTGCCGGTCTTCGGGAAGGTGAGCCGCGGA
>JACRBU010000182.1 GCA_016213085.1 Coriobacteriales bacterium
CGGGTCCTCGAGCAGGCGGCGCGTGGTCTCCAGCGCTTCGGCTGATTGCGTGTGGTCTTCGGCGACGAGCACGCCGCCTGCGAAGAGCTCGCGCGCGAGCTCGCCGACGCGCGTGCCTGTGTCGAAGACGTGCTGACGCGACTCGGGAACGGGGTCCGCGAGCGCCGGCTCGTGCGTCTGGAGCCAGAGCGCCTTGCGGCATTGCAGCCCGGTCTGGAATCGCGACTTGGAGAGTCGATAGGCCATGTCAGTACCTCCAGCACAATGGTCCTGCGCGGGTCTGACATGCTTCTCGCCCAGGGGAGCCGGGGATACGTTGCAATAATATGAGGGATATGCCATATTACAACCATGAGATTTACCGAGCTACTCGACATCGTCGGCGATCAGCCTGTCTTCACGTCCGCGCTGCTTCGTGCGGGCGACGTGGACCCGGTCGATCTCGCAAGCCAGCTCTCTCGATGGGTCGCGAGCGACAAGCTCCTGCGTTTGCGCCGAGGAGTCTACGCGGTCGCAGCTCCGTATCGGCGCCACGACCCTCATCCGTTCGAGGTAGCCAACGCATTGGTTCGGCCATCGTATGTGAGTCTGGAGTCGGCCCTCGCCTTCCATGGCCTCATTCCTGAAGCGGTGTTCGCAACGTCGAGCGTGACGACGGCGCGGCCGGGCACGTTCGAGACGTCACTCGGCAGGTTCGACTTTCGGCACATCGCGCCGCCGCTGCTATTCGGCTTCGCTGAGGAGCGTCTGGCTGGCGGGCCGAACCGGACCGCACTCGTGGCTCGCCCGGAGAAGGCGCTTCTCGACCTGGTGTACCTGCGACCTGGAGCGGACAGGGCGGCGTTCCTCAGCGAGCTGCGGCTCGATCGGCTCGAAGGAATCGACGCCGAGCGTCTGAAGGACTACGCCGAGCGGACTGGCAAGCCCAAGCTCATCAGGGCGGCGAGAGCGATCACCGAGATGGCGGCCGGAGCATCGAGCGAGTGGGTGGAGCTGTGAGAGACCAGGCGCTCGACATCGTTGCGGCGCGGCCGTCGGGTACCGACGGGCTCAACCTGCTTCGCGAGTACGTGCAGTCACGGACCCTGGGCCAGATGCAGGAGGCGGGGGCATTCGTGCCCCTTGCCTTCATGGGCGGGACCGCGCTGCGCTTCTTGTTCCGGGTTCCTCGATTCTCGGAGGATCTCGACTTCACCCTCGAACGGGATGCCGAACGCTTCGACTTCCGCGGGTTGGTCGGACGCATCGGCCGGGGTCTGGAGCGGGAGGGCTACGGCCTCTCAGTGAAGGTGAGCGACTCGAAGGTCGTCGCCAAGGCGCTCATCGGCTTTCCCGGGCTGCTTGCTGACGCGGGGCTCTCGGCACACCCCGACGAGGTGCTTTGGGTCAAGCTCGAGGTGGACACGAACCCACCAGCGGGCGCGGGGCTTGCGGTCACAACGGTCAACCGCTTCGGTCTCCTGCGACTTCAGCATCATGATCTGTCCTCGCTGTTCGCCGGGAAGCTCGCAGCGGTTCTCGCGCGCGAGTACGCGAAGGGGAGGGATCTCTACGATCTCATGTGGTACCTCTCGCACGACCCGCCGGTCGAGCCGAACGTCGAGCTTCTGCGAAGCGCCTTATTGCAGGTCGCGCCCGAGCAAGCCGAAGGGGCGGGGTCCGACTGGAGCGCGGCGGTGAGGGCGCGTCTTGACTCGGTCGACTGGGCCGACGTGAGGCGAGATGTGGCGCCATTCCTTGAGCAGTCGCGCGATCTCGAGCTGCTCGCACCGGAGACGTTTGCGGGTTTGCTGGGGGCGGGGCGCGAGCCGGCGGGCTAGGTGCGGGTGAGCGTGCCGGCTCGGATTCGCTGGTTCGCTCCAAGTCAGGTCCCGGTAAGCTCTCATGTCGTATCGTTGCCTGACGTCACCAACCCGCGCCCTCTGACAGGAGCCTTTTGCACGAACCCAGCGACACCTCACCAGCGACCCTCGAGCACACGCTTCGCTCCGTCTTCGGCATCCATGGGTTTCGGCCGCACCAGCGCGAGATCGTCGAACACGTGGTGGCGGGCGGCGACGCGTTCGTCCTCATGCCGACGGGGGGCGGCAAGTCGCTGTGCTACCAGCTGCCGGCCCTGCATCGGCAGGGGACGGCGATCGTTGTCTCGCCGCTGATCTCGCTCATGAAGGACCAGGTCGACGCGTTGTGCGGCAACGGCGTCGCCGCGGCGTGCCTGAACTCGTCGCTTTCGGCCGAAGATGCCTCCGACGTCGTGCGCGAGCTGCGCTCCGGCGGCCTCGATCTGCTGTACGTCGCGCCGGAGCGCCTGATGCTGCCAGGTTTCCTCGAGATCCTGCGCGCGGTGCCGATCTCGCTGATCGCGATAGACGAGGCCCATTGCGTGAGCCAGTGGGGCCACGACTTCCGTCCCGAGTACGTGCGCCTGGGCGAACTGCGCGAGCTCTTCCCCGACGTGCCGCTCGTGGCATTGACCGCCACCGCTGACGACCAGACGCGCGAGGACGTGAGGCAGCGGTTGCACATCGCGAACGCCCCCGTGTTCTCGGCAGGCTTCGACCGGCCGAACATCCGCTACACCGTCGCGGAGAAGCGCGCCGCGCCCCAGCAACTCGAGCGTTTCATCGCGCAGCACCCCACCGACTCCGGCATCGTCTACTGCCTGAGCCGAAAGCGCGTCGAGCAGGTGGCCGAGAGGCTGCAGCGCTCGGGCGTCCGCGCGGCCGCCTATCACGCGGGCCTCCCTTCGGCAGAGCGCGCACGCGTCCAGGAGGCGTTCTCGCGCGACGACGTGCACGTCGTGGTCGCCACCGTCGCCTTCGGCATGGGCATCGACAAGCCCGACGTGCGATTCGTCGTGCACTACGACATGCCGAAGAACATCGAGGGCTACTACCAGGAGACCGGCCGAGCGGGCCGCGACGGACTGCCCGCCGAGGCGCTGCTGCTCTTCGGCATGCAGGATGTGGCCACGGCGCGCGGGCTCATCGAGCGCGGCGGCACCCCGGAGCAGAAGCGCGTCGAGCTCCACAAGCTCTCGGCGATGACGGCGTTCGCGGAGGCGACGACGTGCCGGCGTCGGGTGCTGCTCGGTTACTTCGGCGAGTCGCTCGATGGCGAGTGCGGCAACTGCGACGTGTGCATCGATCCGCCCGAGCTCTACGACGCGACCGTCGACGCGCAGAAGGCGCTTTCGGCGGTCTATCGGCTCGACGAGCGGTTCGGCGTGGGGCACGTGATCGACGTGCTGGTGGGAGCGTCCACCGAGAAGGTCGCGAAGTGGGGGCACGACTCGCTGAGCGTCTTCGGCGTGGGGGCGGACCGCTCGCGCGACGAGTGGACGAGCGTGATCCGCCAGCTCATCCACCACGGATACCTGCATCAGGACATCGCCGACTACTCGGCGCTTAAGCTGCTTCCCAGCGCAAGGGGCGTGCTGCGCGCGGAGGTCGAGTTGCGATTCGCGAAGCCGCGTGCGCGCGTGCGTGCCGAGAAGAAGCCGGCACGGTCGGTCGCGCTCGTGGGCGCCGATGTCGACGAGGAGCTCTTCGAGCGGCTGCGCGAGCTGCGCCGAGAGATCGCCGCTGAGCAGAAGGTGCCGGCCTACGTCGTCTTCAGCGACCGCACCCTCGCCGACATGGCCGCCACCAAGCCGGCCACACCGAGCGAGTTCCTCGACGTGCACGGCGTCGGCGAGGCGAAGCTCGAGCGCTATGGGGCGGTCTTCATGCAAGCGATCGGGGGGAGCGGGTAGCGTCTTGCGCCGTTACCCCGCCCCCGCCGCAAGCCAGATGGTGAACGACGTCACGAACAGATGGATCGCGAACGGATACAGGAACGACCGCGTTCGGTAGGCGATCCAGCCGAACGCGAACCCGCCGAAGATCGTCGACGCCGTCTCGATGCCCGGCTTGCCGAGGTGCGCGAGCGCGAACGGGACCGCCTGGAGCCAGATCGCGTTCGCGCCGAACTTGCGCGAGTAGCCGAAGAGCCAGAAGCCCCGGAACAGGAACTCCCACGCGAACAGCTGCAGGGCGATGCGTCCACGCAGCAGGTCCGACATGTCCGCCTGGTAGTAACCGCGCATCGCTGGATCGCCGCGCACGACGAGCCACAGGATCGGCGCCATGATCACGATGGCCCCGAGCGTCAGCACGATCCCCGCGCGCCAGTCGCCGAGCTTCAAGCCGTACTCGCGCGGGCTCTCGCGGAAGACGAGCAGGATGGTCGCCATCGGCAGCAGGAAGTAGACGAGCAGGTCGTCGACGGTCGGCCAGGGGGTCAGGTCGACGTAGTCCTGAGCGATGAGCGCGAGCGTCCCGACGACCGTGACCACGCCGATCTTCCAGTCGCTGCGACCGTCGAGTCGGAAGAGCCCGCGAATCGTGTCAGTACGGGAGTGCGGCATCGTTGCCGTTCGGTCCGAAGATGAGGGCCAGCTTGTCGGCGTCACGATACAGCTCGTACCCCCAGTTCAGGGCGAGAAGCGCGACGCCCACGCATGCGAGCACTGCCAGCACCCGGCCTGCGCCCGGGTGTGCGAAGGCGGCGCGGGTTTCGGCAAGTCCGCCGTCCCAGAATCGGGCGGCGAAGACGATCAACAGCGGCAGGACAGCGAGGTGGAAGCGGTCTTCGGCGAGGATGAGGACGTGCGGCACGAGGTAGGCGAGAAGCACGACTCCGATCAGCTGGATCTCGGGGCGTCGCCAGTCCGCGAGTGCGAGTCCGAACAGCGCCGACGCGCTGACGATCGCGAAGGGCAGCACGAACAGCAACGCGAGCGTGGCCAGCAAGGGCGTGGCGATGTGCCCGAAGTAGTCGCCCGCGTAGAAGTACATGAGCGCCCGCTTCTCAAGGCCGAAGAAGTGCCCGAGTCGCGCCAGCGCAAGTGCGGGGACGCGAGCGGGATCCGCGCGCATGAAGTCGAACGCACGAGCCTTGCCGAGCCGGTCGCGCCGAACGTCGTCGAGGACCGGGAGCAGGTCGAGCGAGGGCCCGTACTGGAATGTGCCGGTGCTCTCCGGGTGGTAGCCGAGGTAGAGGTTGTAGCCGGCGGACGTTTCGATTCCGGTAAGGCTGCCGTGGAGAATGGAATTGCGAGCCATCCATGGCGCGCAGATGAGAAGCATCGCCGCAGCGATCACGAGAGCGCCCTGCCAGCGCTTGAGAGCGAACCAAGCCCACAACGCCGCGGCGACCCCGACCGCCAGGAAGACCGACCTCGTGAGCGCCGCGAGGCCGATGAGCGCGCCCGCAAGGGCGAACCATCCGAGCTTCGGCGATTCGGCGGTCTTGAGGAGCGCGAGTACGGATGCGAGTGCGAGGAGGAAGAAGAGGTTCTCAGTCACGAGCGCGATCGGATACAGCACGAGGATCGGGTAGACCGCAAGCGCCATCGCGGACCACTGCGCGACGCGCGGACGCGTTGGGAAGAGCCGTCGTGCGACGAAGTACGTGATCGGCACGAGGGCGGCGCTGAGCACGGCCTGGGCCAACCGCGCGGCCAGGAAGCGCTCGAACCCGAGCCCGCTGACGACGTAGACGGCAGCGAGGAACGTCGGGTAGGCGGGAGCGCGAAACGACGTCAGGACCCCTCGTGGGTCGTAGTCGATCGTCGAGAGGTCGATGCTGACGTAGCGCCTGATGAGGTCGAGGTCGCTCAGGGCGTACCAGCGAAAGCCGTTGCCGCCCGCGATGGAGCGTCCGAGCATGTCGTACTGGAACATGTCGTCCAGGCCGATGCCCAGGTCGCGAGCGAGGAGCACTGGAACGAGCCGGATGACCAAAGCGATGACGAAGATGACCAGCGGAAACGGGACGTTGACTCTCCGCAAGTCCGATCCCCCTCCGTGGTCGGCGGCCGACGGACCGGGAATCAGCCACCCGCCCGCTCGGTCAGTATGCCCAGATCGACGTGGACGAGCCTCGCTTGAGCGTGCCGATGGCGCACACCGGGTTCTTGTCCTCGTCGAGCATCCGGAAGAGCCTGATCATGTTCTTCCGATCGATGGCGATGCAGCCGTGCGTGAACTTGCCGAGCGAGTTGCCCGGGGGCTCGAAGCAGTGGACGAAGATCGCCGTCCCCCGGCCGTAGACCACCCGGTTCGGCGGGCTGTTGTAGCCGGTGTTGAACGCGAATTCGTACTGCGGATCGGCATCGGCGAGGCGCTCGCCGGGGGCGTCGCCCTCGACCCACGTGTTGTGCGTCGAGTCGTGCGCGCTGCTCCAATGCGACCTCGACGTGATGGCCTTGTAGCGCATCTTCGTTCCAGAGGGTGCCTTCGAATGGAGGCCGAAGACGAAGCTGCCCATCCGCCAGATGCCCGTCGGCGTCTCGAGGTTGCCAGTGCGCCGCTTCGTCCCGTCTACGAGCCCGTTCTTGCCGAAGTTCGCCTCCACGTTCATCGCTTCGACCCAGCGGCTGCCCTTCTTGTTGTAGAGCGCGAGTCGGCCGGTATTCGATCCGAGCTTCTTGCCGGTGATCACGACGATCTGCTTGGCGCCGGAGGGGATCTTCGCCATCCTTTCGGGCGTCGTCCTCTTGCGCGGGGGCTTCGGCTTGGGGACGGGCGCTGCCTTCTTGGTCGCCGCCTCGGCCGAGAGCTGCTTGAGCGTGTCTGTCGTGGTTGGAGTCGACACCGGCGCGGTGGCGGGTGCGCTCGCGGGCTGCTGGGGAGTGCGAGTGGGGGCGCTGGTCGGCTGAGGTCGGGTCGACTTCTGGGCGCCTGGGCGCTCGAACGCAAGCGAGGCTACCGCGACGAGGACGAGCGCCAACAAGCCGACGATCGCGCCGAGCACGATCTTGTTCGCGCGCTGTTCTCGCTCGTATCTCGAGTGCGGATCCACCGACGTCGCCCTTCCTAGTCTCGACTTCCCGCTGCATTCGGGGGAGCCGACGGCCTACTCAGCAGCTTTGTCGCCAAGATAGCGCACCGACCGCCGAGGTGGGCGTCGACGCGGAAGCGTGCGCTTCGATGCCCGTCACCACTGCGTAGTGGGCACGAACCGGTGTGTAGCGTTCGGTGCGAGGGATTTGGTGATCGAGGGGAGTTCGTCATGGGTGTCGCGACGTTCTCGGACGGTCGGACCGTGGAGTACGACCAGGCCGTCGGCGTGTTCCTGGTAGAGGGCGAGCGTGTCGATATGTCGACGCTCACGAGCGCCGAAGCCGCCGGCTCGCTCACCTGGACCGATGACGCCACGCGGGAGTGGGCGTACAGCTACTTCGCACCACCCGAGGGCGCGACCGCCGCTGTGGAGCCGTCCGTCGAGCCGTCGACGTCCCCGACCGAACCGATCCCGGTAGGAGAACCCGTGCCTGCCGCCGAACCGCCGAAGCGCGCACTCCCCATATGGGCGCTCGTCCTCATCATCGTGCTCGCGGTGCTGCTTCTGTGCTCGTGCGTGACGATCTTCGGCCTGGCGATCCAGCTCGGCAAGTCGAAGGATTCGGGGGGAGGGGCAGCCAAGCCGAGGCCGCCGGTGACCGCACCGCAGCCACCGATCACTGAGCCCGCACCCGAGCCGGCGCCCGCACCGGGGACTGAGCCCGCGCCCTCCGACGAGGGCCCGGCCACCGTCGAGAAGTACGACAAGATCGAGAACGGGATGAGCTACGACGAGGTCGTCGAGATCATGGGCTCCAAAGGTGAGGAGCTCTCGTCGTCTGAGTTCGGTGGAGTGAAGGTCGCCGTCTTCCTGTGGTACGGGTCGGACCGCACGTCGAACATGATGATCACGTTCCAGGACGACAAGGTCATGTCGAAGGCGCAGTACGGCCTCGAGTAGGGAACTCCGCCTGAGGCGGGTAGGGTCTCTTCTGAACGACTCGAGGCGCGACTGGGGGGAAGCGCCATGTGCAGGTCGATCCGGAGGCAGCGCTTCGGAATGCTCGTGGTCGCGCTGGGCTGTGCGCTGACGGTCGTTGCGTCGACCACCGGCTGCGGGCTCGTCCGCCTGCCACTGGATGCGGGCCGCCGCTTGCTGCCGCAGCCGCAGCCGGGCCCGGGGTCGAGGGACAAGCCCCAGATGAAGAAGGTCGTGACCGAAGGCGCGAGTTTCGTGCTCTACGCGCCCGATGGCTGGATGGCTCAAGAGAGCGAGCAGGCCGGCTACCGGAGCGTGAAGGTCTCGGGGCCGAGCGGTCTCGAAGTGACCATGAGCGTCGGGCGCGACTTCACCGGCGGCGACCCCCTGGCGCTCGGCAAGAAGTTCGTCGAGGCGGTTCAGCAGGAGTACCCGGACATGAGCGTGACTGAGGCGGGTGCCGCCGGCTCAGGCGACCGGATCACCTTCGAGGGCGCCTACACGGGTGCTGATGGCGCACCGATGCAGTACCGAGCGTGGGCGTCGGTCAAGGAAGGCGAGTTCGTGGTTTCCACCATCGCCGCGCCGGAGGGTGAGCTCGACGCGAACAAGGAACTGCTGCTCACCGTGCTCTCGAACATAGACGTAATGAAGGGTGCCATCACGTACTCGGGTCCGCTGCCCGTGACCGAGCCGCTCGTGCCCTACAAGCTCAGCGACGGCTCGGCATCCTTCAAGATGCCGCAGGGCTGGCAGGTCCAGGAGGTCGGCGCGACGTGCTTCGTCGCCTACGACGACGCTGGCAAGAGCTTCAGCGCCGGCAGCGCCGATGTCATCACGCCCGAGCTGGGATGGCAGGACGCGCCCCTTCCGGTTTCCGAGTACCTCAGGCCTTCGGAAGCACTGAAGTTCCTCGGCGAGCAGGACGGCACGATCACGGACGTCGAATTCAGCGAGGTCAACGATTACGAGGAGTTGGCGTCGCGGATGGAGCAGACGATGCCCGGCGGCGGTGTGACGGTGCAGGACATGACCTACACGTGCAAGACGCGCGAGGGTACGCCCTCGAAGGGCTACACGCTCGGCTTCAGCTTCTACTCGAAGCAGATGAACACCGCGTGGACCTTCAAGCACCTCACGGTGATCGCGCCGGAAGACGAGTTCGATGCCTACGCTGGCGCATTTGCCGAGATGATCGCGTCCTACACCATCGACCAGGGATGGGTCGCCGACTACGTCGCACGGGGTAACCAGCGGCTTCAGCAGATGCAGCAGGAGACAAGCGATCTCATCGCGCGCAACTCCGACGACATCCGCGAGATGACGTCCGCCGCCTACGAGGAGCGCTCGGCGAGTCAGGACTACCTCGACTACCAATGGGGGAGCTACATCCGCGGCGAGCAGGACTGGGTCAGCCAGTCCGAGGGCGGGACGATCTACAAGTCGGACAGCTGGGGCACGCAGAACACGGCGAGCGGCGACTACTACGAGGGGCAGCCCTACAATTACTTCAACTACGGCGGCGAGAACCCGAACACGGGCGAGCAGATGACGCCGATCGACACACGCGAGCTATGGGAGCAGAACGTCAGATGACTGGAGCCAAACGATCGACACGGGGCACGACGATCCGATTCGCAGCGTGCGTCCTGTTTGCGGCGTGCGTGCTCGCGGTCTCGGGTTGCGTCGGCGGGTTCACCGGGGGCGCAACGGAATCGACCTCCGACTCGACGCGCGAGGCGCAACGCGAGGTCTGCGTCGCCAACGAGCGCAACATCGACATGGCGTCTCAGGCGTACTACACCGACCAGCAGAGCTTCGCCCCCGACCTGGAGGCTCTCGCCCAAAGCGGCATGCTCGCCGACGTGCCGAAGTGCCCCGGCGGCGGCACGTACACGCTCGACGTCTCGAACGGCGAGGTCACGTGCAGCGTGCACGGGCGGTACTGATCGCGCCTGCTTCACCGCGGGCGGGTTAACCTTCGTCGACCGGCAACCCCCTCACCTGCGGCTTCATCGGCATAAGAAGACTCACATCCCGGTCTTATCGAGTTCGGCGGTGGACGTCCCGACACTAGGGTCATGAGTTCCACCGACCGAAAGAAGCAGCTCATGAAAGCGTTCATCAGAATCGCCCTATTCGCAGCAGTCGTCGCACTCGTCATGGGCATGGCCTCCGTCGCGGTGGCCGCGCCGCGACTCGGCCCCGGGCTCGGGTGGGACGACGGACCTCACGGAAGCTATCCGGGCTACTGCCTGACCTCGGGCTGCCACACGGGCTTCCAGATCTGGCCGGCGCCGGGCATCACGCAGGGCGACACGCCCACGCACGGCCCGCGCGGCGGCACCTGCACGCAGTGCCATACGGTGGCCGCTCTGCCGCCCGCTGACATCGCCACGTCGACGGTCGTTCCAGCCGCCGTCTCTACTTCGGAAGTAACGCTCGGCTGGACGCCGATCTCGGGCGCCGCGAGCTACCGTGTCTTCCGCGCGACGGCTTCCGGTGGCCCGTTCACGCAGATCGCGTCGACGACCGGACTCGCGTTCAACGACACCGGCCGAACCGCTGGCGCGACCTACTACTACCAAGTGAAGGGCGCCATCGCGAGCGGCGCGCTCGGCCCCGCGTCTTCGACCGTGTCGGCCAAGACCTACGCGGTCTCGACGGTCCGCGTGGACAGCACGATCGGCGGATTGACGCTCTCGACCGCGTGGAAGACGCTCGCTGGCTCGAAGTACTACGGCGGCTCGACGCGCTCGACTTCAACCTCCGGCAAGAAGATCACGGTCCCGTTCCGCGGCTCGAGCGTGACGTGGTACGGGACGAAGGGCCGCTCGTTCGGCAAGGGCAAGGTCTACATCGACGGCGTGTACCGCGCGACGGTCGATCTCTACGCGTCGAGCACGTACTACAACCGCGCGCTCTACACGAGGAGCGGCCTGAGTGACGGCCCGCACACGCTGGCCATCGTCGTGAGCACGAGCAAGAACTCCCGCTCGACCGGCCGCCGCCTCGATGTCGATTCCTTCGGCATCAAGGGCACCTCGCCCGGCGTCAACCAGGAAGACTCGAAGGCCGTCTTTGCCGGTGACTGGGCCGCAGCTACGGGAGCGTCGTACTCCGGCGCTGCGTGCAAGAGCTCCGAGTCCACGACCGCCACGGCGACCTACACCTTCTACGGCACGGGCGTGACCTGGCTCGGCACCCGCTCCACCGCGAGCGGTAAGGCGCAGGTCTACGTCGACGGTGTTCTCAAGGCGACGGTCGACCTGTGGGCCGGCCGCACGACCTATGCGCGTCGCATCTTCGCGACCTCGGGTCTGCCGAAGGGCACCCACGCAGTCCAGATCGTTCCGGTGGGCACGCACAACGCGGTGGCGACCGGCAACGCGGTCGCGGTCGACGCGTTCGTGACGAGGTAGCTCACCTCACCCAGAGTCCTTGGAACAGGGGAGCCTCGCTACAGGGTCAGCGAGGCTCCCCTACTTGTGGCCGCTTCGCGGCCGAGCGCCCCGCGCTAGCCGTGGTCCGGCTTGATCGCCTGCACGCGGATGCTCTGCGCTTTCGCGGCCAGGTCGCGAACGGTCTGCGCGCCGCCCTCGATCGCGTCGCCGAATTGCGCCACGACCTCTTCGGCAGTCTGTTCGCCCCACTCGGCGAAGCTGCTCTCCGAGGTGACCCGCACGTCGGCGAAGCCCGCCTGCCGGATCGCATCGAGGTAGTCCTCGCGCTCGAGCGCGCCCGCCACGCACGCAACGTAGGCTTCCGCGGACTCGCGCACGAAGTCGGGGAGCGGGCCGAGCGTGACGATGTCGGACACCGAGAGCCGGCCGCCCGGCCGAAGCACCCGGAACGCTTCGGCGAATGCCTGGCGCTTGTCGGGCACGAGGTTGATCACGCAGTTGCTGATGACCGCGTCGACGGAGGCGTCGGCGACAGGGAGGTGCTCGATCTCGCCGAGGCGGAACTCGACGTTGTCGTAGCCGGCAGCGCTTGCGTTGCGCCGTGCGCGGTCGAGCATCTCCGGCGTCATGTCGACGCCGATGACCAGCCCGGCCGGTCCGACCCGCTTCGCGGCGACGAAGCAGTCGATCCCGCCGCCACTGCCGAGGTCGAGCACGGTCTCGCCTTCCTTGAGCTCGAGGATGCCGAGCGGGTTTCCGCACCCGAGACCGAGGTCGGCGCCGTCCGGGATCTCGTTCAGGTCGCGCTGGTCGTAGCCGAGCTGCGCGGTCGCCGAGGCCGGGAGTGACGTGACAGCTGCCGAGCCGCCGCAGCAGCCGGACGTCGAGGCGCTCGCAGATGGCGACGCGCATCCGCACCCGGAGGCCGTCGCGCTTCCCTTGTCACGCGTGGCCGCGTCAGCGTAGCGCTCGCGCACCGCGCGCTTGATCTCGCTCGCGTCGTGCATGGCTCCTCCTTGCGTCGTGGATCTAATAGTTCGATACATATCGAACTAGTTCGCTGCTATAATACTTCGACGGGTGTCGAACTTGTCAACCCCCCGAGTCCGGGGGCTGATAGACGCGAAAGGGGCCGACGTGGCCGGAGCCAAGGGCAGCGCGAACGCGGAAGCGACGACGGATCCCGTCGACCGCGTCTTCCGCGCACTCGCCTCGCGTCCCCGACGCCGGATACTCGCGATGCTCGCCGCGGGCGCGAAGGGCGATTCGCGCTGCTGTGCGTCGGACGAGATCTGCGCGTGCGACTTCGCCGAGGGCCTCGCGCTCAGCGCACCCACGGTTTCGCATCACATGAGGGTCCTCGTCGACGCGGGTCTCGTCGATTCGCGCAAGGAGGGCCTCTGGGTCTTCTACCGGCTGCGGCCCGAAACGGTTGCGCTCGTCATGTCGGAGTTCTCCGAGCTCCTGCGCGGGGCGGGATGCTGCGGCCCGGACGAGCTCTAGGCTCGCGCCAGCCCCGAACGCCCCCCTCCCGCCGACGCGCTGACCTCGGCATTCCGGAACGTCCTCCGTCGTTGCCGAGATTCCTCACGGATTCTTCGATCCGCCTGTAATAATCGGCGGCCCTCTTCGGTTGTACGGGTGAATGCAACGTCGAGCCGGCAAGCGAAGCCGGCAGAGGAGGGCGAGAACGATGAAGTCGAAGACCACGATCAAGCTCATCGCGTTGCTCGCAGTCATGACAGCTGCGCTTCTGGTGTGCGCGTCGGTGGCGGTCGCAGCGCCGCAGCCGCATGCGGTCGAGTCGGCGGCGGTCGAGCAGGACCTCGCGATCCAGCACGAGGCGATCCACGAGGCCGTCCAGCCGGGCGACGTGCCCGAGGCGAACCCGGACGGCGAGTCGGGCGACGCTGACGAACCGGAAGAGGAGTGCGACGAGCCCGACGAGCCCGACGAGGACGTGCCGGACGACGAAGGTGACGTGCCGGACGACGAGGGCGACGTGCCCGATGACGAAGGCGACGTGCCGGAGCAGGAGGACGAGCCCCAGGAGGAGACTCGCACCGTCGACACGACCCCGACGGCTCCCTCCGATGGCGGACAGCTCGCCTACACCGGTGGCGACCAGATGATCTGGATCGTCGGCGGAGCGCTGATCGCAGCGGCAGGGGCGGGCCTGTATGTGGCGACGCGTCGGCGCAAGGTCACTGAGCGATAGGCGATGCCCGACCGGGCGAGGCCGTCGAGGCCTCGCCCGCACCCGTTGGGCGAACCGCCGAGGGAGGCGAGAACGATGCAGGTTCTTCGGAAGATACGGATACCGGCGGTGTTCGCGCTGCTCGCCATCGGAGCGGCCGTGGCCCTGTATCCGCAGATCACCGAGTGGCGGTACGCGCGTGCCCAGGAAGCCCTCGCGTCGGAGGCCGCGGGGATCGAGGCTTCAGCGCGAACCGCAGAAGGCGGCCAGCCGATGCCCGAGGGCGCAGTGGCCCTGATCTCGATCGCGGCCATCGACCTCGACGCGTACGTGCTCGAAGGCGTGGAGCCGGCGCAGCTCAACAGGTCCGTCGGTCACTACCCGAAGACGGTTCTGCCGGGCGAGCAGGGCAACGCCGGACTGGCCGGGCATCGGACGATGTACGGTCATCCGTTCCGCCGGCTCGACGAGCTCGAGCCCGGGGACGTCAGCGAGACGTGGACCGAGCGTCGGCACGAGACCTACCGCGTGACGCAGACGCTCCGCGTCGAGCCTACCCGGGTCGACGTGATCGCCCCGACGGAAGGCCGACGGATCACGCTCACGACGTGCAATCCGGTAGGGAGTGCGCGGGAGCGACTGGTCGTCGTCGGCGAGGCGTCGCGCTGAGCGCGGGACGCGGGTAGGCTTACAGGAGAGCGGCCAGGGGGTGGCAGCCATGAGAGAGCAGACCGATGTCCAGCTCGTCGAGCTCGCGCAGAGCGGCGACGTCCAGGCGTACGGACAGCTCTTCGATCGCTACGAGTCGCGCATCTACAACTTCGCCTACTCGATCCTCGGCAATGCCGAAGATGCGCGCGACGTCACCCAGGACGCGTTCATTCGAGTGTTCGAAGCGCTGCCCCGCAAGGAGCATCTCGACTTCTCGCCGTATGTCTACCGCACCGCACGTAACCTCTCTTTCGACGTGGCCAAAGCGCGCGGCCGCTACATCGGCGACCCCGAGACGACCCTCGATGCCGAGGAGGCCGACCGTCTCGATCAAGACCCCGAACGCGCGAACCTCTTCCTCGAGCAGACCGGTCGTGTTCGCGAGGCGCTCGCCGCGCTTTCGGCACAGTACCGAACGGTTCTGACACTGCGCGAGGTCGACGAGATGTCGTACCAACAGATCGCCGACGTGCTCGGGATGTCGACGAGCGCAGTCGGCGTGACGCTCTCGCGAGCTCGCCTCAAGTTCAGGGGGGCGTTCCGCATGCAGTACGTGGACGCCGAGAAACTCGCCGCCGAATGCCGGGACATGCTCCCGCGGCTTTCGGCCTACATCGACGACGAACTCGCGGAGACCGACCGCGCGCAGATCGAGGCTCACCTCGACGAGTGCCCGCTCTGTCGGCTCGCCGCTGACGAGATGCGCGAGTCCTCGAAGAGCTACCGGGCGATCGTCCCGCTCGTACCGCCGGGCGAGATCGAAGCGGCGGCGATGGAGGCGGCCGGGCGTGCCGCCCGCGGCGAGAGCGTAGGCGATGTGGGGGCGGACGCAGGTGCACGGCCCTTGCGCTCGCTGCTCACCTCTCCGCGAACGTGGGCGATCGTCGGCGCTATCGCAGGTGTCGTGCTGCTCGTGTTCGGGCTCGCGGCCGTTGGAGGCCTCGGCGGTGGCGAGCCGGAGGCCACCACCCGGTGGCCGACACCTCTGCCGGGCTCGTTCGAAGCGACAGTCTCGAGCGAGTCAACGGCCGCGCCGCTCGATCCGGCGGCGGCCGCACGGCGCGACATCCCGCCTGAGGCGGCACAGCGCTCCACCACGCTCGGCGGTTCGACCTCGGGCAGCGGCGACGCGTCGGCCACCTCGGCCGAAGAGCCGCCACCGGACCCGGACTACCCAGGCTGGAACGATCCGCCCTCAAGCGAGCCGACCAAGACGCCCTACCCCTACTAGCTGCGACGGGCGAACGCGAGAGGACCGCCGAGGCGGGCCGGATCCTGCCGACCCGCCGTCGAGCGGTCCTCAGTCGTGACCTATCGAACTACCGTGCGGCGCGCAGACCCCGCTCGGGGCGCGAGAACGAGTGACACCACGCGCAGTCGAATCGTTCTCCGCTGACGTGCTGAGCGTGCACGCCGTTGAAGCTCAGCGACTCGTCCTCGGGGCCGTGGCACTGCGTGCACACCTGGCTTCGCGGACCCTTCAGCCCGTAGCCGAGGTCGCCGGCGAGATCCATGCGCGCGGTCGAGCCGTGGCAGTCCGCGCACTTGAGCGCCGAGGTCTTCGGCGGGACCTCGTGGTTGAGGAGCTGGTAGGTGTCGGTCTTGACCCACTCGTAGGCGTCATTCGCGCCGAAGCCCATGTTGAAGAGGCCGCGCTGGGTCGCGAGCGCCCCGTTGCCCGACTGCCAGATGAACTCCCACGTGTCGAGCGCGATGAGCTGGCTCGATGCGGTCCGAAGGGGTTGTTCGGCGGTCTTGTACTTGAAGGGGTAGAGCTTCGCCTTCGGGTCGCTTACCGAGCCGATGGGGCGCGAGGTCGGGTACGCGCCGGTCTCGGGATCGACCGTGGCCGTGTCGCCGAGGAGGTAGGTGGCGCTCTTGCGGTTCCACCAGCGATAGGAAGGCTTCAGGTTGTTGGCCTTCGTGATGGACGGGTGGAACGGCGCGGAGGTGCTTTCGGTCGACTGCCACGTGCGATGGACCTCGGTCGCCTCGTTCGCGGGCGTGTCGCTCGCGTTACGGGCGTAGCTGGGGATGTGGCACGTCTGGCACGCGACGCGTCCGACGTGACGTCCGATGGCCGGATCGGTGTGCCCTGTGGCCGAGGCCTTTGCGGCGTGGCACTTGGTGCAGGCGATCTCGGACGCGTAGTCGGTGGACTGCAGGTCCGAGCCCTTGCCGGTCACCTTGTGCCCGACGAAGGTGTGGCAGCTCTGGCATGCGAGGTTGGCCCCGGTCGTGGCCATGTGGACGTCGAACGCGCGGTCGCCGGTCGCCTTGTGCGCCCACGTGATGTCGCCGCGCTTGAGCGAGTCCCCACCGCCGGCGTACGCGTGGCACTTCAAGCAGTTGGTGCGCGTGGGCTTGCGGATCTGCTTGACGTAGGCGTCGAGAGTCGCGGTATCGGTCGCGGACGGCCCCATCGAGCCGTCGGTCTTGCGAACGCGCGCCAGCGCGTACGCTTCGTTGTGGCAGACCAGACAGTCGACGTTATCGAGCTGCTCGGAGGTCGGCGTGTCGGTCAGCACCGGCTGCTTGCCGCGTCCCGCGTGGCACTTGCCGCAGTGCTTCCAGTCGCCGGTGATGTTGATGCAGTAGCTGTTGACCGCGTTCGTCATCTTGCCCTGGAGCGTTCCGGGCGCATTCACGTTGTCGGGCGCCGGCGCCTGCCACTGGTAGTGGAGCGAGTGGTAGACGTCGCCGAACTGCTTGGCGTGGCAGCCCCGGCACGCGGTGGGATAGTCCTGCCACGTCAGGTCGGCGTGAGCCGCCTGGGCAGCCGGGCTCGGGTCGGGTGTCGGCGGTGCGGGTGACGCGACAACGCCGAAGCGCTTCGACACGTAACCGATGCGCCCCCCGGAGGCGCGGACCTGCACTCGCGCGGTCCAGGTGCCGGAAACCGCGTCCGCGGGGAGCCCGTACGAATACGTGACAGTGCGGTTCGAGAGGATCTTCATCCTGCTCCATCCGCGGGCGATCGAGCCGTCCGCGCGCAGGAACTTCACGTAGGCCACGGTGGGTTTGACGACCGCGCCGCTCGTGTTGCGCGCTACCCCCGTCACGCCGACGCTTTGACCGGGGTTGAACTCGGACTTGGAGACCTTCGCGGTGACCGAGAGCGGGGGTGCGGCCGTCGCAACGGAGGGCGCGAGGATCGCGATCGAAGCTGAGGTCGCGAGCGCCCAGAACAGAGCACGTCGTATGCGGACCATCATGTCACTCCTTGCTGTACCGGCAGCTGGATGCCCTTGCCGTGGTTGGAATGCATACCACTAGGGGTATCGGCAGCGTACGCCGCGATGCAAGGGAGATGGCCGAACGTGAGAGGAGTCTCATCGGGTTCTCAGACGCGCGAGCGTCAGGCGTCCGAAGCCTCTTAGACGCCGGGTGCCATGCGCGGTCGAGCAGGTGTCTGCGCTACCCGACCTCTGCCCACACGGCCGCATGGTCCGAGTAGCCGTTCTCGCGCCAGTCGGAGTACACGCCGCACGCGCGGACCTTGAGCTCCTTTGACACGAGCACGTGGTCGAACCACCGGCCGACCCTGCCGGGGGCGATGTGCGTCGTCGGCATGAACATTCCGCCGTTGACGGCGCGGTGCGCGTCCTCGAATCCATGCGAGGCGTCGAGTCCGAGCACCGACTGCACCGCTTCCTCCCACTCGCAGAGGTCGCCGGTCTGCCCGTCGTGGTCGGTCCAGAGCTTGTGTCCGCGCGGTCTGCCCTCCGGCTCGATGCCCGAGAACGTCACGATCGAGCCGTTGGCGAGAAGCTCCTTCGGCTCGTTGAAATCGCCGGCGACGATCCGCGGGCAGTCGGCATCTTCGGCCAGCGTCGAGTGGAGCGCGCGCATGCACGCGACCTTCTTCCAGCCCGCCGCCGACCCGTTGGGGATGTGCACCGACGTCACGTCGAGGGGTCCGTCGGGCGTGTAGACGATGCCTCGGGCGAAGGACTCCGGGTACGGCGCCTCGAGTCGCCAGTCGTTCGGGCCGAGCTTGATCGGGTGCTTGCTCGCGACCATCGACGCGAAGGGCATGCGGCCCCATCGGCCGGCGGGCGCGTGTGCGAAGCTGTCGATGCAGTGCTCGAAGCCGGTCTGGAAGAGCAGGTCGCTCATGGCGTCGACGAGCGGATTCGAGACCTCCTGGAGCGCGACGATCTCGGCGCCCGAGTCCACCAGGCAGCCAACGATCTCAGCAAGACGCGACTCCAGCTCACGGAAGCGCACGTTCCAAGTGACGACGCGCACGAAGCAGCCCCTCCCTCTGCGATTCGGATCGTCGAGCGGGCGATGCCGGCATCCCATCGCGCCCACACGTGGGTTTCGGCAACAACGCGCGCATCCCTGCTCGGGACGCGGGCGCGGCGGCCGAACGGCGGCACGTTGCGCACCACGGGTACGAAGCGGTTAGCCGACGCCGCGCATCGCGGCGCAGGAGCGAGACGAGGGGCAACACCTGATGGACGCCGAAGGGATGAAGGCCGAAGTCGCACGCGCGGCGCTCGAACTCGTGACCGAGGGCTGCATCATCGGCATCGGATCCGGATCGACGGTCGGGCACTTCGTCGCCGCTCTCGCCGAATTCGGTCCGCGGCCTTCGGCGGCGGTAGCCGCATCGCGCCAGACGCGCCGCCTCCTGGAGGGGGCGGGCATCCCGGTCGTCGAGCTCCCCGTCGCAGGCGACCTCGAGCTGTACGTGGACAGCGCCGATGAGATCGACGCCTTCGGCCGGATGATCAAAGGGGGCGGAGGTGCGCTCACGATGGAGAAGATCGTTGCGTCGTCCGCCGAGCGCTTCGCGTGCATCGTCGACGAGAGCAAGCTCGTGATCTCGCTCGGCGAGCAAGCTGCGGTGCCGCTCGAGGTGATTCCCGCCGCCGTGAAGCTGGTCGAGCGCGAGCTCGCCGCACTCGGGGCGATCGGCTGGTTGCGGGAGGGCGCGATCACCGACTCGGGCAACGCGCTCGTCGACGTTCGCGGCCTCGACTTGAGCGATCCGGTCGCCGCTGAGATCGCCCTCGACGCGATCGCGGGCGTCGTCGAGTGCGGGATCTTCGCGCGCCGCTGCGCCGACGTGGCCTACGTCGGCAAGCCGACGGGTGAGGTCGGCATCATCGAGTTCGGCGAGTAGCGCGCATCGGGGTTACCGCGGCTGTCGCCGGCCGGGGCGTTCCTCACGGCGTTCAGTTACCAGCAGGGCATACAGAAAGCGTGAGTCGAAGCGGCGCCGATGGCGCGCGAGAGTTCTGGCTGGCGTCGCGCACCGACCAAGAGGGGGCCGCCATGGACGCCCAACTTGCATGTCCGGGCTGTGGCGCGGGTGTTGCGATGGACGGATCGAGCTGTCCGTACTGCGGCACCGAGTACGCAGCCAAGAACTACGGCTACTGTGCGAACTGCGGTGGTTCGCAATGGGCCGGCCCGGACGGTCTCTCCTGTCCTGGCTGCGGACAGCCGCTCGCCAGCCTCGCCTCCGCAGCCTACGCGACCGCAGGCACCAGCCCGAGTATCGCCGCGCCGTTGGGTGGCGCAGCTCCGATCCCCGTGACCGCCGAAGCGCCTGCTCCGGCGGCTCAGGCCGACCGCTCGAAAGCGCGAACCCGAACCGCGATCGTCCTGTCGTCGGTCGGCCTGTTCGTTGTCGGCTTCATCGGCATCATGATGGCCTCTTCCGTCCTGAGGGCCGATTCGCTGGTGGCAGTCCTGGCGCTCGCTGCGACGTGCTTGCTGATAGCCGCGTTCGCGCCGCGCGCCGATGGCAGGCCGCGCTCGTGGGCACGCTTCATCGCTCCGGGCCTGTTCGCAGTGGCCGCCGTCACGGCGGCGGTCGTGATCGGCGCCGCCGCGGCGAGCGACGTCGCCACGGTCCGCTCCCTCGTCGGGCGCCACGAGTATCTGTCGGCGGCTCAGCTCGCGGCGAAGCTCCACAACGAGTACGGGCTTCGGGTCTCCGAGGCCGAAGGACTCGATCTGCAGCTCGACGCGCTCATCGCGGGAGGCGATGCGGCGGCTGAGGACAAGGACGCGCTCGAAGCCGCGATGCTCTACGAGCGCGCCGGTGCGCTCAAGTCCCAGGCGGCCGCGATAGGGGGGTTGGCGGGCGATCAGCTCGTCGAGCGCGCCGAGGGGGCTGCCATGAGCGCCAAGCTCACCAGTCTGCTCGGGCAGGCCAGGGACGCCGGGGACCTCGAGGCCGCCAAGCTCTCGCGCAAGGCGCTCGAAATGGCTCCCGATGCGCCGATCGCCAAGCAGTTCGAGAAGCTGCTCGACGGTCGCGCCTCGGCGACCGCTGACGAGATGACCAAGGACCTGAAGTACTACCGCACCGAGGCCGAGCGCAACGTGAAGGGCGAGTCGTCCTACTGGTTCTTCTACACCGTCAAGTTCGGCCATGCGAAGGAGTACTCGGCGATCGCGAAGGAGCTCAAGCGCTCGAAGGAGACCCGCGAATTCGCCAAGGCCTGGACGACGATGGCCGCAGCGGACCGAATCGGGACGTCGATCATGAAAGACAACGTGAGCTGGAGCTACATGAAGACGAAGATCGACCGCTGCTCGGCGCTGATCAAGAGAGCCAAGAAGCAGATCAAGGAGTGAGCCGGGCGGCGTGAGGTGTGGCGTTGGCGGCTCGACCGGAGTCGCTGAGGAGGGGGGCCGACATGGGCCAGGCTCGAGGCTCGGGCTGGAGTACGGGCAAGACGCTCGCGGTGATGGTGCCGATCTGCGTGGGGGTCGTCGCGCTGACGGTCTTCGGCGTGTGGTACTTCACGCAGGGGCCGGGCGGCGCGGGCGCGCCGTCGCCGAAGCCCGCGACGGCGAGCACCGAATCCACGTCGAGTGCGGAGGCCTCGTCCGCGCCGACCGAAGACGAACTCGTCGCGACGCAGGAGAAGGTCGAGCAGCAAGCCGAGAAGGCCGTCGACGAGGTGGAGGACCTCGAGTCCGAAGAGGCGATGGCCGACGAGGCGGCCTACGAGGAGGAGCTCGCCGAGGCTACCGCGGCCATCGAGCAGCTCGCGGCGGACGTGAGCGAGGCCTCGGCGGCGGTCGAGGAGGCCGCGAACGAGGTCACGGAGACCCAGGAGGAATACCAGCAACTCCTCGCAGAGATCGAGGCCTACTACGCGTGCGTCGAGGATCTGGCCGCCGATGCCGCGGCTCAGGTCGAGTA
>JACRBU010000183.1 GCA_016213085.1 Coriobacteriales bacterium
CGTTCATCGCCCAGGCGGTGCTTGATCCTGAGAGCGGGCCTGATCGATTCACCTTGCTGCTGTCCTTGGCGGGCGTCTTCTTGGCGCTAGGCTTCGGCGTGCTGCTTGTCTTCGGAGCTCGCTGGATCGCAGCCGACTGCTCGACGAGTCAGAAGCGGCGTTCGACATCGACGGGCTCACGATGCTCCGCGTTGCGCTCATCGTCTTCGCATTCGTCGTGGCAGTCGATGCCATTCCACGCCTCGTAGGCGCCGCTTCCTCCTGGGCGATGTTCTCGGTGCAAGAGGTCTCGTTCCAGACCGACATGCAGCTGAGTGCTTTTCAGTACGAGGCCGTCATCTCGGGACTGGTGACAGGCCTTCTGGAACTGGCGATCGCCGGGGTGCTCCTCTGGCAATCCGATGCGATCGCTCGGCTCTTCTGGTTCAAGCGGACTCCCACGCCACCGCGCGACCCTGAAGGCGCGCGTTGCCCTTCGTGCGGAGCCCCGTTCGACCCGGACGACTACGTGGATCCAGATACCGCGCGGTGTACGCAGTGCCGCCAGCCCCTGTACCCCCAAGCGTCGAACGATGGCATCGAGCAGGATGCCGGCAGATAGACTGACCTGAGAGTGGCGTGCGGCGGGATCACCGCACCGCGTGAGGAGGTGCCGTCTCGTGCTTGGGGCGTTCTTGCCACCGTATCGTGCCGGCACTGTCGTCCTGCTCGCACTCGCGGTGGCACTCGCCGCTGTCGCGGTCTTCATCGGCATCGACGAGAACCCACCCGGCATCGCGCTCGCCGCCCTTGCGGGCGCCGTGTTCGTGACAGGGCTCGTCCACCACTGGCGAGCGCCACGCCGCTTCCTGGTGCTCGCCGCAGCCTCGGTTGGCACCGTCCTCGTCCTGGGGATCGTCGGAATCGGGATCGACATCTCCGTCACGTCCCACTTCCTCCGCGGGCCGGCGGCCTCTGCCCTGGAGGCCGTCAGGGAGACGCTGGTCCTGACGCTCGCCTTCGTTGGCCTGCCGGCAATCTTGGTCGGGCTCCTCGGGGCACTCATCGCGTGGGTAGTTTCCGTCCTTGGGGGTTCAAGATGACCGGCATTCCAATGCTCGCAGTGCGCCTCGCACTTTCGGCCCTGCCGCCGCTCATCGTGGCGACGGTGTCCACTGTGTTCGCCGTTCGCACCAGGTCCATCGCGTCCGTAGGCATGTGCGTCGGCTCGATCGGGAGTCTCCTTCTCTCTGCCGGCGGCTTCGCGGTGAATTGGGTGATGATGTACCGCCTAGGGCTGGACTACGGCAAGTTCAGCCAGCTCTTCTCGTGGGTCTTCGGAGGCCTTTCTCTGGTCTTCGGACTCCTCTTCGCAATCTCCCTGGCGGTCGTTCTTCTTGGTCCCGCGAGGCACGGTAGTGAGCCGTCGGGTCCGTCCGATCAACGCGACCCAGAGGCACCGGCGCCCACCTAGCCAAGCGCATGGCTAGACTGACCTCAGAAGTGGCTGCGTGTCAGCTCATGGCGAACACGTTGAGCACAGCATTGGAGGCCCCAGTGACCGAGAGCTTCACAACCAAGGACTCACGACCTGACGAGGTTGACGAGTACATGCGGCAGCTCGTCCACCCTCTCAAGGACGTGGTCGAGGCGCTGCGCCAGACCATCCTGGCCGCGGACCCGTCCGTCGGCGAAGAGGTCAAGTGGAACGCACCTGCCTTCTTCTACACCGGCGAGATGCCGCCGTTCGACGCCAAGGAGTTCCGGCGGCACCTCGTTGTCACCAACCTGCATCGCCAGAACGAGATCCTGCTCGTATTCTGGGGCGGCGGGAAGGTGAGCGACCCCTCGGGATTGCTTGAGGGCAACTACGAGGACGGCCGGAGGATCGCTACCTTCCGGAGTCTAGATGAGGTCGAATCCAAGAAGACCGTTCTCCAGGAAGTGGTCAGAGAGCAGCTTGGACTTCTGCAGAAGTAGGCGTGCGAGGTAGGGGTAGCCGATGGAGATTGCCAGCGTCAGAACTGCCGCGAGCAGCTGGGTGCCTCCAACTGGACTCGCGGCACGACCGTTGATCGCATCTGCGTTCAGAGGCTTCCCGGATGCGCTCGCGCGAGGGCTTGCGCTCTTCTTCGGCATCTTCTCGCTGGCCAATTCGCTCTCGTGGCTGACGAGCAGGGTGAGCCACGCAGACATCTGGTGGATCGACCTGTCATTCCTGCCGCGATGGCTGGCGAGTGGCTTCGGCGTAGCTGTCGCGGTGCTTCTCTTGACGTACGGAATCGCTCCGCGCCCCTCACGCGCGCGAGGATTGGCCACGTCTGTGGCATGCGTCCTCCTCGGGATCGCGACGATCGTGAACGGCGTCGCCTTCTATCTCGTCTGGCGCACCGGCGCCATCGCCCCGGGAATGCCGTTCCCGCTGTCGTTTCTCTTCGCTGCGGGATTCTCGTGGCTGGCGCTACGCGCACTCTAGGCGGCATCCACCGGACAAGCACACGGACTCCGGGTCATCGCGGTGCTGCTCGCCCTTGTTGTCGCTTTCCCCGTCATGCAGATGCTCTTCTTCGGGACGACCGACTACCGTCGGCCGGCTGACGCCGCCGTGATCCTTGGCGCAAGGGTGATGGCCAACGGCGCCCTGTCGACAGCTGCGGAGGATCGAGTCCGTACCGGCGTGGACTTGTACGACGCTGGCCTGGTGAGGTACCTCGTTATGTCGGGAGGGGTGGGCGAGAGCGGTGTCGACGAGACCGTTGCGATGCGCAGGCGAGCGATGCAGCTTGGCGTGCCAGCGAGCGCAATCATCCTCGACCACACCGGAGTCAACACCGACGCGACTGTCGCGAACACCACGGGCCTGTTCCGTGCGCGCGACATCGAGCGCGTGCTCGCAGTCAGTCAATCCTGGCACCTACCGCGCGTGAAGCTCGCCTACCTCGCGGCAGGATGGAATGTGAGCACGGTGCCGGCAACGACCAGCCGGCCGATCACCCAGACCCCCTATCTCATGCTTCGCGAGATCCCCGCATTCTGGAAGTACTGGGCAAGGTCGCTCTGACCTCGTAGCGAATCTGCGCTACTTGACCTCGCCGTCCTCGCGGTCCGGCACGATCGGCCGCCGCCGAGGAACCGCGAGCTCTCTGCCGAAGCGCACGGCATCGTCGCCGAAGCGCTCGCGCACCGCGTCGAGGCCTTTCACGATCGCCTCGCGCCGCTCGGGCTGTGTCACCGCCGAAGCGCCGACGTCGGCCTCATCTTCGGCGAAGAGCCCCATCTGCGCGGTCTTGTCGCCGAAGCCGCTCAGCCCCACGCCGAGCAGGCGGACGCCGATGCCCGGCGTCCACGCCTCACGCACCAGCTCGCGCGCGATCGCGCCGAAGAGCAGCTCGTCGTCGGTGGGCACGGCGAGGGTGCGCTGGATAGTGCGCGTCGTGAAGTCGTTGAAGCGCAGCTTCACCGTTACGGTTCGCCCGGCGATGCCCTTCTTGCGCAGCCGGCGCCCGACGTGGGTCGCCAGCTGCTCGAGGGCGGCGTCGATCTCGGCGGCTTCGCGCAGGTCGCATGCGAAGGTCCGCTCGTTGCTCACCGACTTCACCGGGTCGTTCTCGTGCACGCTCCGCTCATCGATGCCCTGCGCCCTGCGGACGAGGGACGCCCCGTAACGTCCCAGCGCGGTGCTTGCGGTCTCCTCGTCGAGCGCGGCCAGATCGCCGAGCGTGCGGATGCCGAGCCGCTCGAGGCGCTCGGCTGACTTCGGCCCGATTCCCGAGAGCGCGCGCACCTCGAGCGGCGCCAGGAACTCCCGTTCGCGTCCGGGCCACACGATCGTGATGCCGTCGGGCTTGTCGAAGTCCGATGCGATCTTCGCCACCGTCTTGGACGCCGCCACGCCCACCGAGCCAGTGATCCCGAGCTCGGCGATTCGAGACCGAATCCGCTCTGCCACCTCGACCGGATGCTCATCGCTGTATCGTCCCTGAGTCACGTCGAGGAACGCCTCGTCGATGGAGAGCGGCTGCACCGCGGGTGTCTCGGACTCGAAGATCGCGCGGACCTGCCGCGACAACTCGCGGTAGCGCTCGAAGTTCCCGCGCACCCAGATCGCCTGCGGGCACAGCTGCGCCGCTCGAGCGGACGGCATCGCAGAGCGCACGCCGAAGACCCGCGCCTCGTAGCTGCACGTCGACACCACTCCGCGCTTGCCCGGAGACCCGCCGACAATGACGGGTTTGCCACGCAGGGCGGGGTCGTCGAGTTGCTCGACGGACGCGAAGAACGCGTCGAGGTCGACGTGCAGAACCGCACGTCCCGACCACTCGGGAAGAGGTCCGTCCTTCGGCTTCAACCATCGGGTGTCAGCGCTCGTGCCCACCCTCTAAGGGTACCACCGCGCATCGAACATATGTACGGTAGGCCGCGAGCAGACCGGCCAGCGGCGGGGCGTCTGGCGCGCACCTCGCGAGCGAGCCGCCGCCCTCGGGTACGATGTGCGAATCCGGAGAGGAGAACGATGCTGGTAGGAGCGCATGTCTCGGTCGCCAAAGGCCTCGCGTCCGCGGTCGAGTACGCGCAAGGGGTCGGCTGCGAGACGCTCCAGATCTTCGCGCGCAATCCCCGCAGGTGGCACGCAGAGCCGCTCGACGCCGGCGCTCCCGCCGAGTTCGCCGCCGCCCTGCGCGAGCACGCCATGGGCCCGGCGTTCACGCACACCGCGTACCTCATCAACCTCGCGTCCCTCGACGAGCAGCTGCGCACCCGCTCGGTCATCACCCTCGCCGACGAACTCGCGCGCGGAGCCCTCCTCGGCTGCGCGGGCGTCGTCACCCACACCGGGACCGCGGCCGATGGCGACGAGGACGCGGCGGCTTTCCGGCTCGGCACCTCCATCGCCGAGGCCTTTGAGCTGGCGGGCGAGGGCGCACGCAGCACCCGACTCCTTCTCGAGAACACCGCCGGCGCGGGCAGCACCTTCGGCTGTGAATGGCGGCAGCTCGGACGAGCGATTGACGAATCCGGGACCGACGCCGAGCACCTCGGGGTGTGCATCGACACCTGCCACGCGTTCGCGTACGGGTTCGCGTTGCATCTCCCGGACGGCTGGCGATCGATGGTCGGCGAGCTCGATCGAGAGGTCGGAATCGACCGGATCGGCCTCATCCACGCGAACGACTGCAAGTTCGAACTCGGCTCGAAGCGGGACCGCCACGCATGGATCGGCGACGGGTACATCGGCTTGGAGGGATTCGGCGCGATGATGTGCACGCCGGAGCTCGTCGGGTTGCCGTGCATCTGCGAGATGCCAGGCGAAGTGCCCGAGAAGGACGTCATCAACGTCGAACGCCTCAGGTCGCTTCGCGATTCGTGCCGCACCATGTGATGTGCGACCCAGTGGGCTCATGCCGATGCTCATGTATTGCGTTGCAGCTGCCGATTTCCAGCAATAGGATGAGTCGAGGCCTATCGTAGTCACGCGCCCCATCGAAGTTTGCGAGGATCTCACCATGAAGTTCTTCCTGCTGGCTCGCGAATCGTCTGGTGAGTTGACCCTGCTGTCGAGTGCCGCGTTCGACACGCGCGCCGACGCGCTCAACTCCCTCGAGAGCCTGACGGCCGAACCCGACTTCGCGTTCTGGGGGGCCGAGCTCTTCGTCATGGACCTCGATTCGGCCACGCCGGTTCTGCTCGTCAGACCCTCGCAGACGGTCGGCGAACTCGAGTCCCTCGTCGAAGAGGAAGTGGCCGCTGCGCTCGATGCCGACGACGTCTCGGACACCGAGGCACTCGCCGAGCTCATCGCGTCGGTCGAGGACGAGATGCCGGAGCTCGAGTCCGTCGAGCC
>JACRBU010000185.1 GCA_016213085.1 Coriobacteriales bacterium
ACTTGTCGACCTCGATGTAGGGGACGTGCTTCTTTTCGAAGTCGCCCGCCGATTGGATGTCTTCGACCGCATGAACTCCTGCGAGTGAAGGAGCGTCGCTCATCTGGATACCTCCGTGTCGGTTGCGAATCTGCTGGCCTGCTGGCCAGTGCAGGGGTTTATACCCGTCATGTTTGGACGGTAGAATGCGGCAACCGGACTGACACGACGGAGGGGTGGCATGGGTTTCCCCGCTGACAGAATCAACCGAGATGACTTCGCGCTCCTGGTCATCGACCCACAGGAACGTTTGGCCGCGGCGATGTCTCGCCGAGAGCCCGTACTCGCCGCCACCGTCAAGCTGATCCGGCTGGCCGGTCTCGTTCAGGCCCCCGTCATCGCCACGCGTCAGTACCCCAAGGGCCTTGGTGACTTCGAGCCGGTGGTTGCGTCCGCGCTCGACGAACTGACGGGCGCCGAGACGAGTGTGGAAGTGGTCGACAAGCTCTCGTTCTGCGCGTGCGGGGAGCCCGCTTTCGTCGAGGCGCTCGCCGACTCCGGCCGGCGCCAGATCGTCGTGGCGGGCATGGAGACGCACATCTGCGTCACGCAGACCACGCTCGACCTTCTGGACCGCGGCCTCAGTGTCCACGTAGCCGCGGACGCGTGTTGCTCGCGCGATTCCGAGGCGCACGGCATCGCGCTCGACCGCATGCGGGCGGCCGGCGCCGTTGTGACGATGACCGAATCGGTGATGTATGAGGCCGTGCCCGAGGCGGGGACCGACAAGTTCCGGGAACTGCTGGCCATCGTCAAAGGTTAGCCCCCCTGTATGCTGCCGGTGCCGTGTGAGGAATACACTACGCGCCGCCCTGTCGTGATGCTTCGAGAAGGAGATAGCACCTGATGCGATTCCGGGTCCGTGCGCTTTGCGTGTCGCTCGTCGCGCTTCTGCTCTGCGGGTTGGCGTCCGTCGCCACGGCGGCCGAGCCGACGCCGCCGCTTGCCGGCCCCGGGGAGACGGACGTGCAGATCTGGCCCGGCGCTGAGCCGGGGCAGAACTTCGTCATCGTCGGCGTCACCGTTCCTGAAGGAACCAAGCGCCCGGCTCGCGTGCGTGTCCCCATCCCGCCCCTCGGCCAGATCGTGTGGGCGGGCGAGATCCTCGGCGGAGATCTGTCCGAGGACCCGCGGCGCGACTACGAGGTCATCAACGGCGCGGGAGCGACGGTCGCCGAGATCGTGATCGAGAAGGGGCGCGAGGCGCAGATCGAGGTCGCCGGCAAAGCGATCGAGAAGAAGGGCGAACTCAGCTCCGTCACCGTCGAGTGGGTCCAGTCCGTTCCTTCGAAGCTGACCGGGATCTCCGTTCGCATGCCCGTCGGAGCGACGGACGTCTCGATCGATCCCCCGGCACAGGGCTCGCCGGAGCGAAACCCGAACGGGGAGATCCTCTACCGCCTGAAGTCCCGCCGATTCAAGACCGGCGAGGCGCAGACGGTGAAGGTGAGCTGGAAGACGGTTCCGGTGGCCAAGACCGGCGGCAATGGCGGCGCCGGCGCGACGAACCCGATCCCGATCATCGTGGGGCTGCTTGCGGCTGCGGTCGTGGCGCTGATCGCCGTCCTGTTCTGGAATCGAGGGCGGGGCGTCGGCGAAGCCCAGGAGGACGAGCCGAAGCCCGACGCTGCCGCAGCACCCAAGTCGTCGAAGACCCTCGCGGAGGATTCGGAGAGCGACGACGGCGCGTTCCGCGTCGAGGAGTGAACCCGCTCCAGGCGACCCGTCCCGTGTTGCCGCCGGTGTTTGTAAGATTTATGCTGACACACGGGCTCGACAGAGGCCCGATCTGGACGCGGTGAAAGGCAGGGGAGGGCCTGCCGGGCTGCAAAGAAGGCCAACCGCATGACGTGCCCTCCAGGGGCGGAAGGATGAGTTGCATGGCAGACGGAACTGTCAAGTGGTTCAACCCGGACAAGGGCTATGGCTTCATCTCCCGGGAGGATGGCGACGACCTGTTCGTTCACTACAGCGAGATCACCATGGACGGCTTCAAGACCCTCGAAGAGGGCGAAGCCGTCTCGTTCGAAGTGACGACCGGTCAGAACGGCAAGCTGCAGGCCAGCAACGTGCGCAAGGCCTAGCATCTGTCTACAGACCTGCTGGAAGGCGGCTCGCATGAGCCGCCTTCTTTCGTCCACCGGGTCGGCAGCGAAGGGACGTCGGAAGCTTGCTCTACGCATTCGCCATTTCGATGGTGCTCGTGATGATCGGCGAACTCGCCGACAAGTCACAGCTGCTCGCGCTTGTCCTGGCTACCCGGTATCGCGTTTGGCAGGTGCTGCTCGGCATCCTGCTTGCCACCTTCGTCGTCCACTTCTTCTCGGCCGCGGTCGGTCAGGCGATTGGCGGCTGGCTTCCGTCGTGGCTGCTCCCGTGGGTGTCGGGAGTGCTGTTCATCGGCTTCGGGTTGTGGACGCTGCGGGGTGACACGCTCGACGAAGAGGGCTCGGCCGAGACGGCGGCTGGCCGATTCGGTCCGCTGGCCGCGGTGGCCGGAGCCTTCTTCCTTGCAGAACTGGGCGACAAGACGCAGATCATGACCATGACGATCGCTGCCGATCCCGGCGCCGCGGTTGCGTCCTACGTCGCCGATATCGCGCCGGGATTCGCCGACGTGCTCGCGAGGCTCGGCGCAGGCCCTGAAGCTTCGAAGAGCATGGTCTTTTGGGGGGTGACCCTCGGATCGACGGTCGGGATGGTGATCGCGGACGCTCTTGCGATCCTCGTGGGGCACACGCTCGGTAAGCACCTGCCTGAGCGGAAGCTCGCGCTGTTCTCCGGCTCGATCTTCATCATCTTCGGCCTGCTTACGATCGTGGGCCAGTACCTGTGGCGGCGCTGAGCTGGCTGGTAGCGGAGGTATAGAATGGGCGGCATGGCGGAGAACACGGTGTTCGACAAGACGGTAAGCATCATCGGCGCTGGTCGGGTCGGCCAGGCGGTAGGCACGATCCTTCGGCAAGCCGGGGTGTCGGTCGCGGCTGTAACCGCGCGGAAGCTGCAGACGGCGCAAGCCGCGGCGCTCGTCAGCGGAGGACGGCCAGGCGTCGACAACGCCGAAGCGGCGCGTGCGGCGGAGTTCGTCTACATCACCGTGCCGGACGACGCGGTGGCTCGCGTGGTCGAGGAGATGGCCCGGGACCTGGCGTTTCGGCCGGGCCAGGTGGTCGCTCACGCAAGCGGGGCGCTCGGACTCGGCGTGCTGGCGCCCGCTGCCAAGGCGGGGGCGAGCATCGGATGCGCCCACCCGATGCAGTCGTTCGCAAGCGCACGGCATGCGGTCAAGGAGATCCCGGGCTCGGTCTTCGGCGTGACGGCGGACTCCGGGGCGACCGAGGTCATCTACGCGTTCGTTCACGTTCTCGGCGGGACGCCGGTGACGGTCTCGGAGGAGCAGCGGCCGCTCTACCACGCCGCGGCATCGATGGCGTCGAACATGCTCGTGGCGCTCGAAGACATGTCGGCG
Organism: Coriobacteriales bacterium; assembly: GCA_016213085.1. Classification (GTDB taxonomy): domain Bacteria; phylum Actinomycetota; class Coriobacteriia; order Anaerosomatales; family JACRBU01; genus JACRBU01. The sequence goes on from JACRBU010000185.1 coordinate 3,509, forward strand.
GGCCTCTTGGAGCAGGCTGGCTTCTCGCCGGACGAGGCGCAGGCGGCGCTCTATCCGCTCATCCGCGGGACGGCCCAGAACATCCGTCAGTTCGGGACCCGGGGGTCGCTCACCGGTCCGATCGCGCGGGGTGACGTCGACACGGTGCGGATGCACATCAAGGCGCTCGAGGTCGCACCTGCCTCGGCGCGGGGCGCCTATCGCGTCCTCGGGCTGCGGGCCCTCGAGACCGCTCTGGCGCAGGGCCAGGTCGACCCTGAGACAGCCGAGACCATCGAGCAGGTGCTCAAGGAGGCCCCGAGCCGGTGAGATTGGCGCTTCACGCGTGTTGCGGTCCCTGTCTGCTCGAGCCGATCGATGCCCTTTCAGCCGAGGCGGACGAGATCCTCGTCGTGTACGCCAATCCGAACATCCACCCCTTCGAGGAGTACGAGCGGCGTCGTGACACGCTACTCGCCTACGCTTCGGAGCACGGGATCCGGGTCGTCGAGGTCGCGTACGACCCTACTGCCTGGGTATCGGCGGTCGGTGAGGTCGTCGGCGACCGCGCACAGCGGTGCCGGCGCTGCTATCGGCTCCGGCTCGCCATGGCGGCCGCGGCTGCGGCCGAGCACGGGTGCGACGCCATCGCGACGACTCTCACGGTCAGCCCCTACCAGGATGCCGACTCGATCGCCGCCGAGGGCCGCGCAGCCGCTCGAGACGCGGGGCTCGCGTACGTGGACCGCGACTTCCGCGACCGCTACGCCGAAGCCACTCGCCGATCCCGCGATCTGGGGATGTATCGGCAGAACTACTGCGGATGCGTCATCTCAGACCTTGAGGCCCGCGAGGACCGTGAGGCTCGTCGGCGTCAACGTCGGGAAGGCCGGCGCTAGCGTGCGCACCGACGAGTTCGACTACGACCTGCCGACGGGATCGATCGCCCAGCACCCCGCCGAACCGCGGGACAGCTGCCGGCTCCTCGTGCTCGACCGTGCGAGCGGTCAGATCGACCATAGGATCTTCTCCGACCTGCCCGAGTACCTTCGCCCTGGCGACCTCCTCGTCGTGAACGAGACGCGGGTCCTCCCCGCGCGCCTCGCCGGGCGCAAGGCGGGATCGGGAGGCTCGGTGGAGGTCCTGCTCCTTCGCGAGGCGGGCGAGAACACCTGGGAGTGCCTGGTCAAGCCCGGCAGACGGGTCAGGGCCGGGGCGAGACTCGAGTTCGGCGAGGGGGAGCTCACCGGGTACGTGCTCGACGTCGACATGGCGACCGGCAGCCGGCTCGTGCTCTTCAAGCCGCAGGGCGAGTCCTTCAGGACGGCTCTGCATCGGCTCGGCGAGGTGCCGCTCCCGCCCTACATCAGCGAGCCGCTCGACGATCCCGAGGAGTACCAGACGATCTTCGCGACCGAGGAGCGCTCGGCAGCCGCTCCGACCGCCGGGCTGCACTTCACGCCCGAGCTTCTCGACAGGGTCGCCGAGGCCGGGACGCAGGTCGCCGCGATCGAACTCGATATCGGCCTCGACACGTTTCGGCCCGTGTCGGAGGAAGATCCGGAGCTGCACCACATCCACACAGAGCACTTCCGCGTGCCCGAGGCGACTGCCGAGGCCATCGCGAGGTCGCGTGAGCGCAACGGTCGCATCATCGCCGTCGGAACGACAGCCGTTCGGGCGCTCGAGAGTGCGTACGACGGTGAGGCGGAGGAGGTCGTCGCATGCGAGGGAGCGACGAGCCTCTACATCCTGCCCGGCTACAGGTTCCGCGCCGTGGACGCGCTCGTCACGAACTTCCACGTGCCGCGTTCCACATTGCTCATGCTCGTGAGCGCATTCGCCGGCAGGGAGACGGTCCTAGGCGGGTACGACGATGCGCTGGAGCTCGGGTACCGCTTCCTGTCCTTCGGTGACGCGATGCTCATCCTCTAGGGCGTCCACCACGTCCAGTTCGGGTTGCCGGCCGCCGGGTCCGACTGAGGGCTACCCGGGCCGACCGCGATTCCCTCGCGTGCCGAGGAGCCTGCCAGGCGATAGACCGTGACGCCGCCCTCGTCTGCCTCCACGACGAACGTGGGCGACCCGTCGGCCGCTGTTGGCTGTGCGACGTTCTGCGGGAGGGCCGGCCACACGCCGAACGCGGGGATGGCGGTTGAGCGCAGTCGGTAGGTGACCCCACCGTACTGCCGGGTGACCGGCGCGAACGAGAGCATGACGCCAGCGTCGTTCGCGATCAGGATCATCTCGCCGCCTCGACTGCCGTACACGTCGCGAGAGGTGGCCGCGCTCCCGCCGTCGAGCGACGTCAGGGCCGTACCGATTCGTTGCGCGGTAGCGCTCGACTCGCCCGTCTCGCTCTGGAAACGGTACACGGTTCCATCGAAGTCAACGTACTGCGGTCCGGCCGACTCCTCGCCCTTCTGTTGCGCCTGCGGGGCGGTCGCCCCACCTTCGGTCGCGGTGTCCCCGGTACCAGGTTGCAGAGGAACGGAGCGCTCTGTCTGTGCGGTCTGAGGCGCGCCGGCTTCCCGCGGCGCGAATATCGCGCGGACGCCTGCGACCGCTGCCCAGGCGCCGAACAGCACCAGCACCGCCGCGGCGGCTGCCCAGCCGATGATCGCGCCCGTGCGACGGCGGGGGGCGATCTTCGGCCGCACGTCCTGCGCGGTTATCTCCACTGCGGGGAGAGGTGCGGTCGCTGCGGCCGCCTCGGCAGGCTGCTCACCGGCCGCCGCCTCGGCTACCACGGCGGCTTCGGCAGCTGCAGCCGCTGCCTGCGCAGCGGCCTCTCGCTCCGGGTCCACGACCTCGCGGGCGCGCTTCGCCGCAGCGTTCGCAAGCTCCGCCGGCGGCTCGGGCGGTATCGCGCGCTGCAACGCCGCCAGTCCACGCACGAAGCGCACGCAGTCCGCGCATTCGCGGCAGTGGCTCTTGGCTTCGGCGAGGGCCTGAGGGTCGACCGGCTCGCGGTCGAGCGCTGTTGAGATCAGCTCTTGAGCTTGGATGCAGTCCATCAGGCACCTCCCGCCTGATCGTCGAGCGAGGCCGCGATGGCTCTCCGCGCGCGAAAGACCCGCGACTTGACCGTTCCCGCCGGGACGCCGAGGCTCTCCGCGGCTTCCGCATACGTGAGGCCGAAGAGAGCGACCGCACCGAAGGCATCGCGGTCCTCAGGTGCGAGCGCTCGGATCGCACGCTCCACGCTCGCGGAGAGGTCGACGGCGCCCGACTCGTCGGGGACCGGCACGTCACGCTCGAAGGCATCGACCGGAACTGGTCTTCGGCTGCCTGAGCGGAGCATGTCCACGCAGACGTTTCGCGTGACCCTGAAGAGCCACGTGGAGAAGGCCGCACCGCCTTGGAACTGGGGGAGGCCCCGGTACACGTGGATCCACACCTCCTGAACGACGTCTTCGGCAGCGGACGAATCGCCGAAGAACCGCATCGCGTGCGCCCACACGGCTGGCGTGTGCTCGCGCACGAGGGTCTCGAACGCTGCCTCATCGCCGTCGCGTGCTGCTTCGGCGAGTCGTGCGCTGGCCTCGCGGTCCCTCATCTTCACCCCGTTAGACGTCGGAGGACGGCTCCTGGTTCGCGTTCAGTGTAGCCGAGGGTCAGGTAGAATCGCGCCATGTCTCTCTTCGAATTCGACGTCCTCGCGACCGACGGCGCGACCGCTGCGCGCCGGGGGCGCTTCCACACCGCACACGGTCCCGTCGACACCCCGGTGTTCATGCCCGTCGGGACTCGCGGCACCGTGAAGGGGATCACCACCCCCCAGCTCGAGGAGCTCGGGACGCAGATCCTGCTTGCGAACGCCTACCATCTGTTCCTGCGCCCTGGAGCCGACGTCATCGCCGAAGCGGGCGGTCTGCACGCGTTCATGAACTGGGACCGGGCCGTTCTCACCGACTCGGGCGGCTTCCAGATCTTCTCGCTGGCCGACACATTCAAGGTTGACGACGAGGGCGTTCGATTTCGCTCGATCGTCGACGGAACGTGGCATCACTGGTCCCCGGAATCGAACATGGCGGTGCAGGAGCAGCTCGGCGCCGACATCGCGATGCAGCTCGACGAGCTTGTCGACTGGGAGGGGCCGAAGGAGCGCGTTGCCTCGGCGATGCGGCGCTCAGCCGCGTGGGCGAAGCGGTGCAGGGCGGCCCACACCCGCGAGGACCAGGCGCTCTTCGGCATCGTGCAGGGGGCGCTCCACGACGACCTGCGCTTGGAGTCGGTCGAACGCCTCGTCGAGATCGGGTTCCCCGGTTACGGCATCGGCGGCTACTCGGTGGGCGAGCCGCACGATCGCATGCTGGAGTCGCTCGCGCCGGTCGCATCCGCGCTGCCAACGGACCGTCCTCGGTACCTCATGGGGGTCGGCAATCCCACCACGCTGCTGCAGGCGATCGGACTCGGAGTCGACATGTTCGACTGCGTGCTGCCGACGAGAACGGCCCGCATGGCGACGGCGTTCTCTTCTGCCGGTCGCATGAACCTGCGCAACGCCCAGTACGCGCGCGATTTCGGTCCGCTCGACCCCGAGTGCACGTGCTCGACGTGTGCGAGCTACTCACGGGCCTATCTGCGACATCTCTTCCGGATGAAGGAGATGCTGGGCGCGATGTTGCTCACCGTCCACAACCTGCATTTCCTGCTGGACCTGACCGCCCGAGCGCGCGACGCGATCGAGGCCGATAGCTTCGGCGAGTTCCTGAACGCATGGCTGGCCTCGCAGGCGGCCGACGACTACTGAGACCCTCCGTCGCGAAGCGTTGTCGAGCGGCGGTCGCGGCACTTCATATCCCACGCGCGGACGGGTATTATTGGGCGTCGGCCCGCAGTGGGCCGACGTGCCTGGCATCCCATCGGAGGTTCACTTATGAATCAGCAGGTCTTGACGCAGTTGCTGATTATCGGCGTGATGATCGGCGCCTTCTGGTTCCTGCTCATCAGGCCCCAGCAGCAGCAGCGTCAGCGGCATGAGCAGATGGTCCAGGCGCTCACGCCCGGCGTTCGAGTGTTGACGATCGGCGGCGTCTACGGCGTCGTCACGCGCGTCATGGATGAAGACATGACGATCGAGATCGCCGAGGGCGTCGAGATCGACATGATCCGAAACGCAGTCGCGAAGGTCGTTTCCGACGACGAGATCGTCCGATCCGCCGCGGCCGAAGAGTACGAGGACCACTCGGGCCATGACGATCCGATCGTCGCCGACGAGTCGGAGCAAGACGAAAAGTCCCCTGAGTGAGCGAGGCGTCCTTGATCGAGCGACCCTCGGCACGAATGGGGGAGGTGATGCTGGCCGACGTCCAGGGCGACGCGGAGGTGCTCGCGTACCTGAGCATGGCGGACGACTATCTTGCCGCCATCGGTTACACCGAGCACGGGCTTCGGCATTCCAACCTCACGGCGCATATCGCCGGCAACATCATGCGCAGGCTCGGCTATTCGGACCGAAGGGCTGAGCTGGCGGCGATCGGCGGATTCCTGCACGACATCGGCAATGCGGTCTCCCGCTCGAACCACTGGATCTCTTCGGCTTCGATCGCACGGGCCGTGCTCGTTCGGCTCGGAATGCCCTACGCTGAGGTTGCGTGCGTCATGAACGCGGTGGGGCAGCACGAAGAGGACGACAGCGAGCCGGCGATGCCGGAGGCGGCGGCCGTGGTCATCGCGGACAAGTCGGACGTGCACCACACGCGGGTGCGCAACCCCGACCCCGCTACGTTCGACATCCACGACCGCGTGAACTACGCGGTCAAGCGCAGCTTTCTTCGGGTCGATTCGGACACGCGGACGCTGACGCTCGAGATCGACATCGAGACGAGCGAGACGCCGATCATCGAGTACTTCGAGATCTTCCTGGACCGGATGTCGCTCTGCCGCAAGGCCGCCACGGTGCTGGAAGCCGAGTTCTCGCTGGTGACGAATGGAACAAAGCTCCTCTAGGAGCTCTACATAACACGGCAAGGAAGGCAGAGAGAGCGACAATGGACCTGAAGCAGCGAAGCATCATCGCGCTGGTCGTGGTCGTTGTCCTGGTGGGCGTCTCCTGGTGGCTGTTCTGGCCGCCGCAGGCGAAGATCACCCAGGGCCTCGACCTGAGGGGCGGCTTGTCCGTCATCCTGACGGCGCAAGGGACTCAGCAGAGTCCCGTCACGGCCGAGAAGATGGACCAGGCCGAACTCATCGTGCGCACGCGCGTCGACAAGCTCGGCGCGTCCGAAGTCTCGATCCAGCGTCAGGGCAACGACTCGATCCTCGTGCAGATCCCCGGACTGAAGAACGCCCAAGAGGCGCTGCAGGTCATCGGATCGACGGGGCAGCTCGAGTTCGTCGAGGTCGCGACCATCACCGACACGGCCACCGTCGCGGCGATCCAGGCCGGTGACGACAAGGTCGAGCTCAAGAAGGGCACGTACAAGCCCTTCATGACCGGTGCGGTCGTGCGCAACCCGCAGGTCACGACGAACCCGCAGACGAGCGAGATCACCGTCACGCTCGACATGAACGCCGAAGGGCGCCAGAAGTGGGGCGAGGTCACGTCACGGCTCGCGCCGACCAAGGGGCAGATCGCGATCGTCCTCGACGGCGTCGTGCAGTCGGCGCCGCAGGTCAACGAGCCGATCCTCAACGGCCAGACGGAGATCAGCGGTGACTTCACGCCTGAAGAGGCGAAGAACCTGCGGACGGTGCTACAGTCCGGTGCGCTGCCGGTCACCCTTGAGTTCTCCGAGTCCCGCGTGGTCGGCCCGACGCTCGGCCAGGACTCGCTGCGCCAAGGCGTGATCGCCGCACTGATCGGCTTGGCGATCGTGTCTGTCTACCTGATCGTGTTCTACCGCGGCCTCGGCCTGACGGCCGTCGGCGCGCTCATCGTGTTCGCCTCGCTGTTCTTGGGGACGCTTGCCGGCCTGTCGCGCTTCGGCCTCTTCACGCTGACGCTCCCGGGTATCGCCGGTATCGTGCTGACGATCGGCCTTGCGGCCGACTCGTCCATCCTGGTGATGGAGCGCTTCAAGGAAGAAGTGCGCGACGGCAAGACCTATCGCTCGGCGGCGAACTCAGGAACGATGCATGGCATCATGACCTCGGTCGACGCCGACATCGTCACGTTCGTGTCCGCGCTCGTGCTCTTCCTCGTCGCCATCGGTCCGGTCAAGGGCTTCGCGCTCACGCTGATGATCGGTATCGCGTTCGACATCGTGACGATGTTCCTCTACAAGCGCCCGCTGATCGTGCTGCTCGCCGACGCGGCGATCCCGGCCGCCCCGCTGTTCTGGGGCGTGCCAAAGCAAGAGGTGGCGTCCGCCGCTTCGGGCAAGCGTGTCGCGAAGGGGGGTGGCGCTCGTGCTTAGGAAGACGCTCAACATCGACTTCATGGGGCATCGCAACATCATGTTCGCGATCTCCGGGGTGCTGCTCGCCGTCTCCATCGCCGCGCTGCTCATTCGCGGCCTGAGCTTCGGCATCGAATTCCAGGGGGGCACGGTCGTCAACGCCACCAACGTCGGCGCGGTCACGATCGAGCAGATGCGAACCGCCGTCGAGGCCCAGAAGATCCCCGAGGCGGAGATCCAGACCGCTGAGGGCGGAAGCTTCATCATCCGCACGAACATCTCGAACCCTGCCGAAGCGAATGCCGCGTTCGGCAAGGTCGCCGACGAGCTGAACCTGCCGGCGCAGTCGCTGCAGGTCACCACCATCGGTCCCGGCTGGGGTCGCAACGTCACCAACGCCGCTCTGCTCGCCCTGACGCTCTCGATCGGCGCGATCCTGCTCTATACCGCGATCCGGTTCGAGTACAAGATGGCGGTCATGGCGGTCGTTGCGCTCGTCCACGACATCATCATCACACTCGGCATCTACGCACTCCTCGGGGCCGAGGTCACGCCGAACACCATCGCCGCTCTGCTGACGATCATGGGCTTCTCGCTCTACGACACCATCGTCGTGTTCCACCGCATCAAGGAGAACGCGCAGCATCTGGTGAAGCAGACGTTCATGCAGATGGCCAACGACTCCATCAACCAGGTCCTCGTCCGTTCGATCAACACGACGCTGACCTCGCTCATCCCGGTCGTCTCGCTGCTGCTCTTCGGCGGTGCGACGCTCAAGGACTTCGCGCTCGCGCTCACGGTCGGCCTGCTGGTCGGCGCCTACTCGTCGATCGGCGTCGCAGCTCCGATCTTCGCGATCTGGAAGGAGCGCGAGCCCAAGTACAAGGCGCTCGCGAAGAAGTACCAGGCGAACGCTGCCTCATAGCGTGCGGGAGACGAATTCGATCGAGAGCCGGTCCCATGGCGGGGCCGGCTCTCGCGTTCTCCGTGCGACAGGAGACGCGCGTCCGTGCTCGACTGAGGCCGCCGAGCCGTGGGCTACCATACCCTCATGACACCGCGCCTCGCATGCCCTCAGATCCCCTGGGTCCTCGCCCCGGCCGATGAGGCGGCCGTCACGTGGATCGCTGAGGCAACCGGGCTCTCCGCCGTCACGTCCCGCATCCTTGCTTCGCGCGGCATCGACACCGAGGAGGCAATCGGCCGATTCCTCGCCCCGTCGCTCGATCGCGACTGGCTGCCGCCCTCCGAGATTCCCGGGATGGCCGAAGCAGCGGCGTCCGTCGCCGACGCGGTCCGTGCCGGGCGCAGGATCGTGGTTTTTGGCGACTTCGATCTCGACGGCATCTCGGCAGCGGCCGTGGCCACGCGGGGACTGCGCGCATTCGGCGCGGACGTCGCGCCGTTCGTCCCGAGGCGCTTCGACGAGGGCTACGGCCTGACGAGCGCCGCGATCGAGCGCGTTCGGGCACTCGGGCCTCAGCTGCTGATCACGGTCGATTGCGGGATATCCGCGTCCCCCGAGGTCGCCGCACTGGTGGCCAGCGGCATCGACGTCGTGGTCACCGACCACCACGAACCCGGCGACGAGGTGCCCACCGGCGTTCCGGTGGCGAACCCCAAGCTCGATACTGCGTGCGGGTCGTCGATCCTTGCTGGCGCGGGCGTCGCCCTGAAGCTCGTCCAGGCCGTCGGCGAGCTGCTGGATCAGCCTGACGTGTGGCGGAACCTCGTCGATCTGGCGACCCTCGGTACGGTCGCAGACGTCGTCCCGCTCGTCGACGAGAACCGCGCGCTGGTGGCCGAAGGGGTTCGGCTGATGGCGGGCGCGCCGCGCGCCGGGATCGCGGCACTGGCCCGGGTGGCGGGCGTCGAGTCAGGGAAGCTGGATTCGGGTGCGATCGCCTTCGCGCTGGCTCCTCGCCTCAACGCCGCTGGTCGGATGGCCGACCCCGTGGCGGCGCTGGAGCTGCTCCTCACCGATGATCCGACCGAGGCCGCGGGACTCGCCGAGGCCCTCGACGAACACAACCGGGTGCGTCAGGCGGCCGAGTCCGACCTTTCCGCGGCCGCCTTCGCGCAAGCGGAATCCCGGTGGCGTCCGGGGCAGCGCGGGATCGTGGTCGCTGGGGAGGGCTGGCACGAGGGCGTGAAAGGCATCGTTGCCTCACGCCTCGTCGACATCTGGCGCATGCCCGCGCTCGTGTTCTCCGTCGAAGACGGCATTGCGAGCGGCTCCGGACGCTCCTTCGGCTCGGTGGACCTGTTCGCGGCTGTCGCGACCTGCTCCGAGGTTGTCGATCGTTTCGGCGGGCATTCGGGGGCGGTCGGCGTGCAGCTCCCCGCAGCCCGGCTCCCCGAGTTCCGAGAACGCTTCCTTGCCGAGCTGGCGAAGCTGGACGCGGAGGCCTTCGTGCGCGAGGAGTGCGCGGATGCGGCGCTGGACTTCGCAGAGGCGTCCGTCGAGCTCGTGGAGGAGCTTCGGCAGCTTGCGCCCTTCGGGTGCGCGAATCCCACGCCGAGATTCGCGACGTGCGGAGTGTTCATGACCTCCCGGCAGCGGGTCGGCCGGTCCAACAATCATCTTCGTTTCGCCGCTTACGACGGCCGCACGACCCTGCCGGCGATCGCGTTTCGCGCGCGCGAGATCGAGACCCTCGCCGAGCACGACGCCGCAGTCGACCTGCTCTACGACCTCGAGGCCGACGAGTGGCGCGGGAAGACCCGTCTCCAGCTCCTTGTGCGCGATGTTCGCAGGCGGGTCGCCGACGAGGATGCGCCCGCCGCCGAGCTCGTGGACGAGCTGTTCGCGCGGGCCGACGCCGTGCTGGCGCGCGAGGAGTACACAGGCATCGATGACGCGCCGTCGTTCTACACTAAGCTCGCAGGCGTGACGTTCGAGGGCCGCCAGGAACTCCTTGAGGCGCTTTCGCCTGGAACGCCGCTGCGCATCGAACGCCGACCCGACAACCCGCACGACGTGAACGCGTGCGCCCTGATCGATCCGCACGGGCACGACGTCGGCTGGTTCAACCGCCGGCTGGCGGCGGCCCTTGCGCCCGTTCTCGACGCGGGCGTCCTCTACGACGTCGCGGTGACCGAGGTGACCGGGGGCGACGGGGGGCGTCCCTTCGGCGTCAACGTGCTCGTCGAGCGCCGGGACGGGACCGAAGCGGCAGAGGAGGACCTCGCCCGCTCGGCGAAGAGAGAGGCGCTATGCGCGCTCGATCCCGGGCTGCTCGAGGAAGCGCTCGTCCGCGAGTTCATCGGGGACGGCCGGCTTCACGAGGCCCAGGCGGAGTCGCTGCGCCATCTCGCCGACGGCCGAAGCACCCTGCTCGTGATGGCGACAGGGCGCGGCAAGTCGCTCGTCTTCCACCTGCATGCCGCCCGAGAGGCCCTGTCGAGGCGCTCGGCATCGGTGTTCGTCTTTCCGCTCCGAGCGCTCGTCGCCGACCAGGCGTTCCACCTCCAGTCGAGCTTCGGGAGCGTGGGACTCGCCGTTAGGACCGTGACTGGCGAGACGGCGGCCGGGGACCGGGACGCCGCATTCGCGGACCTCGCCGAGGGACGCCTCGACGTCGTCCTCACCACGCCGGAGTTCCTCGAGTTCCACGCGCAGCGATTCGCCGATGCCGGCCGGGTCGGCTTTGTTGTCGTGGACGAAGCGCACCACGTCGGTCTCGCTCGGGCGTCCCATCGGCCGGCCTACGCGCGCCTCGGAGAGGCCATCGGTAAGCTCGGCGATCCCACAGTCCTCGCGGCGACCGCCACCGCCGGCGACGAAGTCGCGAGAGCGATCCGCGACACCCTCGGCATCGAGTCCGTGGTGCTCGACCCGTCGGTTCGCGAGAATCTCCGCATCGAGGACCACCGCGACCACGGTGACCGTGACGCCTACCTCTGCGCGCTCGTCGCGCGTGGCGGCAAGACGATCGTCTACGTCAACTCCCGGGAGCAGAGCGTGAGGATCGCACGGACGCTTCGCAAACGCGTCCCGGACCAGGCTGATCGGATCGCCTTCTACAACGGTGGCCTGACCCGTCCGATGAGACATGCCGTCGAGTCGGCGTTCAGGGAGGGAGAGATCGCCTCAGTGGTGGCGACCAGCGCGTTCGGCGAGGGCGTCAACATCCCCGACGTCCGAAACGTCGTCCTCTACCACCTGCCCTTCAACGAGGTCGAGTTCAACCAGATGTGCGGCCGCGCCGGGAGAAACGGCCAGCCCGCGCACGTCCACCTGCTCTTCGGAGGGAAAGACGCGCGGATCAACCAGCTCATCCTAGGCTCGCTTGCTCCCTCGCGCGAGGACATGGCAGCGCTCTACCTGGCTCTGCGTGACCTCCAGCGCGATCAGGGCCCTGGGTTCGAGATCACCAACGCCGAGCTCTGCGGACTCGCACGCTCGCGCCGTCGGGAATTCGCATTGGACGAACGCGGTGTCTCGTCGGCGCTTGGAGTGCTGCGGGAACTCGGCTTGCTCCAAGGGGAGGGGACCGGGATCTACCGTCGGCTCACGCTTTGTCCCGCCCCCGCCGGGAAGGTGGAGCTC
>JACRBU010000188.1 GCA_016213085.1 Coriobacteriales bacterium
CGCAAGCGAGCGACCGCCGAGATCGGCGCGTACTCGTACGGCTCGCTCCTGGTCGACGGGATGGCGTCGGGAATCTGCCGCGTCGAGAAGCGCGACGGCGGAGCCGAGCTCGTCATCCGGCTCTTCGGCCCGCTCAAGAAGCGTCAGCGAGAAGATGTTGCCGAAGAGGCCGAAGCGCTGCTTGCCTTCTGGTTGCCGAAGTCGGACCGGCGCCAAGTCTCGTTCAGCGACGAGGGACGGGCGCACCAGCTCGGGGCGTAGGTCCGCCGCCACTAAAGCGTCGGCCCTCGTTCGCCGATAGACAATCTGTGACGGTCGTGCCGTGTGGGCTCGCGCCTCGACGGAACGACACAGAACCGGCTCTCCCACGGAGGGAGAGCAGATGGGGATCAGGGCGAGGACTATCATCGCGGTCGCGGTGGTCGCCACATTGCTCGGGCTCGTCGTGATGATCGTCATCGGTCGCGCCGTCTACAAGCTCCTTCGCGACCAGGAAACCGTTGAAGTCTCCCGCACCCTCGCGCGTGCCGAAGAGGCCATCAGGCTACAAGCTGATGCGATGACCGTTCACGGTGAGGATTGGGCTCGTTGGGACGAGAGCTACGACTTCATCGAGACGCGAGATCCGGCATGGATCGACGCGAACCTGCATCCCGATACCCTCGAAACGCTTCACCTTGACTTCATGGCGTTCTTCGATCGCTCAGGCGATGTGGTCGCCTCGGAGACGCGGGACTACCTCGCGACGGGGCAGGATCGACTCCCTGTCGGTGTCACAAGCCTCGTAGTGGAACACCCGGAACTCCTTCGCGCGGAGGCCGATGCCGGCGCTCGTTCGGGGATTCTCAATCTCCAGGGTGGTCCGGCCTTCGTGAGCACGCATCCCGTTGTCAAGACCGACGGTTCCGGCCCCGCTCGCGGCACTCTTGTGATGGGGACGTTCATCGAACCCGACGAGGTTCGACAGCTGGCCAGAGTCGTCGGCCATCGCGTGTACCTCTACCACCGTCCGAAGGCGACGGACGCGGCCCTTGTCGCAACGGCGTGGAAGTCCCTCGGCTCGTGGCAGGAGCACCTCGTTGTGCCGAGCGGGAAGGACACCATCTCGGGCTTCTCGCTCGCCGACGGTATCGACGGCGAACCGGCCCTCATGCTTGCCGTCACCGAGCCACGCACCGGGCTGATGCTCGCCAGGCGCAGCCTGTGGTACTTCATATCGGCCGCGCTCTTTGGGATCGCGTTCTCGATCGTCGTGCTCGCAATCCTGCTCGACCGCGTCGTGCTTCATCGACTCAAGCTACTCAGTGCAGGCGTCAACCATGTCGCGGAAACGGGCGACTTCAACGCGCGGGTAGCCGAAGTCGGGCACGACGAGGTCACGCTGCTCGCCAAAGACGTCAATTCGATGCTCGTCGCCCTGCAGGCTTCTGAGACTGAACTCGCCTTCCTCGCCGGTCACGACCCCCTGACGCACCTTTATAACCGCCGAAGGTTCGAGGAGGAGCTCGAGCGCGAGATCTCCGAACACAGTCGGCTCGGGCATTCATTCGCGATGCTGTGGCTCGACATCGATCACTTCAAGGAAGTGAATGACACGCTCGGCCATGGGGCGGGAGACCGGCTTCTGACATGGTTCGGCGAGAAGCTCAGCCATGAAACCCGAGCGTACGGAACCATTGCTCGGTTGGGGGGCGACGAGTTCGCCGTGCTCGCACCTCATGCGGATGAGGACGAGGCCATGGGCATGGCGCGTCGGCTCGTGGACTCGATGGAGGGCCAGACCATCGCGATCGAGGGCCACGAGGTTCAGCTAAGCGCAAGCATCGGGGTCGTGCTCTTCCCGGTTCACGGGCGGACGCCGAGCGAGCTGCTCGCGACCGCCGACCTGGCGATGTATCACGCCAAGGAAAGCGGACGGGGGCGCGTCGCGCTATTCACCGACGAGTGGCAGCAAGAGCTCTCGAGCCACTTGGAATGGGCCGAGCGCATCACGGCCGCTTTGAACGACGGCAGATTCGTGCTGTACGCCCAGCCGATTCTCAACGCGATCAGCGGCGAGAATGGGCGTTTCGAGCTTCTGCTTCGGATGATCGACGTTGACGGCAGCGTGGTCATGCCGAACGACTTCATTCCGGTGGCCGAAAAGATCGGGCTCATCCGCGACATCGACAGGTGGGTGGCACTTCACGCGATCGACTTGCTCTCCGACGAGCGCGCGGCTGGACGCGACACGACATTCAGCATCAACGTCTCGGGCCGCGGGTTCACCGACCCCGATCTGCCCACGATCATCAAGGAGGCGCTCGCCAACCGCGGTGTCGACCCTTCGAGGCTCGTCATCGAGATCACTGAGACCGCGGCTGTCACCGACATCTCGGCGGCCCAGGAATTCATCAGGACCCTTCGCGACGTGGGCTGCAAGTTCTCCATCGACGACTTTGGGTCCGGATCGGCCTCGTTCGCATACCTGAAGCACCTGGATGTCGACTATCTGAAGCTCGATGGGAGCCTCGTGAAGGGCTTGCGAACTGCGGCCGACGACGCACACTTCGTTCGCGCGATCGTCGAGATGTGCAAAGCGCTCGGCATCGAGACCATTGCCGAGTTCGTGGAGGACGAGCAGCTCTTCGATGCCGTGCGCAAGGCGCGAGTCGACTTCGCGCAGGGCTACTACATCGGGAGACCGGCGCCACTAGAGATCTCGGTCACCCAGGCTGCGACCCGCGGGGGCAGGGTGCGTCCGGCGGAGGGCTCCGTTTCCATCGCGCCAACGTAGTCTGCCGAGTGATCTGCCAGCGAGCGTGGCTGGACATACGAGGGGAGTACATGATGAACGCACGTGTTTTCAAGCTAGCGAGAACCGCTCTGCTGATTGCCGGCGTGGCGGTGCTCTACTACGGCTCGGCGCGACTGCTCATCGCGCTCTCTGCGCCTCCGACGGGGGCGGTGATCGCGGTATGGCTGCCGTCAGGCATATCGGTGGCCGCGCTCATCGTGTTCGGGCCGCGCGCCGCGGTCGGTGCGTTCTTGGGCTCCCTCGTGTTCGAGCTGACCATGGGCACGCCGCCGTTCGGCGCGGTCGGGATGGCTACGGTGAACGCATCGAGCGAGCTGATCGCCTACTTCCTGATCGTCGGCCGCCCGGCTCGGCGCTTCTCCCTTGAGACCACGCGGGACGTGGTCAGATTCCTGTTGGCTGCCGTGGCGGGAGCGGCCGTTTCGGCGACGCTAGGCGACATCGATTACGTCCTGGCTGGCGTTCTCTCGCCGGCCGACTTCTATTCGAGCTGGTTGACCTTCTTCGGTTCCGTCGTTATGGGAATCGTGCTGATCACTCCGGTCCTCGTCTACGCCAGGAATGACCGCGACGTCCTGCGCAGGTGGGCGCGGACCGCCGAGTTCGCCGTCACGCTCGGCGCCGTCTGCGTGGCGGCGTGGCTGTGGCAGGGCCCGCTCGTCCCCGACGCGGCACAGGAATCCGCGCTCATCCTCGCCATCCTGCTTCTGCTCCTGTCTGCATTTCGTTACGAGCCGCGGAAGATGTCCGGGGCCGTGGTGGGTTTTGCGGTTGCCGCGATCGTAGGAGCCGTGCAGTCGGCAAATACGGCTTCCGGAGTCCCGGCGTTCGCATCTTTGTTCGCGCTGCAGTTCATGACGTGCAGCGTTGCCGCGATCGGCTTCTTCCTGTCGGCGATGGTCACCGAGCAGAACGAGGCACACGCCGACCTGAGGCTCGCGGCGAGAGTCTTCGAGAGCACGAATGACGGAATAGTCGTCACGCTTCCGGATGGCGTGATTGTGAGTGTCAACGATGCGTTCGCGCGCCTTCACGGGGTCTCGAGGGAGAAGGTCATCGGCAAGAACCCGCGTATGTTCAAGTCCGGCGTCCACGACGACGCTTTCTACCGATCGATGTGGGAGTCACTGACTGAGACCGGGGAGTGGCACGGCGAGATCTGGGACCGCCGCTCCGACGGTAGCGTGTTCCCCAAGCTGCTCTCCATTTCGGCGGTCAGGGGCGATCGGGGGGAGACGACTCACTACGTGGGTGCGTTCTCCGACATCACGAACATCAAGGATGCCGAATCGAGGCTGCGCCAGCTCGCGACACACGATGCGCTCACCGGCCTCGCGAACCGCGCCGTACTCGACGACGAACTCGGAAAAGCGATCGCGCGCGCGCGTCGCCACGGCCTGAAGGTCGCGCTCATCTTCTTCGACCTCGATCACTTCAAGAATGTGAACGACACCCTCGGCCACACAGTCGGTGACGACGTCCTCGCCCAGGTGGCCAGCCGCGTTTCAGCGACCGTTCGAGAGAGCGACATCGTCGCTCGGCAGGGGGGTGACGAGTTCATCGTCGTCGTGCCCGACCTCGAGGACATGGCGGACCTCGACGGTCTTGCTTCGCGGCTACTCCAGACGATCAGGAAGCCCTACATCCTTGGCCAGAACGAGGCCTACCTCTCGGCAAGCCTCGGCGTATCGGTGTTCCCGACCGATGGCGAGGACGCGGAATCGCTGGTAAAGCACGCCGATGTTGCGATGTATCGGGCGAAGGAGCTCGGGAGGGATCGGTCGCAGTTCTTCTCGGCTGACCTCCAGGAGGAGTTCCACCATCGGGTCGATATCGAGACCGGGCTTCGCGGCGCCATGCAATCCGACGACCTCTTCCTGCTCTATCAGCCACAGGTCGATCTCGTGACTGGGAGTGTCGAGGCCGTCGAGGCGCTCGTTCGATGGGAGGCCGCTGACGGTCTCGTGATGATGCCCGACGAGTTCATTCCGGTCGCCGAGGAGTCCGGACTCATTCTCCCGGTCGGCGAGTGGGTCTTGCAGCAGGCCTGCCGCGACATCGCCCAGCTTCGTTTGGAGGGCTTCGACTTGCGCGTGGCGGTCAACTTCTCGGCGCGCCAGTTCCGCGAAGCCGACGTCGCCGGTCTCGTTCATGACGCCCTCCAAGACGCGTGTCTCGCGCCGTCCGCCCTCGAAGTGGAGGTCACCGAAACTACCCTGATGCACGACCCTGAGGAAGCGGCGGACAGGATCTCCGCGATTCGAGAAGCGGGAGTCACAGTCTCGCTCGACGACTTTGGAACCGGCTACTCATCTCTCAAGTACGTTCGGCTCTTCACGCCGGACAAACTGAAGATCGACCGCTTCTTCACTCAGGGTGCCCCGGCGCATCCGGATGCTCGAGCGGTTGTACTCGCGACGCTCGCACTCGCTGAAAGCCTTGGCACCGACGTGATCGCGGAAGGCGTGGAGACAGCGGAACAACTCGAGTTCCTGCGCGAGAACGGATGCCGGTTCGTGCAAGGGTTCCTCTTCGCCGAGCCGCTGACTATGCGCGAACTCACCAGTCTCCTCAGGCGGGTACCCTTCGACATGGCGCGCTACACGAGGCCCGCCGAGGTCCGTCAAGGCTGACGGCTTCGGTGCGGGTCGCCGAGTCATCGGGTACCTAGTCAGTGTTCCCTGGACCCAGGCGTCGAACCGACCGTCCGTGATGCGCTCGACGCACGTGCGGATCGTGCTCGGCACAGAGCGAGGGTGGGTGGCTGTGACGTCGGCGGACACGAGGTGTGAGCGCACAACCGCGCCGTTCCACCTGCTCGCGAAACCCACCGGCGCCTCGTGCAATCTCGCGTGTGACTACTGCTTCTTCACTTCCAAGTCCCTCCTCTACCCCGGCCAGCAGCAGAGAATGACCGACGACGTCCTGCGACGCTACCTGAGCGACTTGTTCGAGGCCCATCCTGACGGCGAAGTCGCGGTCTCCTTCCAAGGGGGCGAGCCGACGCTCATGGGAATCGGCTTCTTCGAGCGCGCTGTCGCCGTCGCCGAGGAGTGCCGGCGACCGGGTCAGCGACCGTTCTTCACGATCCAGACGAACGGGACGCTCATTGACCGCATGTGGGCGCGGTTCTTCGCACGCAATCGATTCCTGGTCGGCGTGAGCATCGACGGGCCTGCCGATGTCCACGACGCATACCGTCACGACCGACGCAACCGGCCGACACACGGCAGGGTGCTACGCGCGATCGGTGAACTCGACGCTGCGGGTGCCGAGTGGAACGCCCTCGCCACGATCGGCCGGGCGGGCGAGGGACGCGGCGTCGACGTCTATCGGTTCCTGCGCGACGAGGCGGGCGCGCGATTCATCCAGTTCATCCCTATCGCCGAGCGGTCGACCGACGAGCGGGGGACTCCCTACGGGGACTCGGTCACCGACCGCTCGATCTCACC